>CAZUWK010000072.1:0-1607 GCA_964624185.1 uncultured Gammaproteobacteria bacterium | reverse complement strand
ATAACGAACCAAATATTTATCGAAAATATAAGTCTTTTATTTTTATCTACCACTTTTTACAATTATTCTTTACCATTCTCCAGGGATTGATTCTGATTTACTTTTCAAAATCAACTCTGGGAAATTGAAATTATAATCATCCTAAAAACAAATATTTAATAAACAAACAGGAGGGCGCAACCAGAATAGTCTTAGAACAGACCGAGCTATTAGCTAAAGACTGGACAGGCGAAAATGAATAAACCAACTAAAAAACAAACAGGGGCAATAGGCGAAAAAGAAGTAATAGAGCATGTTCGTTGCCCTAATTGTTTAGCTAGACTCATATTACTCCCAGAGGGTTTCCCCATGTATGATGTTCAATGTTCTCGATGTTTGTTTAGGGCACAAATAAAAACTGTTAGAAGCAAACCAAAATCATCTATTTTTGGGGCAGGTTGGGCAATATATGAAAAAGTGCTGAAAGCCGGTTACTTAACACCACCATTAATAGTAAACTTTAAGTGGAAAGCGAAAAACGGAGGCTTAAATCAGGAAATAAGATTTTACCCATTTATCGCTAAGGGGAATATCCAAAAATATAAATTATCAGAAAAGGCAAGAAGGGCCAACTATTGGATGTTCAAATATATAAAACTCGACAAAATTCCTTACATAGTTTTATATAGACAATATCAGCCAAACCCTGAAAATTAGTTTTTATTAAGCCTTTAACATGAATAAATACCACCAAAGACAAAGAAATCTTTATCAACCGGGGAGTGGGGAACCGTTTTCTATTAGCCGGTCAAAAATTGACCTATTTTTGGAATGCCCACGGTGTTTTTACCTGGACCGGCGCTTGGGCTTGGGCCGGCCGTCCATGCCCGGCTTTGCCCTAAACTCCGCCGTTGATGCTCTTCTAAAAAACGAGTTTGACTTACTGCGTAAAAATGGGGAAAGACACGAATTAATGGTTCGCTATGGCATTGATGCCATTCCTTTTTCCCACCCCGATTTGCCCATCTGGCGAGATGATATTTACCATTATGAGGGGGCCTCGGTAATTCATGAGCCAACCAACCTAAAAATCTGCGGCATTATTGATGATGTTTGGATTAACAAAAAAGAAGAATTATTAATTGTTGACTATAAATCAACTAGCACCGCAAGTGAAATTTCTCTGGATGATGAATACAAGCAAGGCTACAAAAAACAAATGGAGGTTTACCAATGGATTTTTAGACAAATGGGTTTTGCCGTGAACAACACCGGCTATTTTGTTTATGCTAATGCTTCTAAAAACCGGCCCAAGTTCGACGCTAGGTTAGAATTTGAATTGCAAATTATTGCCCACGAGGGCGATGATTCTTGGGTAGAGCCGACAATTTATAAAATGAAAGAGTGCCTGGATTCAGATAATATCCCCGATCCTGATCCGAAATGTGAGTTTTGTGAATACAGAAAGTTAATAAAAGGGGAAGAGGGGTAAAAAATGGGAGGCGTCGCTCATAGACACGCAGTCTATGGTTCTTATTCTCCCCCATGATTAATCTTATTATGTCCAACATGTCAAGCAAAAATCAAGATAAGACCAAAACCGCGCCAGGCCATCTTAAAAAAGTAAC
>CAZUWK010000071.1:0-1666 GCA_964624185.1 uncultured Gammaproteobacteria bacterium | reverse complement strand
GCTAGTTGATAAGGAGATAGGCTCTCTGAACCAACCAGATGAAATATTCCCTCATCGGCTCCAGATAAAAAATAGTCAACCCCCAGGGCAATATCGTCAATAAAAGTGGGGGTGATAATTTGGTCGGCAAACATCGGATAAAGATTGTTATTCTCTAAACCGCTTATAATCTTTCTAACTAAATCCTGTTTAAGGGCAAATTGGGCCCGATAGGGAAAGGCAATCCGGGCAATAACGGCCGGTAAACCGGCGGCCAAAACGGCTCTTTCGGCCTCAAATTTTGTTTGACCATACCAGTCAATTGGATCCGGCTGGTCGTCTTCGGTATAAACCCCATCTTTTTGACCGGAAAAAACAAAATCGGTCGAAAAATGAATTAGGCGCTGGCCATATTTTTGGCATTGAGCAATAATGTTTTTAGTGCCAATAACATTAAGCTGATAACACAAGCCTTTTTTATCCCCTTTTTGGTCATGGGCCTTGGCAGTATCGGTAAAAGCGGCCAAGTGCAATACTGCTTTAGCATCTTGATGCTTACCAAAGGCTTCTTCTAAAAGACTATTATTTAATATATCGATTCCCGTGGCTAAAGAAAAATCAACAAACTGATAACGATTGACTAATAGTTCAACAATTCGTGAGCCAACTAAACCCGATAAGCCGGTACCGATAACTTTTATTTTCTTCATTTTTATCATACTTAAGAAGTATTCACCCAAATCTTAACTGAAATTACCAAGTCAGGCTTTTTTTAATTTCGGAAAAGCGGGGTAATTTTTGATCTTTTTCGGAAATGATTAACTTTTCTAGTTTGGGCCAAATAATATTAATGTCAGAATCGTTCCAAACTATTCCCCCCTCCGAGTCGGGTTGATAAAAATTGCTGACTTGATAGCAAAAATCAACCAGGCCTGACAAAGTTAAAAAACCATGAGCAAAACCTTTGGGAATAAAAAAGAGCCGTTTATTTTCTTCTGACAACTCCACCCCCTGCCATTGACCAAAAGTGGTCGAGTCGGGCCGTAAATCAACGGCAACATCAAAAACCCGGCCCCGGACCACCCAAACCAGTTTATCTTGAGCAAATTGGCCTTTTTGAAAATGAAGCCCCCGCAAAACCCCCTTGGTTGATCGCGAATGATTACTTTGAACAAAATTAACCCTAATGCCATTCTGAAAAAACTCTTTTTTGTTATAAGTCTCCATAAAAAAACCCCGCTCATCACCAAAAACCTTGGGGGTCACTAAAACTAAACCGTCAATTTTAAAGTGGGTAAATTCCATTATTTTTTAGCCAGTTTTTGATAAAAATCTTCAGCTTCTTTTTTCTTGTTTTGCCACCAAGCCTGGTTGTTTTGATACCAAGAAACGGTCGCTCTCAGGCCCTCTTCTAAATTATATTTTGGCTCCCAGCCTAAATCGCGATTTATTTTTTGCCAAGAAACGGCATAACGCCGGTCGTGACCGGCTCGATCAGGAACAAATTCTAACCAACTTTTAGGCTCTTTACCCATAATTTTTAAAATGGTTTTGGCTAGTATCAAATTATTAACGTCTTTTTTCAAACCGCCAACACAATAGGTTTGCCCAGGTTTTCCCTTAACCAAAACCGCCTCAATCGCCCGAATATGATCTTCAACATAAAGCCAGTCACGAACATATTTAC
>CAZUWK010000070.1:0-1666 GCA_964624185.1 uncultured Gammaproteobacteria bacterium | reverse complement strand
ATTTAGAAATTAAATAAAGTATGGTTCAAGTAAGAGCAGAAGGAAAACATTTACCAATATCGCCGAGAAAATTAAGACTAGCCGCTGATGTGGTTCGAGGCAAAAAGTTGGAAGAAGCGCTAACGATTTTGGATCATCTGCCTCAAAAAGGGGCCAAGATTTTAAGAAAAGTGGTCGTTTCGGCTTCGGCTAACGCCACTAATAACTTTAATTTGGGTGAAGAAAACCTGTTTCTTGCTCAGATAATTGTTGATGAGGGGGCTCGTTATAAACGCCTAGATTATTCTCATGGGGCTCGCTTTAATGGCGGGACGATTCAAAAAAGATTGTCTCATTTGAGGGTGGTTTTGGAAGAGAAAGAGGAAAAGAAGAAGAAAAATACCAAAAAAACGCCAAGTAAAAAAGAGAAAACCAGTAAAACCAAAACAAAAACTAAAAAAGCTACTAGCAAGAAAAAGAGTAAAAAGTAAAAAGTAAATGGAGTAGCGGGCTTTCCACCAGAGGCGGACAGGTACCGCGCGCTAACAATTTAACCATTAAACAATTTAACAATAGATTTCAAATATTAAATCATTAAAAATTAATTAGAAAATTTAAAACAATCGTTTAAAATTTGTAATTTAGTCTTTAGAATTTGTTTAGGATTTAGAGATTAGAATTTAGAATTTGAATAAAGTATGGGTCAAAAAGTTAATCCTTATGCCTATCGATTGGCCGCCGGTGGTAATTGGCGGTCATCTTGGGCGGTAGACGATAAAAAACTGTATCGGGCCAGGCTTTTGGAAGATGTAAAAATCCGGCGTTTTTTGCGTGGGAAATTAGCTTCAGCCGGCTTAACGGCGGTTAATATTGAGCGCTCATTCAATAGAATGAAGATTATCTTAATGGTGACCAGACCAGGGGTGGTTATTGGTCGAGGCGGCAAGAACTTGGAAATTTTGAAGAATGAACTTTGTGAAATTGTTTCTTTGGATCAGCCCCAGAAAAACTTGGAAATTAGGATAGAAGAAGTTAAAGAGCCAAATTTATCGGCGGCCTTTGTGGCCCAAAGAATCGCCGAGCAGTTAGAAAACCGGATGCCTCATCGGCGGATTATGCGCCGAGAGCTGGAACAGGTGATGAATGCCGGGGCCGAAGGAATAAAGGTTCGCCTTTCTGGTAGAATTGATGGAGCCAAGATTGGTCGAGTGGAAAAGTATTCCGCCGGTAAGGTGCCCACCAGCACCATTAGGGCGGATATTGACTATACCGAAAGACCGGCCCTAACCAGAAAAGGCTATGTTGGGGTTAAGGTGTGGATTTATAGGCAAAGTTAACAAATTAAATTATTCTAATTATTCTAATTTCTAATTAACCTAATGAAAACCCAACAACCAAGCGCCAACTCAAAATTCGAAATAAGAATTAATTGTTACATTGCTAAATTGTTATATTGTTAGATTGCTATATTGTTTGTCGTAAGGATGGGATCCTTCGGTCGCCTGAAGCGACCTCAGGATGACGGAAAAGAGGAGGAAGCGCGAGCTAAAGCTCGCTAGTCCGTTTTTTTCGAAGTAGCGGGCTTTAGCCCGCGCCAACAACAAAATAGTAACCTAAACTCTAATCTCTAAATCCTAAACTCTAAACAAATAACAATGAATCAAATTTCAAATTACAAACAATTTGA
>CAZUWK010000069.1:0-1680 GCA_964624185.1 uncultured Gammaproteobacteria bacterium | reverse complement strand
TAAAAAGAGCTCAAAAAAAAGGCCTGGCGACAATCAAAATTTATAATTTGCGAAACTGGGCTACCGACAAACACGGCACCGTTGATGATCGACCCTATGGCGGGGGGGCGGGAATGATATTAAAAATAGAACCAGTTTATCAAGCTATAAAAGACATTAAGGGCAAAAACGAAAAACTAAAAGTCTTTCTTCTCTCTCCTCGGGGAAAAACCTTTAATCAGGCTTTAGCTCAAGAATTATCCCAGCTTGAAGAGATTATGCTTATTTGCGGCCACTACGAAGGCTTTGATGAACGAATCCGCCAATTTGTTGACGAAGAAATCTCTATCGGCGATTATATTCTAACCGGCGGCGAAATTGCCGCCATGGCCATCGCCGATGCCGTTACTCGATTAATTCCTGGAGTTTTAAAAAAACCAGAAGCCACTCAAAAAGAATCGTTTTCCGAAATTGACAAGGGGGTTTTTCTTGAGTACCCTCAATACACTAGGCCGGAAGTTTTTTTAAGAAAAAGGGTCCCTCGGATTCTTCTGTCGGGCGACCACCAAAAAATCGCTCTCTGGCAAAAACAACAGGCCAAAAAAATTACCAAAAAAAATCGGCCTGACTTATTAAAATAAAAAATGGTCCTGAAAAAGTTTGGAAAAAACTGTCTTTCCTCTAAATCCGAAAAGATAGTTTTTTGGCTGCCTGTTTTCTTGTTGCTTGCTTTTTTTATTTTTAGAATTATCAACAAACAAGAATATTTTATTCTTATTCAAGAGGATGGCCTAGTCGAATATCTTCAAGCCCTTTTTTACTTATCGGCCGCTGTCTTGGCGGCAATGCTTGCTGGCAATTTTTTAAAAAACAGGCAAAAAAAACTTGCTCTTTTTTACCTGCTATTTTCTTTGGCGCTTTTCTTCGTTGCCGGGGAAGAAATTTCCTGGGGACAACGAATTTTTAACCTAGAAAATCCCGACTTTTTTTCCCAATATAACAGACAAGAAGAAATCAGCATTCATAATTTAGGGCCCATTCAAGACCTGCTCCACCTTGGTTACATACTGACTGGATTTTTTGGCGCTTTTGCCTACTACTTAGCTAAACCCTTATTAAAAAAGTATCCTAACCTAAAAAAAAGCGATAACCACCTATTATTTTTACCCCAGCCAATTACCCAACTCTATTTTCTACCAGTATTTATTTTCTATTTTTTCTTCGATTATATTAAAGAACCGCTAATCGAGCTTTTGGCCAAATTGCCAATCTCAACAATTGACCATGTTGGTCGAGATACCCTAATTTGGCTTAAGTCTAATCATTTGTTTATTCGCGATTGGGTTACCCCCTACGATCAAGAGGTTTTTGAGCTTTTTTTGGCTCTAGGGGTTCTCATTTTTGTTTGGGAAAACTGGCGAAGAGTCAGAACCCAGTCGAAAATCTAGCCGAGTTGTTTTTTCATTTTTAATAAACCCTGATCCACACCAGACATGGCCACTCCTAAAGCAGAAATTTTTTGATTACTAAGAGCCAAGCTTTTTTGCCAATAACGAGAATTTTTGGGCAAAGTCTTTTGATATTCTGCCAAACTGCCTTTTTTAATTAAGTCAGGATCAAAACTAAAAGTTTTGGCTACTTTTTGGGCTAGTTGATAAGGAGATAGGCTCTCTGAACCAACCAGATGAAATATTCCCTCAT
>CAZUWK010000068.1:0-1698 GCA_964624185.1 uncultured Gammaproteobacteria bacterium | reverse complement strand
ATCGCCTCAAGAAGGTTGGCGGCATTTTGAGAAGAAATAATTTTTTGATAACCCAATCTTTGGGCCTCTTCAATTCGTCTTTCTTCTTGAGAAGTTGATCTTATTTCCCCCAACAAACCAATTTCTCCAAAAACAACCACGCCTGGATCAATCGCTTTATTATTATAAGAAGACCAAATCGCCAAACAGGAGGCTAAATCTATCGCCGGTTCTTCACTTTTAATACCACCGGCAACATTAAGAATAACATCTTGATTATAAAGAGGCATTTTCAAGTGCTTTTGCAAAACAGCGGCATGAAGCTCTAGTTTATTTCGACTCATACCCTTAGCCAACCTCCTAGGATAAGCCATATTCGTTTGGGTTACCAAAGACTGAACCTCTAAAATTAACGGCCTTGTCCCTTTCAAAAGAACCGTTTTAACTACTCCGGCTATCGGCTGTTGATTAGCCGAGAGAAATAATTTACTGGGGTTGCCGACTGGCTCCAGGCCAGAAGAGGTCATCATAAATACACCCACTTCTCCGGTAGCCCCAAAACGATTTTTTACCGAACGCAATAGCCTTAACTGGCTATATTGATCACCTTCAAAATAAATAACAGTGTCCACCGCATGCTCTAGCACTTTGGGTCCGGCAATCGCCCCCGATTTAGTGACATGACCAACCAAAAACATCGACATGTTGTGCCTCTTGGCAAAATTAATTAAACGCGAGGCTGTTTCTCTCACCTGACCAATCGATCCGGCGGCGCCAGTTAAGTCTTGAGTGGTAAGAGTTTGGATTGAGTCAACAACAACAAAACTACCCTCCCCAAAGTCGGCCAGAGTAGCAATTATTTCATCAACATCAACGGCCGATATTAACTTTAACTTATCTCCTTTAACTCTAAGGCGATTAGCTCTTATCTTAATTTGCTCTGGCGATTCCTCTCCGCAAACATAACAAACTGATTTATTAGCAAAAGAGTCTGAAAGCTGTAATAAAAGGGTCGACTTGCCAATGCCGGGCTCTCCAGCCAACAAGACTACCGAACCAGGTACTACCCCACCCCCCAAAACCCGATCGAGCTCATTAATGTTACTTCTGACTCTAGTCTTTTCCTGATTTTTAATCTGAGCAAAAGTCAAAACTTTTGCTTTTACCGAAGAAGCTCTACTGCCGGCACTAACAGTAAGACTAGTTTCTTCTAGGCTATTCCATTGATCACAACCCGGACAACGTCCTTGCCATTTTGGCGATTGATAGCCACACTGCTGACAAACAAAGACGGTTTTAGTTTTGGCCATACCTTTATTTTAGCAGTTGACAGTTAAAAGTTAAAAGCCAAAAACAATGGGATTCTTCGGGAGTACCCTCAGAATGACGGAGGGGAGTAAAATGGGCTTCTTCGGTCGCTTGAGGCTCTCTCAGAATGACGAAAAAAGAAAAACAAAAGTCAGAATGACGAAACAAAAAAGGCTTTAGAATAACGAAGGGGTGGGGTTTGGGATGACGGAGGGAGGGGGCGATTCAGGATGACGAGGGGAAGTGAAGACGGAGAAAAGGAGAGCCGGGACGACGGGGAGAATATGGGAAGATACGGGAAATTAGGGGAATCTACGGGAGGTTATGGGAAATTAGGGAAGAATATGGGAAACGAAGGGAAAGTACGGGAAATTAGGGGAATCTACGGGAGGGTGAAAGGGATTCTTCTCC
>CAZUWK010000067.1:0-1729 GCA_964624185.1 uncultured Gammaproteobacteria bacterium | reverse complement strand
TTTATAAATACGGTAAAGTATTTATATTGCCAAATAAGGGAATAAAAAACAATTTATTTCTTTTCTTGATAAATACGGTAAAGTATTTATCAAAGAGCTTATAGCTTGAGAAAAAAGAAAAAACGGCTTTTTGGTTAAGGCTTTGGTTGGCATTTTATGGGCACAATGAGAAGCGGGGAACAAATAAGAAACGAAAAGCAATGAAAATAGAAGCCTAAACCTAAATGGTAAATTGGCCGTTTTGATAAATTACTTTTTGGATGCCATTTTTTAACTTGGCGGTAACAATTCTTTTGGTAGTGCTAACAATGTCGGTATGAATAACCGAATCATTAAAGCCCAAGTTTTGCCAATCTTGGTCTGAAAGTAATTCTTTTCTGCCTCGATAGCAATCTTTATAGGCTGATCCAAGAGCAAGGTGACAATTGCCCTGCTCTCCGCCCTGGTTTTCATCGTAAAGGGTTTCGCCCATAAATTTGGTGATTCGCGATAGTCGGCCATCAGTTAGGGAAAATTCTCCAATTTGATTGGCTCCGGCAACTTTAATCATTTCGGTCAGTAGTTCCTCACCCTTTTTGGCTTTGGCTTTAATGACTTTGCCCTGGTTAAACTCCAAATAAACCCCCTCAACTAAATGGCCGAAAATATAAAGGGGTTGGTTAAAAGCGATTTTTCCTTGAGTATAGCTAAAATCCGGGCTAGTAAAAACCTCAAAACTGGGGATGTTATTGCCACTGCCGCCCAACCACTGCCTTTTTTGGCCTAAACCAATAACAAGATCGGTTTTTTCGGCCTGAACACGAACAGAGTCAATATCCAGCCTATTGAGCTGATTCTTAATGCGGTTTATTTCGCAAGCTACCTTTTGCCATTTTTTAATCGGCTGATCATAATCCAGAAAACAGGCTTTAATAATTTGCTGCCAGTATTCTTTTGGTGTGAGGCCGACCTCTTGGGCCATGGCCGGCGTGCCATAAAGGCCCAGCGTCCAAGTTAATCGACCCTGATTTTCTTTTTCCTCCCGCCATTTTTTGTAGGGGGCAAAAGCCTTGGCCCGAGTCATGATTTTGGTTGGGTCAACTCCTTCCAGCTCATGTTTATCGGTATCGGCAATGAGGCTAACAAAGTGGTCGACTTGGCTAACAATGCCTTTAAGATATTTTTCCGGAAAAAATTCTAATTGCTTTCGGCTGGCTAACTGATAGAACTCTCGGCCCATATGGTCAGGAAGATATTGGATGATGGCGTGGGCCCTGGCGGCCAAAATAACTCTTCTTAGGGATATCAACATGGGTTTGGCGCATTCCGGGACTTGTAAAAAAACCACCTCATCCTTGCCAATCCCCTGCCCCTGGTTAAGAGCGAAGTTAATTAAAACATCAGCATAGGAATCAAGGATTTTTTGGGGAGGCTGGTAAGAAACCATGTGGTTAATTTCTAATTGTTCTAATTGACCTAATTGACCTAATTAACCTAAATAAATCCCAATTCCCAATTTTCAAAATCTAATTGGGTATTTAGTATTTTGGGGCTTCATTAGAGTAATTAGAATAATTAGGTTAATTAGAGTAATTTATAGAGTTGTTAGTTTTTTTGGTTCCCCGTTAGAACTGGCCAATATTTTTATAGTGCTTTATTTTATTTCCTAAAATAGCAATGAGGTCAATTCTTAGTGATTGGGGAAATTGGGGGTGTTGGTCAGTCCAAATTTGGCCTACTTGCCGGATTT
>CAZUWK010000066.1:0-1731 GCA_964624185.1 uncultured Gammaproteobacteria bacterium | reverse complement strand
CTCAAGAGCAAAATAGCAATTTAGCAATGTAGCAATCTAACAATAAAATTTATTAAAAATTTTAATAAGGTATGGTTTCTTTAAAATCACAACGAGATGCTTATGGTGAGGCCTTATTGGAATTGGCCGAAAAAGATAGGCGAGTTTTAGCTCTAAGCCCGGACTTGGCCTCATCGACCAGAATAGAAAAGCTGGCTTCAAAACTGGCAGAGGGCCGGTTTTTTAACTTAGGAGTGGCTGAACAAAATGCGGTTGGTATTGCCGCCGGTTTGGCCCTGGAAGGGTTTATTCCTTTTTTATCTTCTTTTGCGGTTTTTATTCCGGGGCGAGCCTTTGATCAGATTAGGGTGTCTATTTGCCAAAATAAGGCTAACGTGAAACTGATTGGCTCCCATTTGGGTTTTTCTAATGCCGGTGATGGGGCCAGCGCTCAATCAATAGAGGATTTAGCTCTAATGCGAGCTTTACCCGAGATGGTGGTTTTATCTCCGGCCGATGCTAACCAGACTCGAGCGGCGGTTTTTGCCGCCGCCGACTATCAGGGTCCGGTTTATATTAGGATTAGCCGTGATAAAACTGCTCCAGTGGGCCAGGAGGAAAATTTTGTTATTGGCAAAGCCAAAATATTGCATCCTGGAAAAAAAGCCACTCTTATTGCCACGGGCCCGATTATTTCTCGTCTTTTGGGTTGGACCGCAAAACTTGACATCGAATTAATCAATTGTGCTACCATAAAACCTCTTGATGAAAAGACCATTATCAGCTCGGCTAAAAAAACTGGTCGAGTAGTCACAGTTGAAGAACACTCTATTATCGGCGGCTTGGGGTCGGCGGTAGCAGAAGCTTTATCTACTGCTTGTCCGGTACCAATGAAAAGGGTTGGTATTCCTGATTGTTTTGGCGAGTCGGCCCGAGGGCCGGAAGATCTTTACCAAAAATATGGTCTAACTAGGGATAATCTAGAAAAAGAGGTGCGGCAATTTTTAAAAGAATAGTTATTTTTTTTGAATTTATGGATAAAAATAATTTGTCAGCGATTAGCCGAAAGGGGCGGTTTTTAATTCTTGCTTACGATCATGGCATGGAGCACGGGACAGCTAATTTTGATAAAAGTAATATCGACCCTGAAAGAATTTTGGCTTTAGCTAATAGCGGTTATTTTACTGGCGTTGTTTTACAAAAAGGGATCGCCGAGCGCTACTACCAAACCCAAAAATACCAAGTTCCCCTAATTATTAAGCTTAATGGCAAGACTAATCTTTTGGAAGAAGAACCCTATTCGCCTCAATTGTGCCAAGTCGATGAGGCGGTGGCCTTGGGAGCAAAAGCGGTTGGCTACACTGTTTATGTTGGCAGTCGACACGAGAAGAAAATGATGAGTCAGTTTGCTAAGATTGGCCGGGAAGCCGATCAGGCTGGAATTCCTCTGATTGGCTGGATGTATCCGCGGGGGCAAGCGGTTAGAGGGAGAGAATATAGTCGGGAAATTTTATCTTATGCGGCTAGATTAGCCTTAGAAATGGGAGCCGAAGTGGTTAAGTTACCCTATACTGGTGATTCCAAAAGTTTCTCTTGGGTAGTTAAGGCGGCCGGTCGGGCTAAAGTAACTGTTCAAGGAGGGGCAAAGGCCGATCAAAAAGATTTTTTTGGCTTTGCCGAAGAAGTAATGGAGGCCGGAGCCGACGGGTTAATTGTCGGTCGCAACGTTTGGCAGGCCGAAAAACCGCTGGA
>CAZUWK010000065.1:0-1960 GCA_964624185.1 uncultured Gammaproteobacteria bacterium | reverse complement strand
AATTTTAGCACCATCTCCTCCATCGAGCGCAATTTTTACACCCCATTGCAAAAAATCTGTCGTTGGAAATGTTTTTAACCCGGCTAATGAAACTTTGATTCTAACGACAAGTCCCAATATCCATCCAAAGTGGGTATAAAGTGGCGATTATGGCTTCAATTTATTGAAATATTGGCTATTTTTACACGGGATGTGGGGTTATTTGTCAATTGTCTCTCATTGACCGATCCGGCGACGAGGAATCCGGTTATAAAAACCTCCGAGCTGCGAACGCACCACGCCGACCTCTGCACGTTGCGTTATGAGCGCCCGATTGGTTTCGGCGGCTGCGTTTCGCAATCGAGGGCGCGCCAGGGCAAGCAAGATCGCCTCAGCCGCCTGTTCAGGATCACCGGGTTCGACCAGAAGACCGTTCACGCCGGGTGTGATCCACTCGCGCAGCGATTCGATGTCGCCGGTGACCGGGAAGGCGCCGCAGGCGATCGCTTCCAGGAACGAGTTCGGCGTGCCGTCGTGGCTGCTGATGGAAACAGACACATCCGCCCGCATGAACAGCTTCCACAGAACATTCTGCGGCAGGAAGGGCAGCAGGCGAACATTCTGCTCCAGCCGGAGCATTTCGATCCAGCGCATCGCTTCCACCTGCCCCGCCATGCCGGTGCACACGAACATGGCGCGAGGATTTTGTTGTAGAACCAGCGGTATGGCTTTGAAAAACGTGTCATTGCGCACGCTGCCGGGACGAAAGCCGCGCGGGTTGACCACCAGCGGCGTGTCTTCGGAGAGGTCGAGCGGCAGCGCCAGAGCGGGGTCGCCGCGAACGCGGTCAATCTCTGCCAGGTCGATGCCTCCGCCGCCGGGAAGCGCTGCACTCGGTTTTTGCGGATCGAAACCCCACTGCACGCCGAGGCGCAGATCGCGGCGCGCATCAGCCAGCAGCCCGTCGGCGCGCCGCAACGTGCGCAGGGTCAGCCTTCGCATGCCCGCCGAGCCACGGGCATGCAGGGTCAGGTCGTTGCCCCAGATGGAAACCGCCAGCGGGATGCCTTCAGGAAGCTGCGCCGCCAGCATCCCCTCGAAGGGAATGCGCAGGGCGTGAACCAGGTCAGGCGGATCATCCTCAACTATTCGACGCAGCGCGGCGGTGTAAAAGGGAATCGTCAATGGACCCAGGGCGTAACGCCAGCCCATGAAAAGTGAGCGGAAGCGTCCCACCCAGCGGCGGGTCATCCCCGGTTCTCCGGTCGGGGTGCGCCCCACCTGGCTGCCGGAGAGCGCCCCGAACGCCACCGGTAGAACGTGTGTCTGCTTCACGCCGGGCAGGGCAGCGCAGGGAAAGGTCGACGCCAGGCTGACGCTGTGCTGCATCGCCAGCAGCCCCTCCAGCCAGCGGCGGGTGATCGGGCTTCTGCCGTCAGCCACCAGCAAAATGTGCACGCCTAAACCTCCCGCCCCGCCGCGCCGCCGGGGAGAACGCTGCGGATGGCGCGCCCGAACACCTCGACCATACCTTCGAGGTTGATCTCCTCCGCCACAATGCGGAATGATTCTTCGCCCATACGGCGCAAACGGTCAGTCGACTGCAGCGCCCGATGCAGAGCCTCCACCAATGCCCCGACATCCCCCGGCGGGATCAGCCAGCCGTTCTCAGGGCGCACCAGGTCATCCTGGGTGCCGTCGGCTTCGGCGACAATCACCGGCAGGGCGCTCGCCATCGCCTGCTGCACCGCCAGCCCGCCGCTGCCCGGCAGAACGAACAGGTCGGCTGCCTGCAGCAAAGGCTTCAGGTCATCGCCGTGAAGGCTGCCGAAAAACTGCGCCGGCGGGTAAACCTGCTGCGCCAGGGCTTCCAGTTCGGGGCGCGCCGGACCGTCCCCGACGATCCACAGGCGCGGTTGGTATTCGGGCGGCAGACTGGCGCAGGCGCGCAGCAACACATCGATGCGCTTGCGGGCTTGCA
>CAZUWK010000064.1:0-1961 GCA_964624185.1 uncultured Gammaproteobacteria bacterium | reverse complement strand
GGTGGCCGGCCGGTTTGGGCATAAACAGTTTTGGTTTCGTCTAAAAGATAAGGAAGAGAAATTTTAGCATTTTTGCTATAGGGGTTGCCTACCAGAGGAGCCAAGAAAAACCCCTCCTGGAGCATATTACGCGCCCCTTCGGCCCGATGGGCTTCGTCATAATCGTGAAAGGGAACAGTGGTAATGTTGGTAATGGAGCAAAAGAGAAAAAGAAAGCTAAAAAAAACTAGAATTAAAAGGAAAAGAGGCTTTTTAATCATTAAATCTAGTATAGCACCGGTTACACCCCGGGGGTGTTGTGCCTAGAACACCCCGGGGGTGTAAAAATAGTCTCCTGCTATAATAATTCTTGCTGGCTATTTTTTTAAAAAAACTAATGAGTAAAGAAAGATCGTCTCCTTCTCTTTGGCGCCTTCATCAAAAAAATCTTAACCCCTGCCAAGGGGGTGGGACCTTTGAGGAAATTTTCAATCGCCAACAAAAAAACAATAATAACAACAAGGCTTTCCAAGAGATGGATAAAATTACCCTTGATGATTGGCTGGCCGTCTTAGAAAAAGCAAAAGAGTAAAGTGCTATCATAAAAACTAATGGAGAAAAAGATTGCCCGAAACGGTTTTTATTTAATCGTTAGCCAGGTTATCGGCCGGACTATTGGTTTTGCTTACTTTATTTTTCTAGCCCGATCTTTGACAGTAGAAAATTTTGGTATCTATGTTTGGGTATTGGGTTTTGTCTATAATTTTTTACCGGTAGCCGACCTGGGTATTGAGCGCTATATTTTAAAAAATCTGCCCCGCCATCTCGACCAAGTCGAAGACTATTTTCGCGATCTTTTGGGCTTAAAAATTGCCCTAGCCGGAATTACCTTTTTACTAACAATTGCCTTGGGGTTAATTTTGGGTCTAACCGGAGAAAAACTAGTTTCTTTACTGATTTTTTCCTTAACTTTTTTGCCCAGCAATATTATCCACTTGGTTACTTCTTTTCAAAATGCTAGGGAAGAAGTGGGTACTGGTATTGCGGCCAACTTGTTTTTTTCCGCTCTTGGCGCCCTAATAGGCATCGGGGCGGTTCTTTTGGGGTTTGGCGTTGCTTGGTTATTTATTGCCTACTTAGCCGCCCAGGCAATAACCACTTTAGGCATTTTAATCCGAGCCCAAAAACTAAACCTGCCTCTGAAGCCCCGATTTAGTAAAAAAGCTGTTCGTCTAGTTTGGCAGGAATGCCGGTTTTTCGCCATTTTAGTAATTCTGGGTAATTTTTATCTTCGCATTCCCCTAATTACTATTGGTCAAACCAGGGGTGATTATTGGGCCGGCATTTATGGTTCGGTGTCGAAATTTTTAGAAGCCGGGGTCCTAATTCCTCAGGCCGTTTCTTTGGCGGTAGCGCCAACTTTTTCCCGGTTACTAATCCAAAACAAGAAAAAATTAACCAAAATCTATTATCAAATTAGCCTGGGAGTCGTGGGGTTGTCTTTATTCCCTTTAATTATTTTCTTTTTTTGGGGTAACCCTTTTATAAGCCTGGTTTACGGCGACCGATATTTGCCGGCCGTACCGGCCCTAAAAATCTTGGGGCTAGTTCTGCCTTTGCTGTTTTTTAATTTTTTAGCGGCCAACATCATCGAAAATTCCACCAAGGTAAAAAAATTTACCCCCTGGGCGATTGGCCATTTTGTCTTGATCTTTTTACTGGCCGTGGTTTTTTCCTCCCGTTGGGGCGTTACCGGGGCGGCGGCCAGCCTTTTAGTTGGTGAAGGTTTGCGGTTGGTCTTAAACCAAAGATTTATTAATAAGATCCTTGGTAATTTCTTCTTGAAAAAACTTGCCAAAGACCAATCTTGAAATAAACAAAAATTGGCCGCTTGGGAGTTTGAATATTTAGGAGTGGGGGTTTGAACCACTATTTGGTTTTTCGATAATATAATTAATTGGCAAAAAAATATTTTTATCAAA
>CAZUWK010000063.1:0-1982 GCA_964624185.1 uncultured Gammaproteobacteria bacterium | reverse complement strand
AGGATGACGAGGAGAGAGGAGGCCAGGATGATGGGAAGAGAGAGGGCCAGGATGACGAGAAAAAGAAAACAGCCTCAGGATGACATTGTTTCCACCTTACAGGTGGAGAGGGGGGAGGTGTAAGAAAGACAATCTTGTTTTTGTTTTAGGGTCATTTGCGGGTTTTGGTTAATTAGCTAGGGGCATTTTTTAGAGTTTTTCTACAGGTCTGAACCTACCAGACCCCTGGGGTCTGGTAGGTTCAGACCTAGGGATAAGAATGTTGGCTTACAGCTTTTTGTTTTTTAAAAGAAATAAAATGCCCTTTTGCTTAAAAAAATTTTTGTGATACAATGCTTGTTAATGGCTAAAGTTAAGACCAAAACCACCGCCGTCAAGGCCAAAGAGTTGGCCAAAAACCCAAAGGGAAAGCAAACCGAAAAAAATTCAAGAGTCATTAAAAAATTACCCCATTTTTCCAGAACAACCACCATTGTCTTGGTGGTTATTTTGTTTTTATTAGGCTTATTTTATTTTAAACGCCAGTGGTTAGTGGTGGCCACCGTTAATGGCCGGCCAATTTGGCGCTGGCAGTATAACCAAACCCTGGAGGAGCAGTACGGTGCTCAGGTTTTAGACCAATTAATTAATAAACAGTTAATTTCCCAAAAAGCCGAAACAGAACAGGTGGTAGTTGATGAAACTAAGATTGATCAAGAGATTGACCAAATCAGGCAAAGCTTGGGTCCTGATAATTCACTAGAGGAAATCCTTACCCTTCAGGGGATGACCATGGCCGGTTTGAGAGAGGAAATAGAAAGCCAATTTATTATCGAGGAATTATTATCGGCCGGCATTGAAGTGACCCAAGAGGAAATTGATCAATATCTGGTTGATAATGAGGAAGCCATTATCGCCGAAGACGAAGAGGGGCGAGTCGATGAGGCCTTTGAGGCGATCAGAATGAATAAAATGAACGAAAAATTCCAAAGTTGGTACCAGGCCCTAAGAGATGAGGCCAAAATTGTTTCTTTTATCGGCAGCAAACCTCAAGAATAAAAACTCAAACTTCTAGATTTTTAATTTGTTCCCTTTGTTTTCGAGATAACCTTTTGGGTGTTTTGATTTCCAGGCGAACATAAAGATCACCTCGACCGGAACCAGATCTTTTAGGGGCACCGTAGCCTCTCAGGCGAATGATTTTGCCGGAATCGGTTCCCGGTCGAATGCGAAACTTAATTTCTTCATCGTTAATGTTATTGATGGTAATCGTTCCTCCTAAAACAGCCGTTTTAAAGTTAATTTTTTTAGTGGTGACTAGGTCGTTACCCTGGCGGGAGAAGCTATCATCGGGAAGAACTTGGACGATTAAATAAAAATCTTTAAATCTAATGCGTGAGCCGGTATCAACCCCAGGCGGGATTTTAATGGTCTTTTTTTGACCATTAATTTCCACTTCTTTCTCTATCCCCGTGATGGCTTCTTTTAAGGAGAGGGTAATTTGATAATTGGGAGCCTGTTCTTGGCGGGAAAAAGGCGACTGACCGCCAAAGAAAGATTCAAAAATATCAAACGGGTTGGAAAAACCGCTAAAAAAATCATCCGCCCCTTCCCCCCAAGAATAACTATAGGTAAAGGGTCCTTGCCGGTCTCTGTTTTGACCAAAAGGAGAACCGCCGGAAAAAGCCGCCTGCCCGTATTGATCGTAGGCCTGTTTTTTTTGCGGATCGGATAAGACCTCGTAGGCTTGATTAATTTCTTTAAAGCGCTTTTCGGCTTCAGCTGACTTGTTTTTGTCCGGGTGCCATTTTAAAGCTAATCTTCGGTAAGCTTTTTTAATTTCCTCGGGCCCAGCCCCCTTTTCCAAACCTAAAACTTGATAATAATCTGTGGTCATAAATAAAAGTATCTAGTAAAGAATAAATAATTTTTAATTATTCTAATTAACCCATATTTAAACAAATTCTAAATTCTAATCTCTAAATCCTAAACAAATTCTAAAT
>CAZUWK010000062.1:0-2040 GCA_964624185.1 uncultured Gammaproteobacteria bacterium | reverse complement strand
CTTTTTGCTTATCTCTATTTTGTTTGAAGGCGATGACTTCATCGACCCTCTCCTGACGCAAGGCCTCGCTGGGAACCTTATAAGCATTTCCTCTGACGGCTTTGTTTATGGGTCCTTCTTCTCCCTGGAATGAATTAACACCGATTATAAGGCGTTTCCCCTCTGCCTTTTCCCTTTGTATCCTAAGCCTGTTTTGCTCCATCACATTGTTAAGCCAACCACTGTCAAGGCACTCGAATATTCCACCGCGCTCTTCGATTTCACGCATATAATCTAGAGTTTCCTGCTCCATTTTGTCGGTCATCCATTCCAGATAATATGAACCTCCCAAAGGATCGGCAACTAATGGTATATTGGCTTCATGCGTGATTATATGCTGTGTGTCCAAGTTAAAGATCCTTGCTTCATATCCTGGCAAACCAACTGCTTCATCAATGCTCGAGGCATCCAATGAGTTTACCCCGCCAAAAACGCAGCTTAAAATTTGTAGTGTTACGCGAGCTGCATTGTTCAAAGGTTTCTGACTCTGCAAAGATAATCCCGAGGTCCTGATGCCTATTTTAAGCTGCATGGCCCGATTGGTTTTAGCCTTGAAGATATCCCGGGCAACTCTGGCCCAAATTCGGCGTACAGCACGGAATTTAGCTATAGTTTCAAAGAAATCCGACTCCGCGTCCAAAGCAAATACCATAGCTCCGTAGTCATCCAGCGATATACCCCTTTCCTCCAGATCCTTCATGACCTCGATAGCAACTGCCAACGCTCCGCCGATTTCGCGCATTGCATCCATTCCGCCCTGGCAAGGATCGACTCCGTTCGGGGCGATCGGCTTCCATTTTGGTGTGCTCTTAACCGAATATTCAATATGATCCAGGCAAATTCTGCGGGCTATATTAGTGGGGAAATCTGGTATGCCATATACTAGTTTGGCTCTTACGGGGTCATTGATCGAATTACCACGTAATTTGGTCTGGTCAAATCCGTTGTTTTCCATATGAGCCACCAAAAGAGCATGAAAATAAATAAAATTGGAAATACCACAATGGGCAAGCTCGTAATGGACGTTCTCCAGCGGGAGCCCCTCCAACATTTTTTCGTAAACAGGCAAAGCATACGTTGCCACTCCGCCGCACATCATGCTGTTCCAGGCAGCAGGATGGTCCGGATCTATACCTGACTGAGTCGGAAGGTCTGCCAAAAGGCGCAGATCGGTCATGCCCTGTTTTATGTACTGTTTAAAAGATTCATTGGTTTCTTCAGCAGTAGAATAACTGACGATGAAAGATTTCAACCATAAATTTTTGCGATACATCTCGGGATATATCCCTCTTGTGTAGGGAAACTGACCTGGGTCAGCGAGATCATTACCATAATCATTATCGGCAATGTCCTGCGGTGTGTAAAATGGCTTGACCTCAATATGGCTTTGTGTCGCTGTCCGGACCATATGCCCCATGTTGCGGTCAAACTCGACGGCGCACTCTTTGCCCGCCTGGCGTTCTTTTTGATTGTTGCTCAATCTCTTTCACTCCTATCTTATTCATCTTAAACGTTGATACTCAACTCAACCTTTTTCTGTGGGTATGTAAAACCTCCAGGCACAGAACCAATCTTCGGGATGATCATCCGGAGGACAGGCCAAGCACTCAGTTTTGATTCGCGGATCAATGGTTCGGGCGAAATTTGTATGTTCAACTATTCCTGCGGATTTACATGGATAGTCATCCAACCCTTTTCTTTTCCGGGCATTTTGTACCCGGCAATCGTTCATTTGGTAAATCACCCCGCCCTTATCGTCTTCAATTATTGACTGCCTGTTGATCCGAGAATAAAGCCTCAATGGCAACGCCTTCTTTAGTCCTTCTAGACCGGAGTCATCCGGTAAATCAAGTAAGCGTTTGATAGACCAGGCTTCAAATGGCGAAAACCATGCCCAGCAAGAATCTCCGCAGCGTTTGGCATCAAGCATGCCATGTTTGAATTCCACTTCCTGAAACCATACCCCATCGACAGCCAGCCAGTTCAAACCGATGTTCTCGA
>CAZUWK010000061.1:0-2285 GCA_964624185.1 uncultured Gammaproteobacteria bacterium | reverse complement strand
TTTTTGGCTAATCAAAGGACGGCATCACCTAAAGCCAAGACCAGATCGGAGGTAACCGGTTCAACTAAGAAAATTTGGCGCCAGAAAGGCACCGGTCGGGCCCGGCATGGCGACAATAAAGCGCCAATTTTTGTTGGCGGCGGTAAGGCTCATGGTCCAACCGGAGAAAAAAAACGCCTTTCTTTGTCTAAGAAAATGAGACAAGCGGCCCTAAGATCGGCCCTATCAAGCAAGGCCAAAGAAGGGGCAATTTTTGTTGTTGACGATTTGACGAAAATTGCTCCCAAAACCAAACAAGCAGTCAAATTTATTGATAATTTGGGAATTGGCGACAAAAAAGCCACCCTATACCTATCAGAGAATAATGATAATATAATTCGAGCTTTTGGCAATTTGCCAAATGTTACTATCGCTTTTGCCAACCAATTAAACGCTTATCAGGCCCTATCGTCTGGAAGAATGATTTTTACCAAAGAAGCGATTAAGGTTTTAAAAGAAAGATTATGAAATTAGCCGATGTGATTAAAAAACCATTAGTAAGCGAGAAGTCGATGGGAGCGGTGGAAGATGGCCGCTATACTTTTATCGTTGATCGGGCCGCTTCTAAACATCAAATTAAAAAAGCGGTGGAGACAATTTTTAGCGTTAACGTTATTGGAGTTAGGACAGCAACTCTGAAGAAAAAGCAAAAAAGACTCCCCAATCGGAGAATGGTTCGGCCGGCACCGGTAAAAAAAGCCATTGTCGAACTGAAAAAGGGCGAGAAACTGGATATTTATGAAAGCTAGTTAGTAATTTCCAATTTTCAAATAAATAAAAATGGCTAAATTGTCAAATTGTTTTTTTTAAGGAGGAGATCCTTCGGTCGCCTGAAGCGGCCTCAGGATGACGAGGAAGGAAAGCCTCAGGATGACGGGGAAAATAAAACGTCATTCTGAGCGGAGCGAAGAATCTCGTTCGCGCTAACAATTTAACAATAGAACAATATAACAATTAATCATATTTTATGAAAAATATTAAGAAAGGTTTAACCAAGGCGGTAAGAAAAAAAGCCGGTCGGTCGGGTGGCCGAGTGGCGGTTCGTCACCAGGGTGGTGGCGAAAAACGCCGGGTACGGGAAGTTGATTGGAAAAGGAGCAAGTTTAATGTTCCCGGAAAAGTTGAGCAAATTGAATATGCCCCATCACGAAGTGCTAATGTGGCCCTGGTTTTGTATGAGGATGGAGAAAGGCGTTATATTTTAGCTACCAAAGGCATGAAGCCGGGTTTCTCTATTATGAGTGGCGACAAAGCGCCGATTAAAGAAGGAACAAGCACTACACTGGATAGAATTCCGGTGGGAATGCCAATTCATTCTATTGAATTAAAACCGGGCAAAGGAGGGCAACTGGTTAGGGGGGCGGGAACGATGGCTACAATTACCGCCAAAGAAGATAAGTACGCTCAGGTTCGCCTTCCCTCTGGAGAATTGAGAAAAATTTTGCTCGCCTGCCAGGCGACCATTGGCCAGGTTGGTAACGAAGCCCACAGTTTGCAAAAAATGACTAAGGCCGGGCAAAAAAGACATAAGGGTATTCGGCCAACGGTTAGAGGGGTGGCTCAGAACCCCGGTTCTCACCCTCATGGTGGTGGTGAAGGACGGTCGGGCATTGGTATGCCCTCCCCCAAAACCCCTTGGGGCAAGAAAACTTTAGGTAAAAAAACCAGAAAGAGAAAAAAATATAGCGATAAAAATATTATTTCTCGAAGAAAAACTAAGGCGCAGAAAAGAGATAAACAGAAATAAAATTAACCTAATTAACCTAATTGTTTTAATTATTCTAATGAAATACCAAAATACCAAATATCCAATTGGATTTTAGAAATTGGGAGTTGGGGTTTATTTAGATTAATTAGGTCAATTAGAATAATTAGAAATTAAATAAAGAATTGTTTGTTATAATAGAGCAGAATTTTAGAATTTCCAATTACCAATTTTCAATTTCCAAACAAATAACAAATTTTAAATTATAAAAAACAATTTCCGTCATTCTGAACTTGATTCAGAATCTGGGAATGAGAGGAAAGATAGATCCCGGCTTTCGCCGGGATGACGAAGAGAGAGGTCGGGATGACGAGGAGGGAAAGGCTCAGGATGACGATTTTTCTTTTTCGTCATTCTAATCCGCCGGATGGCGGAGAAGAATCCCGTTTCGAGGAGGAGGCGCGAGCTAAAGCTCGCTACTCCGGAAAATGGAGTAGCGGGCTTTCCACCAGAGGCGGACAGGTACCGCGCGCTAACAATT
>CAZUWK010000060.1:0-2288 GCA_964624185.1 uncultured Gammaproteobacteria bacterium | reverse complement strand
ACCGGATCGGCATAATAAGTCCAGTCATGATTTTTGGAGTAGGGAGCCAAGCCAAAACCAGAGAAATTTTTTAAAAAATTGATGACTTTTTGGTGATCCATAAAACCAAGAAAAGAAACCTGTTTTTCTAGCTTTTGTTTTTTCACCAGTAATTTTAGGCTATTTTCCTCAGGACCGGAGCCAATAATAATTAGTTTTAGTTTAGTATTTTTTAAAGCCCTAATGGCCTGGGGCAAATCGTGACCGGCGGCCAAGTGGCCAACATAAACCAATTGCGGCTGATAAGTTTTATTCTTTTTAATCGGGCCGATTTCTTTTAAAAAAACCCCATTGGGGGTATAAATAATTTTTTCTTTGCCTATCCCCTCTTTGATTCGAGCTTTAATTGTTCTTTTGGTGTTGCAACAAAGAAAGTCGGCCGATTTAGCAGCAAATTTATCAATATTAATATAGAGGCGATTAAGAAGAGTATTAGTGAAGCGTTTTCGCGAAAAATCAGTATTGAAAAAAACTATTTGGTCAATTTTTTTAAGCTTTAACTTTTTGGCTGTTAAAAGAGCCAGGGTATCAAAACAATTCATGCCAATTGCCAAATCAATTTTTTTGGGTAATTTTTTTAGCCATTTCAGGGTTAAGAAAAAAGAGATAAAATATTTCTTTGGCCCCAAAGCAATCCTTTTCTTTTTGACAATTTCTTTATCCTTTTTCACCAGGGCCGAATAAAACAAGCTGTTATCTAGGGGGTGAAGAATCTGATAGCAGGTAATTTCTTTTTTTTGCTTTAAAAAGCGGCCCAAAGACTGGACTGGCCCAGGAATCCTGGTAATATGAGCCACTTGAACAATAGTAGTCATAATAGTAGTCTTTGCTTTAGGTAATTTATGCCAACTAAAAATTTTAAAATAAAAACTCCCGCCATTGCTCCGGGAAAACGGCCAATTTTTTTCCACCCTCCCCTTTCAATAAAAACCTGAAAGTAGCGATAAAAAAAGCCCAACTGCTTTTTAATATCGGAGTCGTCTTTTCCCCATTTTTTAAGATATTGATCAAAATTAACCGAATAATAAGCCTTTTTGGCCAAATATTTTTTAAGGTTAAAATTTACTTCGTTATGATAAAGTATACCTTTTTCGCTAAGATCAACCAGCCTGTTGACCAAATTATTTTCTTGATAGTTAAACTTATTTAACTTTCTATTTATTAAAGAAAAACTATAATTATCAACCATTTCCACCTTGCCCAATTTTTTTATTTTTTTGTTCAGGTCCCAGTCTTCCGGGCCGGTAAGGCTGGTATCAAAACCGCCGGTTTTTTGAAAAATATCGGCTCTGATTAACCGAACAGCGTCAATCGGAGTGCCATCGTAAAAAGACCGTTCCAAACGGCGCGCCCGGCACCAAAAAGAAGAGCCTAAAACCAGCTCGGGAATATATAAGGCGACTAGTTTTTCGCTTTGGCCCTTTTCTACCCCCTTTTTAATTACTGTAGAAGACAAAATCATATCGGCGTCTAAAAATAACAGCCACTCCCCCTTGGCAGTTTTAGCGCCAAGATTTCTTTGGACCGATCGCTCTGGCCCTTGATTATAAATTTTTTTAGTGTATTTTTGGGCAATTTCTTTGGTTTTATCTATTGAATTATTGTCAACAACAATTATTTCTATTTTTCCCTGGGGGTAGATTTGGGCCTTAATAGATCTTAGGCAATTGCCAATATTAACTTCCTCGTTTTTGGTGGTAATAACTACTGAAACCAGGGGAAAATTATTTTTTTTCATGATAATGAAACAGGCCAATATCGAAATTGTTAATGGCCCTATAAGTTATAAAGTAGGCTAAGGGGTGGTGATTTCTCAAGGAAAAATTGTCCCACAGAAGATGAAAAAGATAACTTAAAGAGAGAGCCCAGGAAAGCCCCTCAACGCCGATTAGGTGACCCAAAAGCCAAAAAAGGGGCACATATTCAAAACCGTGAAGAATAGCATAAACCTTGCCCCTAGGATCAAGATAGGTTTTAACTTGGAAGAAGTTTTTTAAATTTTTAAAACCCGACCAGCCAAAATAGGCAAAATAATCAAAAAAGTGATCAATATCAATAAAAAAACCAGTTACTAGGGCAACAATAATTAACCAAGGATTATTAAAAATAAAAAAACAAACCATTCCGACCAACAGGGAAAGGCTAAAGTGAATCCCTTCATCAATTCTTAAATCTTGAACTAAACTATTGGTCATTTTTTAAAATCGAGTTTTTTAGCGATAAATTTTAACCCTTGAAAAGTAATATAT
>CAZUWK010000059.1:0-2375 GCA_964624185.1 uncultured Gammaproteobacteria bacterium | reverse complement strand
TGACAACTTTGGTATTTTCAGATAATATTATTGGTTTTTTTCCGACCTTAGACACCTTAATAAAATTTTAAATTTTTAATTTTTATTCAATTTTTAATGATTTAATGGTTAAAATTTATTGTTAAATTGTTTGGATTAGCGCAATTTATTGCGCGCTTTTCTTCTTGGCGCGGGCTACCTGTCCGCCTCTGGTGGAAAGCCCGCTACTTCGAAAAAAACGAACTAGCAAGCTTTAGCTTGCGCCTCCTCCTCTTTTCCGTCATCCTGATCCGCCGGCTCATCGGAGAAGGATCTCCTCCTTAAAAAAAACAATTTGACAATGTAACAATTAATTCTTATTTTGAGTTTTGAACTTTTTCTACCACACTCGGCAAATCAACTCTCCACCCAGGTTTTTCTTCGCCGCTTCTTTGGTGGTCATTAACCCCTTGGGCGTAGAAATAACCACTGTCCCCAAGCGCCGATTATGTTCAGCCAGCTCCTCAACCGAAACATATTGACGGACACCGGGTTTGGAAATTCTTTTAATATTGGTAATTGGTCTTCTCGTTTTATCCTTTGGGTTGTTGAGAAAAACTACCAGTTCAGAAACATTTTCTCTTAGGGCGGCTTTTTCCACCTTGGCCAAATATTTTTCCTTAACCAAAATTTTGGCTAAACTAAGATTAAGACTCGAAAAAGGCATATGCATCTCGCGCTTACTAGCCGCATAGGCGTTTTTTAAGGCCGATAGAAAATTGGCAACTGTGTCTTGACTCATTTTGATTGATTTTTAACGATTAAATTCATTGTTAGATTGCTATATTGTTTAATTGCTAGCGCGGGCTACCTGTCCGCCTCTGGTGGAAACTCCGCTACTTCAAAAGAAAACGGAGTAGCAAGCTTTAGCTCGCGCCAACAATATAACCATGTAACAATTCGACAATTTTTATTTTTTGAACTTTTTCTACCACGACGCTTTTTTCACTCCCGGTATTTCACCCTTGTCGGCCAATTTTCTAAAACAAAGCCGGCAAAGCCCAAACTGACGCAAATATCCCCTGGGCCGGCCACAAAGTTGACACCGATTTCGACGCCGATTTTCGGATAATTTTTTTTCTTCTCGAACTATTTTTGATTTTTTAGCCATATTTATTAAATTAACTAATATTTAATCAAATTCTAAATTCTAATCTCTAAATCCTAAACAAATTCTAAATACTAAATTACAAATACCAAACGGTTATTTTTTTTAGTTCTCTAAGATTGACCTGAATATTTTCATTAAATTATATTAATCTTTCAAATCAAATTGTTTGTAATTTGAAATTTGATTCATTGTTGTTTGTTTAGAGTTTAGGATTTAGGATTTAGGATTTTGAGTTGGTGCTTGGTTGTTGGGTTTTCATTAGAATAATTAGAAATTAGAATAATTTTATTTGTTCTTATCTTTCTCTTCTTTTTCAAACGGTGCTCCCATTGCCTCCAATAATTTCCTTGCCTTTTCGTCGTTGCCGGCATCAGTAACAATGGTTACCTCTAAGCCACGGGGCCGGTCTATTTTATCATAGTCAATCTCAGGAAAAAGAGTATTTTCCTTTAGTCCAATGGTGTAATTGCCCTGACCGTCAAAAGCCGACAAAGACAACCCCCTAAAATCTTTAACTTGGGGCAAAACCAGGTGAAATAGCTTGTCCAAGAAATCACCCAAGCGAGCTCTTCTTAAAATAACCGACAAGCCAATCGGCGCCCCTTTTCTTAAGGAAAAACTGGAAATAGATTTTTTAGCCTGATTAACCTTGGGCTTTTGACCGGTAATCAAAAATAAGCTCTCCTTGGCCCTCTCAAGGGCCTCTTTGTTATCGCTATCCGAAGCTACCCCCATGTTAACCACCACTTTAATTACCTTCGGAACGGCCATTTGGTTTTTTAACCCCAGCTCTTTAGCCAGAGCGGGAACAACTTGTTTTTGGTATTTTTGCCAAAAATTATCCATAGTTTTTAAATTAGCTCCTGGCACTTTTTACAAATTCTTAATTTCTCGTTTTTTTTGCCCTTGGTTTTTGATATCTGATAACCTACTCGGGTTGGTTTATGACACTTAGGACAAATCAGCATCACTTTAGAAACATTCAAGGGGCGGGCAACATCAACAATTCCGCCTTTGTCACCCTCTTTTTTAGGTCGAACCGCCTTTTTATAAAGATTTATTCCCGGCAAAACCACGGCCCCAATTTTGGGTAAAACCTGGTCAACGGTTCCCTCTCGGCCCCGATCTTTCCCGGCGATGATTTTAACCTTGTCGCCTTTTTTGATTTTCATAGAAAAAAATAATTGTTATATTGTTTAATTGCTAAATTGTTGGCGCGGAGTTTACTCCGCTACTTCGAAAAAAA
>CAZUWK010000058.1:0-2380 GCA_964624185.1 uncultured Gammaproteobacteria bacterium | reverse complement strand
AGTCCAGCGCGTGCAGTGCCGTCTTGGCCCGGCCATAGAGCTGGCGGGCGCGGCGGTAGCAGGCGATGGCGGGCGGCATGGCCTGGGCCAGCGCCTCGTCGGCGTCGTTGGGCGCCAGCATCACCGTCGGCCCGTAACCATCCCAAAGAGACCGCAAGATTCGCAGGTCATCCTTGAGCGCATCCACCTCGGCCTTGCCGCCAGGCCACTTGCCGCCCGCACCACCGGTGAGCTTGATGGCGACCACGGGCGCCAGGCAGCCGGGATCCCAGGTGGCGGCATCCATGACCTCGGCCTGAGCCAGGGCGGCGCGCAGCCCAGCCAGTTGGATGGCCAGGAGGTCGCTATCGTCCAGCGGCGTGGCGTGGGCGATAGACTCTACGGCCTGGCACCAGGCGGGATCGGACCGCAGCGCGCACCAGGCGGCCCAGCTCTCGTCGGCCATCAGCTTTCGCCAGTGGCCCAACAGGTCGTTGACGGGCAGCTCTCGCAGCACCTCGTCGGCAGTCAGGCGGTCCTTGAGCAGCGTCTCCACGGCCCGCCGCAGCATGCGCTCGCCCAAGCGGGTGTAGGCCAGCGCGGCTTCGTCGTCGTCGGCGGCCCAGGCCAGGGCGTCGCGCAGCGCGCGTTGCCGTAGCAGCGCCATGGCGCCCTCGGCCAGCACGTCGTAGCCTGGGTCGAGATCCAGGCGCTCAGGGTGGCTGCGCAGGATCTCGCTGCAGAGCGAGTGGATGGTGCTGATGCGGGCGCCGTCCAGCGCGACATAGCGGTCGCGCCAAAAGGCGGCCTCCTCGGCCGGCAGATCATCGCGCGAGAGGTAGCGGCGCAGCTCGTCGCGGACGCGGTTGCGCATCTCGCGGGCGGCCTTTTGGGTAAAGGTGATGGCCACCAGCCGCCGCACGGGGATGCCCTCGGCCAGCAGCGCCAGGTACCGCGCCACCAGGGTGCGGGTCTTGCCCGTGCCCGCGCCGGCGGTCAGCACCAGGTCGGCGCCGCGCGCGGTGACGGCGGGCATCTGCTCGTCGCTGGGGTTCACCTGGCGCACCAGAGGATGCATGGTGGTCACGTCAGCCCCCTTGCCATCCAGGCCGGTAGCGCCAACAGTAGGCGGCGGCCGGGCAGTAGCTGGGGCAGCCTGTCGCGGGCGGACGCGCCGCGAACCGCCCCGCGCGGATGCCCTCCACGATGCGCCAGACGTGCTCGGCCACCACGGTGAGGGCGTCCTCGATCCCCTCGCCGAAACGGGAGAGGCGCAGGGTGCTGGGCTCGGCCTGGCACACGTGCCAGTAGAACCCCTCCACCGGCTGCCCCAGCCCCATGGCGTCGCGGGCCGCCAGGGCATAGAGGGCCACCTGGAGTTTCTCGCCACGCTCCAATGCCTTGGCCGTGTAGGGGCTCTTGCCGCCCGTCTTGTAGTCGATCACCCGCAGGCCCCCGTCGGCGCGGATGTCGATGCGATCGACGATGCCCGAGACGGCCACGCCGTCGCCGTCGCGCTCCAGCCCCAGGGCGGGCATCCCGCCGCGGCCAAAGCGCTGCTCGAACCAGCGCGGCGTGTAGGGCCCCGTCTCGGCCAGGGCAACGACGGTTGCCTCCACGTCATGGGCGATCTCTTCCTTGGTATGGCGCCACCAGGCCGTGGGGCGAAAGCCGTCCACGTCGGGGGCAGCGTCCAGGACCCGCTCCAGCACCTCGGGCAGATGCGCCAGCACCTGCTCCACGTCAGCGGGGTCACTCACCTGGGGATGCGCGTAGGCCTCGGCCAGGATGCGATGGTAGATCGAGCCGCGCTGGGCCGCGTTCAGCCCCTCCGCCACGGGCTCGCGCTCCTCCAGGCGGAACACGCTGGACGTCAAGAACAGGTAGGGGCAGGCGGCATAGGCCTCCAGGCGCGAGGCGCTGATGGGATGGTAGCGATCGAACTGCCGCGCCAGTTGCGGCCCCGCCCGCGATAGGTCGCCGGCGGCCAGGGGAGGAAGCGGGACCGCCACCCCCGACCCCTCCCCCGCCCAACGAGAGAGGGGAGCCAGACCATCAGTGCCCCCCACCCCCGTCGCACGCGAGAAACCAGCGCTGGCGGACCCACTCTGCACCAACACCCGCTGGGCGGCGCGGCGCACGTGCTGGGTGAGGTGGGGATGGTGCTGCGCCAGCCAGGCCGAGGCGGCATCGGTGGCGGCGGGGCGCAGCAGCGCCAACGCTTCGGCCAACGAGGCGGCCTGCGCGGCGCTGGGCGGCGCCTCCCCGCCCACGGCCAGCGGATCGCGGGTCAGCAGGCGGCGCACCTCCTCCCAGTAAGGCGAAGGTTGCCAGGAGGCGCCATTGTCGGCCAGGCGAGGCCGCGTCAGCAAGAGATGCTGGCTGGCGCGAGAGATGGCCA
>CAZUWK010000057.1:0-2516 GCA_964624185.1 uncultured Gammaproteobacteria bacterium | reverse complement strand
ATAGAAGAAATCAAGAAGACGAGATTTACAATCGAGTTATTGAAATTAAGCGAGTCGCCAAAAAAACCACCGGAGGCAACAGCATTTCTTTTACGGCTCTAATGGTGGTTGGTGATCGGCAAAATCAGGTTGGCTTGGCCCTGGGCAAGGGCTTGGATGTTTTGTCGGCCATTAATAAAGGCAAGAAAAGGGCGGAAAAAGAGATGTTTGTTGTCCCCATGAGGGGAAAAACCATTCCTCACGATATTCGTTTTAAGCGAGGAGCAGCTCAGGTTTTATTGAGACCGGCCCCTCCAGGCAGTGGGATTATTGCCAGCCAGTCGATTAAAATGGTTATGGAGGCCGCCGGCTATCAAGATTTATCGGTGAAGATTTTAGGAACTAATAATAAAATGTCTAATGTCAGCGCTGTTATTGGAGCTTTGAAAAAACTAAAAGAATATGATCAAGAATAACAGCGAAACTACTGTTTTGAGTCGTTTGCCCAAAACCGTTTCCCCGAAAGGGAAACGGGTTGGTCGTGGTTATGGTTCCGGCAAGGGTGGTCATACCGTTGGCCGGGGCGCTAAGGGCTTGAAGGCCAGAAGCAAGCGGCATTTTCTTTTTGAAGGTCGGAAAACCCAAAAATCCCTACTTCGGCGAACCCCTCTCTTAAGGGGTAAGGGCAAACTTAAATCCTATCAAAGTAAATCAATTATTATTAGCCTGGATCAACTCAATGTTTTTCGGGCTCGGTCGGTGGTTGACAAGGACAAGTTGGTTAAGGAAGGACTAGTTGATCCAAAAGAGATCAAGAGAGCAAGTGTTAAGGTTTTGGCCAATGGCAAGTTAACGAAAGCCCTTAAGGTTGATTTATTAGTCTCAGCGGGAGCCAAAAAGGCCATTGAGGAAGCCGGAGGAGAGGTGATCGAAAACCAGCCGGTTTTCGATAAAAACCCAATTTCCAATTAACTCAATAACCAAACAATTTCTGTCATTTTTAACTTTTTTTCCCATTATTCTGAGGGTACTCCCGAAGAATCTGGAAAGAGATCTTGAGACGGGATCCTTCGGTCGCCTGAAGCGACCTCAGGATGACGGAAAAGAGGAGGAGGCGCGGGCTACCTGTCCGCCTCTGGCGGAAAGCTCGCTACTCCGGAAAATGGAGTAGCGCGGTTTACCGCGCGCTAACAATTTAACCATTAAACAATATAACAATTAAATTATTAGAAATTAAAAATTATTAAAGAAGTGTTAGAAAAGATTGTTCAAGTTCTTAAGCCGCTTTGGCAAGTTAAGCAAGTAAGAAATAAAATTCTCTTTACTTTTTTTATTTTAGCCACCTTGCGGTTTCTGGCTCATATTCCTGTTCCGGGAGTTAATGTTAGTGTTTTAGAACAGATATTTTTGGGCAACCAGTTTTTGGGTTTATTAGATATTTTCTCCGGCGGCAGTTTATCAAATTTCTCTATTGTTGCTCTTGGTTTGGGCCCTTATATTAATGCTTCGATTATTTTTCAACTATTGGCTTTTGTTTTCCCTTACTTTGAGCAATTATCTAAAGAGGGTGAGGCCGGTCGGGAAAAAATCGAGCTTTACACCAAAATAGCTACTCTGCCATTGGCCATTTTTCAGGGTTTGGGCATCTACGCCCTATTGCGTAATCAGGGTATTATCACCAGCCTTGGCGCTTTAGATTTGGTTACTTTTATTGTTACCCTGACCGGGGGCGCCTTTTTGTTAGTCTGGCTGGGAAGTTTGGTGTCTGATTATGGGGTTGGCAATGGTATTTCTTTATTAATTTTTGCCGGTATTATTAGCCAAATTCCCCAGGATTTTGCCCAAGCTCTAGCCGTTGGCCAGGGTGGATTTAGTTTGATTTTCCTGGTTGCCTTAAGCTTATTGGTGATTATGGCGGTAGTTGCGGTTACTGAAGCGGCCAGGAGAATTCCGGTTCAATATGCCAAACGGGTTCGGGGCCGGAAAATGTATGGCGGGGGTTCAACATTTTTACCGTTTAAATTAAACCAGGCGGGAGTAATTCCGATTATTTTTGCCGTTTCTTTAGTTTTGCTACCCTCGATGTTGGGCCAGTTTTTAACGGGAGTTGATAACAAAACTATCAGCTCCTTAGCCGCCAACTTGGCTAATCTTTTTACTCCTAATAGTCCTATTTATAATTTAACCTACTTTTTGATGGTAGTTTTATTTACCTTTTTCTACACCATGATTGTTTTTAACCCGGAAAAGATTGCCGAAGAAATTAAAAAATCAGGCGGTTTTATCCCCGGCATTCGTCCTGGCAAATCGACAGCCGACTACTTGCAACAAGTGTCTTTAAGAGTAACCTTGCCGGGAGCCTTGTTTTTAGGCTTGATCGCGGTCTTACCGACCATTGTTCAAGGTTTGACCGGGATTAGCAGTTTAGCTATTGGCGGTACGGGGATTTTAATTGTTGTTTCGGTGGTTTTGGAAACTGTTCGCCTAGTGGAAAACATGGTTCAAATGAGAGGCTATGAGAAATTTTTGGAGAAATA
>CAZUWK010000056.1:0-2582 GCA_964624185.1 uncultured Gammaproteobacteria bacterium | reverse complement strand
GTGTTTTTTACTCAATTTATCGTTTTATTTTTGCTAGTCTTATTTTTTTCTTGGTCGCTTTTCTTACTAGTTTCGACTAAAAGGAAAAAAGAGGTTAGTTTAGAATCAGGGCTTTTTTTGTTGATGGTGGCTCCAGAGGCCTTTTTGGTTTTACTGTTGGTCCCGGCTTCTTTGGGGGAAACCGTTTTAGGTTTAGTGATGGGGGTCAACTTAATCAGTTTTTTGCTTATCCCCGGGCTGGTGGCTCTTTTCCGAGGCCAAACAAAAATAAAAGTTAAGAATCTGCGTTTAGATTTTTTATCGGTCTTTTTAGTTACCGCCTTGCCGTTGATTTTTTTGAAAAATTTCCAGCTTTCTAGAAACGAGGGTTTAATTTTGTTAATGGTGGGGGCGCTGTTATTTGGCTGGCGCTGGCGTTTGCCAATTTTGGTCTATAGAGTTTTAGCGAAAAAAAGATTGAAGGTCGATCGACGGCGGGTTTTGGGACTCCTACTGGCGATTATTTTTTTCTTATTATCTTTACTGGTCGTTTTTTCTTTGCAAGTGAGCCTACCCTTGTTTGTTTTGGGGTTATTGCCCCTGGCCCTGATAGTCAGTTTGCCGGAAATACTGATTAACCTGGAGTTGACAGAAAATAAACCCCTGGTTTTCCTTGATGGATTATTAATTCCTTTGGTTTTTAACACGACTGTTATTTTGGGATTGGCGGCGTTCTTGTCGCCATTTAAAGTTAGTAGTCTGTCGGCCTACCTTCGTTGCGTGCTATTGTTTTTAGTTGGTTTTGCGATTTTTTATTTTTTTTCCTGGTCTAAGAAAAAAATTGATAGAATTGAGGGGTTAATTTTAGTCCTTTACTTTTTCTTATCTTTAGTGCTGATTTTGGGGTAGGGGGGCCTACTTATAGGAGAAATATAGAATTATTAATTAGAGACGGAAAAACGCACCGATAATGACAAGAAACAGCCAGCATGGTTAAATTGTTACATTGCTGAATGGTTGTTTTTTGCTTATTTTTTACCTAAAAGTTAGATTAACAATCTAGCAATTTAGCAATATAACAATGTGCTTTATTAGAAATTTCAAATGAAGGGCCCGCCTAATTTTCGCAATCGCCTTTTCAGTACTATTCGTAAACGGCTCTTGCCACAATTTATGGCGGGCTTTGTAAAAAATTAAAAATAATTTTTTTATGAAGGGGGTGAAAAATGACAATTGTTGAAAGCGAAAAGGAACGTCAGAAAGCGGTGCTGGCTTACTTATTTTTTCCGGCTGTTTATTTTTTAGCTACCAAAGAACAGTCGTCTCTAATTGTTTTTCACTCTAAACAAGCCCTAATTTTTTGTTTAACCTTTATTGTCGGCGGCATCTTATTAGGGTTGGTTCCGGTTTTGAGCTGGTCGTTATTACTACCCTCCTGGAACATTCTTTTCTTTTTGGGTTGGCTTTTTCTAATTGTTAAGGCCTACCATGGAGAAGAATATAAAATTCCTTGGCTGGTAGACTTTGTTTTAGAAAATTTAGCCAAACTGGGTAAAAAATAATTTATTTTTATGTTTTCTTCTCGAAATGAGGCCGGTTATTTATTGGCCCCCAAAATATCTTCAGAAATAAAAAGGGGCATCTTGTTGGCGATTCCTCGGGGTGGAGTAGTGGTGGCCCAAGCAATAAGAGAAAGCCTGGGTTGGCCCCTATCTTTGATATTCACCAAAAAACTTTCCGCGCCCCAAAATGAAGAAATGGCGATTGGAGCGGTGGGAGAAGAACCCGAATCAGCCTTTTTGAATGAAGAGTTAATTGGCCAATTGGGAATTAGCCGTGACTATCTCAATCAAGAAATAAAATTTAAAATTGCTCAAATAAAAAGACAAAAGCGAGAATTTTTAGTTGAGTCAAGATCATCTTTTTCGGGAGAAAAGGTGGTTATTATTGATGATGGAATTGCGACTGGAGCAACAATAATTGCCGCGGTAAGACAAGCAAGAAAAGAAAGTCCTGACGAGGTAATTGTGGCCGCACCGGTAATTTCTTCTCAGGCTTTAGGGCAAATTAAAAAAGAAACCGATCGAGTTATTTATCTTGAGGCTCCGAAATTATTTTTTTCTGTTAGCCAGTTTTATCAGGATTTTGACCAAGTTAGTGATGAGGAGGTAAAAAAGATTTTGGGAGGGTAGGAGTGATATAATTGGACACACTGCATAAAATTGTTAAATTGCTGTATTGTTAGATTGTCTTTAAGGCCAGTTTGATCCCCCCGAAACTCAAGCTAACAGCCTAACAATGTAATAGTTTAGCAATGGTTGCTTTTTTCTTTTAACTTTTTAAACTAAAGACTAACGACCAAAGACCAAAGACCAAAGACTAAATTAGCCGCGGTGTTGGAATTGGCAGACAAGCTAGTCTCAAAAACTAGTGGTGGCAACACCGTGAGGGTTCAAATCCCTCCCGCGGCACCAGGGCTAGTCGTTAGCCCTTGGTCTTTGATCGTTGGTTTTTTCTAAAACCCTCAATTTTAATTTCTAATGTCGAAAGACTAACGACTAAAGACTAAAGACCAATATGGGCTTGTAGGTAAACGGTATACC
>CAZUWK010000055.1:0-2731 GCA_964624185.1 uncultured Gammaproteobacteria bacterium | reverse complement strand
CCGGGTTGTTTTTGGACCAAATAAACTAACCTTTTACGATTCTTATCAAACTGGTTTTTAATTTGGTAGTTTACTTCTAGGCTAATCTGAGAATTAATGGGCACTTCAATCAAATAACTCCAAACCGTTTTCCCCAAGCTTTGACTAACGGTAAAATCAATTGCTTGTCTTTGACCGGCATTATTTTCTAAAAAAGCCTCTTGTAAAATCGCCGAACTAGGCACATAAAGACGCCAATAGTTTTTATAGGTTCCGGCGGGCCAGGCCTCGGTTTGAGCGGTATTCTGCCAAGTTAATCTCAAAGAATGGCTAACCTGGGTATCGCTCACCCCTAGTCGCTGAATTAGTCTTTTTTTAACAAAAAAATTGGCTTTATTGGCGCCAACATTAGTATCAACCGCCCAAAGATAAGAAGACAAACAGCTCTCCTTTTGGCAAACTGCTTCTTTAATGCCGCCGTCAAAACCCAGGGCCATCACTTGTTCCTCTAGCTTAGAATCGGCAAAATACATCATTATCTCTCCCTCCAGAAAAGACTGCTGAAAAGCGGTCAATAGCGAAGCCGTTAGGTTATTTTCCCGTTTTAGAACCGCCAAAATTTCAAAAACCAAACTACCTAAGAAGTCTTTCTTTTGAGTTGAGCCGGGAAAAAAACCAACTTCAGAATGGTATTCGGCTCGCTCAAATAGATTCTGAGCCGTAATTGTTTCTTGATAATCGGGTAAATAAATTTCACCCAAAGCCGATAAAATTCTTTCCGCCACCTGAAGATTAATGGCCACCACGGCATCAGCATCTTGGTCTAGTTGCTTTTCCCAAAACCACAGCACTTGACGAGCGCTAGTCGGAAAATCCGGCGACCAATTAGAATCTCTCAAATACCAGGTTTCCTCACCTAAATATTCCCTCAGGTCTTGGGGCGGTTCAACTTGGCCTTTTAGTTGACCATCAGCCTCATAAACATCCTTAACGGCAAAATCGGTTAACTGTCCGGAAGAAAAATTCATTACTGCTAAGGAGCCAATAAAGCCGCCGGTGGGCCGCAACTCCATATTATTTTGCAAAAGTAAAATTATCTTTTGTTCATCGAAAGCCAAAAAGTCAGCCAGAAAAGGCAAGGAATCTAGCGTTAGCTTAGCCCCATCAACAATGGCCGGTAATTGGCTTAAGGTCTGTTTGGCTAAGTTGCCAGATAAACTTTTGCCGGTAGCAACAACATTGGCCAACTTAAAATAGGCTCTTTGGGTGGATCGCTCTCCAGCCTCAATCAAACTAGTAAAATCCGCCTCTTGATTCGGGTTGATAATAATACTAAAAACCTGTCCCAGTTGGTGAGCAGAATCGGAAAAATAACCCAAGGCCTCAGCCGCTTCTTGGCCTAAACCGGTCATTTTTATAATTTCAGAAAAGTTTTCCTGGCCCATCAGAGGTGATAATACGGGGGTTAATTTTTCCATGGTGTTTTTGGCCAAATAAAAATGATTTTGGGCGCTTTCGGCTTGCTTCCGACAGGCAGATAACTGTCCGGTCAAACATGATTGCTGACTTTTATTAAGACTAGTAATTGCCCAAGCTAAATCTTTAGCTAAAAAAAGAATCGGCGCTAAAAAAAGGAGAAAAATTAACGAAACCACACCAAGCCAACGCTTATTTTTGTTGGTTAATAATGGCTTTTTAGGAGAAGGCTGGGGCGGTAAGTTGGTTTTAGGTTGACGGTTATCCTGAAGCAGGCGGCTAATATTTATTTTATGAATTACCGAGGCGGAATCTTCTTCTGGCGGTTCCTGGAGAGACCGCGATAACCATAGACCCTCACTTTTGAGCTCCGCTTTTTTTTGGTTGGTGTCTTGAGGTTTTTTTTGAAAAGGGCCGCCAGTAGGAGCATTTTCTTGAACAGGAATTGATTCCCCCGATTTATCAATCTCCCGGGCCGGGTTGGTTACAGTTTCGTCAGGGGCCACTCCAACACTAGATAATAAACGACCGACATCGGGACGATTAAGCCAATCTATGGTTAATCCAACCGACTCAGAGTAGGAAAGATTCACCTTCCAACCTAATTCTTTTCCAGACAATTCGACTTCTCTTTGATAATTAATCGTCGGTGGGTTTTTTTGCTCATCAAACTCAATCTTAACCTGGCCAACCCGATCAGACCACAGCTTGGCAAAAGAGAAAAGAGTAATTTCTTCACCGGCAAAATAAAAAACCTGACCCTCTGATTGGGGCATAAACAGAGCTGAAGTTAAACCAGAAGTCAAATCTTTAACAAACAAAGGGTAAACTGGAGCCGAGCCGTCACCGGCTAGCCTTATTCGCCGGCGAAAAAAAATATCGCTTACTAGTTTGGCCGTCCAGGAATCGGAATTTAGGTTCATCCGCGGACCAAAAATACCATCGGCACAAACAGAACGACAATTAATACCCAAATCTTGAGCTTTATCAAAAACACTGTCTTTAAATTTCGATCCTAAGAATAACCAACGAGCCGACTGTAGCTTTCCATTATCCAAATAACCAGACCACTTAGTGTCTAGGCAGAAAACATAATCCACCTCGCCTAGCTGGTCAGGAAGTTTTTCCACCATCCGGAAATTACGATTACCGATTAAGTGGCTGATGTTGTTGTTTTTTAGGGCATCGAGCTGGTCAAAACAAACCACTTGGCAATTCTGAGCCAAAAGCGAATCAGCCAAATATGAACCAACGGCGCCAGCGCCGGCTAAAATTA
>CAZUWK010000054.1:0-2834 GCA_964624185.1 uncultured Gammaproteobacteria bacterium | reverse complement strand
TTAGAGTTTAGGATTTTTTAATTTCGAGTTTGGGTTTGGGGATTGGATCTTGGTTGTTCATTAGCCTCTGGCCCGTCGGGCCAACGGCCCGGAGGGGTTAATTAGTCTCTGACCCATCGGGTCAACGACCCGGAGGGATCAATTAGAATAATTTAGTGATGTTTTCATTTTACCAATATTTTCTCCAAACTGCTTCCAATTTTTCCCCTAAGCCTTTCTTTTTGTCTTTGATAATTTTATTTCGCAACCCATTGGCAGTTTGCTTGAACAAATAGCCGGTCTTACTCGACAACTCCTTAAAAGCCTGATAGCTAATTTCCTCCGCCCCAACCCTCCTTCCCGTATATTCCCGTAGTTTTTCCCGTAAGCTCCCGTATTTTCCCGGATCTTTCCGGGCCGCCAGCGGCGGATAGGGATTATCCCGAGACGGGGTAGCAATTCCTAGTGTTGCCAAACCCGAACCGGCCCGGGATTTTAGAAACCCCAAACTATACATTCGCTCAATGTCCCCATCAACTTCCGCCCAGGAAGCATAGGCAAAGCCCAAAAATTCCAAGTACTCTAGGGTGGTGGGTCGGGCGTAGCCCTCCTCGATATTGGCAACCATGCTTCGGCCGGCGTCGTCAATTTGGGCCTTAAGGCGGTGTTCGCTTTTTGGCAGTAAGACGGTGTAAAATCGGACCAGGTCGTAAAGCAGACTGGCGGTTTGCCAAAGAGCCGAAGCCTTATAGCCGAGAGGTTTTTGAGATTGGCGGTCGATTTTTTCCAGTTTGGGAATAGAAAACGGGAGATTGGAACGGGAATTTACGGGAGAATTACGGGAGGGGTGGCCGTAGATTAGCCAGTAGCCATGCAGAACATTTAGTTTACCGACCTCTTTCGAGGTTAGGCCGGATAAATCCCAACGGCCATAATTTTCCCAATCCAGATTCAATTTCTCCCAATTAAAATTTTCCCAATTGGTATTATTAAAATCAATGGATTTAATTAACTTTTTAAAATTCATCTAATCATTTTGCCAAACAACTCTGTTCTTTCTTCTAAATAATATTGTTTGGTATTTGGAGTTTGGTTATTCATTAGCCTCTGGCCCATCGGGCCAACGGCCCGGAGGAAGCAATTATAATAATTTACTAATGTTTTCATTTTACCAAAAAAATGATCTGGGGGGGGGAACGCGAGCTAAAGCTCGCTAGTCCAAAAAGGGCATTGGGAGTAGCCAAGTCTGACTTGGCGCTTTTCTTCCTGGCGCAAACTGTAAGCTTGCTATTTCCTTTTGGTTGATATGGGTAGAGCCTTATGATAGAATTGAACTTGTCTTGAATGGAAGAAATTTTCTTCCTTATCAAGGAGGCAATTTTAATGACTTATTTGACTCGGAAGTTTTTACAAAAACTGGAGTTTATAGGCTAAAGACATTTGCTTTGGCCTTAGGAGAGTATTAAAAGAGCCTCGGAAGACGGGCTCTTTTTTTTGTGTCTTTTTTCTTTTCCCGTCATTCCGGGGGTATTCCCGAAGAATCTCGTCCGAGAGTGAGATTCTTCGGTCGCTTGAGGCGACCTCAGGATGACGGAAAAAGGGAGGAGGCGCGAGCTAATCCCAGTACCATTCGGTACGGGACACGAGTTCGCTAGTTCGTTTTTTTTCGAAGTAGCGGAGTAAACTCCGCGCTAACAATTTAACAATAGAACAATATAACAATTAATTTTATTAAAAATTCTATGCTTACCGGTTTAATTGGCAAAAAAATCGCTATGGAGCAGGACTTTACCGAAGATGGTAAGGTTGTTCCTTTGACCGTGGTTGAGCTTGGCCCTTGCCGGGTGCTTCAGGTAAAAACAAAAGAAAGCGATGGCTATCGGGCAGTAAAACTGGCCTTTGGTCAGGGCAAGGGTAAATATAACAAAAAACCAACTTTGGGCGAGGCCAAAAAGGCCAAGCTTGACAAGGCGCCGGAAAAAGTTGTTGAAATTAGAGGTGATTTTGGTGATGATATTAGGGTTGGCCAAGAGATAAGCCTAGATCAAGTTTTTGCCGAAGGCGATAAGGTAAAAGTTGTTGGGACCTCTAAGGGGCGAGGCTTCGCCGGAGTAATGAAAAGATGGGGTTTTCACGGTGGCCCTCAAACTCACGGCCAATCGGATCGACTGCGGGCGCCGGGGTCAATCGGTCAAGGCACTGACCCGGGCCGGGTTCATAAGGGTAAGAAAATGCCTGGTCATTTTGGGGTTGATAAAGTAACGGTAAAAAATTTAACTGTTTTTAAAGTTGATAAAGAAAAAAATCACCTTTATGTGACCGGCGCCGTGCCGGGAGCAAGAAATGGATTTTTGATTGTTGAAAAGATTAAATAAGGGGTTTTTCCTTTTCCCGTCATTCTGAAGGGGTTTCCCTTTTCCCGTCATTCCGGGCTTGACCCGGAATCTGGACGAGAGGAAAGATAGATCCTGATTTTCATCAGGATGACGAGGAGGGAAAGGTTTTTTCTCGTCATTCCGGGCTTGACCCGGAATCTGGGTTTAGATTCTGACTTTCGTCAGAATGACGGAAAAAGGGAGGAGGCGCGAGCTAAAGCTCGCTAGTTCGTTTTTTTTCGAAGTAGCGGAGTAAACTCCGCGCCAACAATTTAGCAATAGAACAATTTAACAATTAATTTTATTTTATGAAAATCACCATTTACGATAAAAACGGTCAAAAGACCGATAAACAGATGGTTTTGCCTAAAGAGATTTTTGAGGCCAAAATTAATTTGCCTCTAATGGCTCAGGCCGTTAAAGTGTTTTTGGCTAATCAAAGGACGGCATCACCTAAAGCCAAGACCAGATCGGAGGTAA
>CAZUWK010000053.1:1667-3013 GCA_964624185.1 uncultured Gammaproteobacteria bacterium | reverse complement strand
AGAACAGATCCTGAATCAAGTTCAGGATGACGGGGGAGGGGCTCAGGATGACGGGAATAATACGGGAGAAGACGGGAAAATACGGGAATTTACGGGAGAGTACGGGAGGGCTATGGGAGGTTACGGGAGAGATACGGGATTAGAAAAAAGACTTATCAGTAATTTTAGCAATTTAACAATATGGCAATATATCAATTTTTATTTATTCTTCTTGTCTTGGGGTTTGGATTTTTTTCAATTCCTCTTCCAGAATTTTCTTCTCATCAAGCTGGCGCTTGATAGAGAGGAAAAGTAAGATAATAATCGCCAAAGCCAGTAGGACAGCCAGGATTATCTTCCAGGGTATAATCCAGAAGAAGATAGTGTAGGAGAGGGTTTTCCCGTCACCATAAAGAGCATTTAGGGTGGCTGAATAGCGGCCAAAGTGCCATTTACCGCCGAACTCGGCCTCATATTTTCTTTGGGCTTGAGGAAGAATATTTTGCTGCTCTAAATGAATCAGGCTGGTGCTTTCCAGGCCCCAGGTGTTGTTGATCTCGACTTCCAAGATGGGCTTGATATGAACGTTACTTAAATTTAAGATTCGAGCCATAAAAGGAACCGGACCATATTCAAATAAAGCCTTGGGAGTGGAAAATTCGCTGATTTGAGCGCTGTAATCAACCGGTCCCTCAATGGTAATTAAATTAAGGGCGGCAACATTAAGGTCGACGGCAGAGCCGGTGGTAATTTGATCGGCTTGACCGGTGATGGCGGCATTACCTGATAAAAGAGCGGTAACGGCAAAGTAAAAACCACCCGGTTCGGCATTTTGAGGAATAAGAATAGTGTAGGTAACATCAATTTGCTCGCCCGCCTCTAAGGTAACAACACTGGGGTTAATAATGACCCAGTTTTGTGAATCGGGCAAGGGGTCATCGGCAACATCGACGCCGCCGGTATCACCGGAAGCGATAAAGGGTGAAGCCCTTAAAACCAGGGTAACAGCGCTTTGGCTTCGGTTAGTAAGCGACATTTGGTAGGAATTAGCACTGCCTCGAGGAAGCTCTAGCTCTCGAACCGGAGGGCTAATGGTAATTAAATTGCTATCCGGTGTTATTTTGGCGGGAGTTGGCGAGGGAGTAATGACTTCTTCAGTTGTTTCTTGGATTTGAATGGTAACCTCTTCTTCTTGATTAGCGTTGTTTTGGTCTTGGATAATTGAATCTTTTTCTGTAGGGGAAGCAACAGCTTCTTGGGCTAAGACAGGACCAGTAGCTAATAATAAGAAAACAGCAATTATTGTTAGGGCAGTTTTTTTAGGCATTTTTTATATTCACATTTTTTGTCATTTTTGACTTCGATGT
>CAZUWK010000053.1:0-1567 GCA_964624185.1 uncultured Gammaproteobacteria bacterium | reverse complement strand
GAGGAAGAATCTCATCCGAGATCCTTCGGCCTTCGCCCTCAGGATGACGATATCATTAATGTTTTAATATCGACCGGTGCATAAATAAGAAACAGTGTTTGAGTAAATCCCCGCCTCTTGCAGGCCGGAAATTTCCACCTGGTAAACAATATAGCCTTGGCCATTGGTATCGGCATTAACACCGTCAGTTGGTCCATCGTGAGACAAAACCGCTTCATAAGTAGTTGATAATCCAGCGAATTTAGCTCCTGAAAAACGATCAGTTGAACCCGAACCATTGATATCGTCAAGGGCGGTGTCGGTAGCTCCATAACCAAGATGGCCATAAGTATCGGTTGAACCAGGAGTAGCTGAAGGAGAGACCCAAACAACCGGGGAGGAATTGTCTTGGGCAACACCGTCAACAAAAGCATTGATGGTATCGCCGCCGTCGGAGGTTAAATCGGCGTATTGTTTGACAGCAAAATAAAAACCATTAGCGCCATTGGTGCTGGCTTTGAGCTGTTGGCCGGACTGGGAAGCAGAATTGGCTTCTAAAACGCCAAAGGGAATAGTGGTGGCCGTGGTGGCGAAACCAGCGGTGCCATAAGTGTTGCCGGCAGTGTCAAAAGTGTCGCCAACACCCACTCCGGCCACTTCGCAGGAAAGGGTGGCTTTAACCTCGGCGGTAATAGTAACAGCGTCAATAATGGCCGCTCGAACGGAAGCGGTGTCCAGAGTAGTTGAGGAGGCGTCTTGAGTTTCATATTCAATCAGATAAGTGTCGGCGGTGCCGGCGGCGGCCACCTTGGACGGGTTTTGGATATCATTTAAGCCGCCAGAAGTGCCATCGCCTAAGGTGGCCTCGACATATTGGTTAATGGCAATACCGGCGCAAGTTCCTGACGAAGCCAGGGTCATAGTAATAATTTCATTAGTATTATCAACGCTAACGCCAACGGCATTTTCACCAGCGGTTGCCGCCAGCGTACAGGTGGTTGGGCTGCCCATATCGGCATTGGCGCTGTATTTTAGGGTCATATCAGAATAACTGTGGCTGACACCAAGATCAAACGGTGTTCCGGCCTCTGGGGCCAGATCGATAATAATTTTTCCGGAAGCGGGAATGGCGTTGGTGGTTTGAAAATAATAGGTGTGTTTGGTGTTTTCAAATAAGGGGCGGGAATCCGATAGCGTGATTCGGGCATTTCTTAAGTTGCTGGCCGATTCAGCGGAGCGAGAAGAAATGACAGGATAGGACAAAAAAGAAGAAAAGACTAGCAAAAAAATAATTGGCAAAATAATTGCCTTTTTATGAGGAAAACGGTTGTGGGTAATCATGAAAAAGGGCTAATTTCTTTCTATTCTTAAACTTAAGCAAAGTTTTTGCCGGTTGTCAAGAGATAAAATGATTGATGGTTAAAAGTCCAAATAAAAGTTAGAAATAGGCGCGGGCTAAAGCCCGCTACTCCGCTCTCTCGTCATCCTGAGCCCTTAGGCGAAGGATCTCATCCCGGACGGGATTCTTCGGGAGTACCCTCAGAATGACGAAAAAAGAAAAACAGAATGACGGGAGAGAGACGAGAAA
>CAZUWK010000052.1:0-3094 GCA_964624185.1 uncultured Gammaproteobacteria bacterium | reverse complement strand
TTCAAGAATGGCCAGGCTATTATCAGTTGAGTCATCATCAACCACCACTACCTCTGTTGGTATCTTAGAGGCAGATAAAACCTGAGCCAAAAGGGGCAAGTTTTTAGCTAGCTGGTTTCCTCCATTCCAGTTAGGAATAATGATGCTAAACATGGTCATGGTTTTTGATAAAGAAAAATCCTAAAAATGATGTTAATAATAAGAAAGTGGATAAGCTAACGGCTACTCCTAAATGAAAACTGTCTGGTTGATAATTAAAAATTATCTTGTGCTCTCCTTTGGGGACCACAACTGCTCGAAAAGCATAGTTGGCCTGATATATTTTAGCTTGTTCTCCATCAACAAAGGCCTTCCAACCAGGATAATAGGCATCAGAAAGAAACAATAACGCCTCCTTGTTGGCCGATGTTTCTAAAATGACCCTTTGGGGCTGATAATCAACTATTTTTACTTCGGAATCAAGGGAAATTGAACCGTTTCGACGAAAAAGAGGTTCCTCAAACAAAATAATCTTACTGGTTAAAGAAAAGTCGCTATCGATGGCAACAATTTTTTCTGCCCCTAGCGCCCTATCGGCAACAACTTCATAATCATCCACCAAAAAGGCTCGGGGAAAAGTGTTGTTTATTTCTAAAATGACCGACTTATTTTCCTCCCAAATCCTTTTTGTTTCCTCTTGATAGTCAAAGCGGGCAACATTTTCTTCCGGAGGCCCATCGTAATTGGTTAGAAGATATTTAACTCCATAAATCTGGCCACAACGGCTAATCGGATGGTTAAGGGCCGCATATCGGCCAACCGGATGGCTGATACCACTACCAGCGCCTTCATTACAAGCCGAAAGAAACTCGGCCGTTATCCGAGGAATAAGAATTTCATAACCGCTAACAGCGGTGAGACTATAAGCCATTTTCATGTTCGGCGAAATCGCCCCCTCAATTCGATAATTGCCCGCAGTTTCTTGTAAAAATTCCGTTTCTTTTATAGCCGGGAAAAACCACTTTGGATCAGAAAAAGAATTAAACTTCCAACCAGAACGAAAAAGTTCAAAACTAAGAATAAAAATTATCCCAAGCAAAAACAACTTCTTGGAAATTTTTTGCCAGTAATAAACTAAAAACAATGCTAGTAAGGCCAAAAAAATCAGGGTAGGCAAAATTAAATTGCGGAAGGCAACTTGCCAAAAAGATAATTCTTGAACAAAAAGAGGAAAAACCTTAAGAGAAAAGCCAACAACTCCCCATAAGCCCCCCAAAACAATACCCAACAACAAGAAAGGATAAACGATTTTTTGGTAAAGTAATTTTTTTGATCTTATCAGGCGAGATAGGCCAATTGTTCCTCCCAAGCCAATGGCTACATTGAGTAAAAAAATCGTTCTGTTAGCCGGACTAGAGCTAATACCGGGAATATTTACCTTAGGATGGCGATAAATAAGGTAGGAAATTGGGTTAGGAAAAAGAAAAATTAGGGCTGTTATGGTTAACAATAAAACAAAAAAATCTAATTTGCTCTTCCTGTTAAAGGTTTGTAAAAAATAAACAAAAAGAGTCAAACAGGTTAGGCCAACATAGGGGCTTAGTTCAATTCCCTTGCCAAAAGCCCACCAATTGCCAGTGCCGGGATTACCAAAAAAGTCGGGGGCCAAAAAGGTGATTAGATTGGCCGGCTGAATAAAACCATAGTTATACTGTTCCATTATTCCCTCTGTATCTCTAATCGAAAGGCGATAGGCCTCCAGGGCCGGTAACACCTGAAAAGAGGTAAGGGCAAGAGCCAAAAAACCAACTCCAATTACCCCTAAAACAATTTTTGCCTTTTTAGTTGTTAAGGCATAAATAAAAGAGGCCAGACCGACCAAAAAAGCCATCTGAAAATGACCGGCTAAAATTGCCATTGACACGGCAAAAAGTAAGACTAACCAAAACTTTACCTGTCTAGTAAAAAACTCTTTTTGAGCAATTTTAGTAATTGCCCAAAGACAAAGGGGCAACCAGGAGCAAACGGCCACTAAATTACCCCACTCCAGCCAAAAAAGAAAAAAACCATTGAAGGCAAAGGCCAAGGAACCAAAAAGGGCCGTTAACCCACTAAGCCCCACCTCTTTTAAAAAAATGTAGGCAAAGATAAAAGCTAATAAAGATTGAAAAATGATTGTTAAGCCCCAAGTAATGGGAGAAGGCAATAAATAAAAAATAAAATTGACCGGATAAAAGACCGCCGTCTGAACATTACCGGCTAGAGGTAAACCGCCTAATATATATGGATTCCAAAGAGGGATATTACCAGCCCGCCACTGGCTAGAAGCAAGCAAGCGCCAAGGATAAAGCTGGGCAACAACATCAGATATCAAACCATTTTTAAAAGGCACTCCGGCAAATAAATTATTCCAAATATAATTCCTCCAGGGATAATACATCCCAACAATAATATCGGCCGGAGCCGGAATCAAGCCTTTTAAAAAAAATTGCCAATAAAAAAGCAGAGGAAGAAAAACAATCGCTAAAGATAAAATAATTTTCTTAAAGATTTTTTTTGACATTATTGGCAAAATTAGTAACAGAAAAGTTGTTGGCCAAATTAATTAAGAGATCAATTGTTGGGGTTTTGACAATAATTTTTCTGGTTTTTTCTAAGAGCTGTTCTTTATCTTGCCAAAGACAAAAATCTTTTTGGGAAAAATTTCTAAAAATTTCCTTTTGACCGCCAGCCTCGTAAACTAGAGGCCAACAACCGGAAGCCATGGCCTCAATAGTCGTCATACCAAAATGTTCAACTCGTTCCGGCTCTTTCTCCTCATCAACACCAAAACCGGCCGCGTGCCAAAAAATTCTGGCTTGAGAATAAGTTTTTTTAAGAATGCTAAAGGGGGCGTTAACCACAAATTCAATGGGATATCCTTGGGCCAACGATTTGAGATTTTTTAAAAAAGTATTTTCGTTCTCCGGGGCTAAACTGCCGCCAACTAAAATTAACTGCCAATTTTTTAAACCTTCATCAACCAGCTTTTTAAAAACCGAAATTAAAACATCTTGCCTCTTAACATTCATCGTGGTTTCAAAACGACCGACGGCAACAATCAGGTTTTCTTTTT
>CAZUWK010000051.1:0-3329 GCA_964624185.1 uncultured Gammaproteobacteria bacterium | reverse complement strand
GGGATTCTTCTTCCGTCGGTTGACGGACTCAAAAATGACAAAACAAAAAAATTCCACTACACATATCTCCTGGTTACGAATTACTGTTTACGGATTACCAGTTGCCAATTACTAGTTTTTACTTTCCCAATTGCGACAGAAAGTCTTCGTTGCTTTTGGTCTTTTTCAATTTTTCCAAAAATACCTCTGTCCTCTCTTCATCCCCTAAAAGGTCAATCATCTTCCGCATAGTAACAATTTTAGGATAAATTTTTTCTCCAAAAAGAAGTTCTTCTTTTCTGGTTCCTGATCGCTGAATATCAATGGCCGGAAAAACTCTTCTATCAGCCAAGCGCCGATCTAAGTGAAGCTCCATATTGCCGGTCCCCTTAAATTCCTCATAAATAAGATCATCCATTCTGGAGCCGGTGTCAACTAAACAGGTACCCACTACCGTCAGGCTGCCGCCGTCTTCTATATTTCTGGCCGCGCCAAAATAACGTTTGGCCGGAAAAAGCGCGGCCGGGTCAAACCCGCCCGATAAAGTTCTTCCTGAAGTGGGAATTGATAAATTGTAAGCTCTGGCTAATCTGGTAACTGAATCCATTAAAATAAAAACGTCTTTGCCCATTTCTACTAATCTTTTGGCCCGCTCTAAAGAAACTTCGGCCGCCAAAGTTTGATTTTCCGGCGACTCATCAAAATTTGAGGCAATTACCTCTCCCCTACCGCCAGTAACCTCTTTAACATGACGACGAATATCGGTCACCTCTTCAGGGCGCTCGCCAATTAACACCGCCATTAAATGAAAATCAGGAAAATTAGTGGCCAGGCCCGTCATCATGTCCTTTAAAAGCCAAGTCTTACCAGCCTTAGGGGGAGAAACAATCAGGCCTCGCTGGCCATTACCAATGGGGGAAACCAAGTCAATAATCCTAGTCGATAAAATTTCCGGCCCTGTCTCCATTCTGAGCCACTGGTCGGGAAAAACCGGCAAAAGATCTTCAAAGTGGGGCCGATTATCAAGATTGGCCTCCTCAACTGAAACACCGTTAACCTTCTCGACTCGCAACAGGCCATAGTAACGCTCTTTTTCTTTAGGTTCTCTAACCTGACCGCCAACAATATCTCCAGGGCGCAATTTAAAGCGATAAATCTGTGAAGAAGAAATATAAATGTCGCAAGTTGAGGGAACAAAATTAGGCCGCAAAAAGCCATGATCGTCATCAGCGCGAACATCTAAAATTCCCTCTCGATAATCGGTGGGGAGATCGGCATCAGGAATTCTCATTTCTGCTAAACCAGCAGGGTTCTCTTGACGCTTATCTTCTGAAGAATCGTTTAACATGAGAGCTAATTAAAAATGACAATTAAAAGTCTGATCCATGAACCCCATGGGGTTCATGGTTGCCCCATACTCCACGTGGTACTGGAGCAAAATTAAAGAAATACCAATGGCTGAATGGCTAGAGGCCAAAATAACAAGAAAAATTATTCGCTAATTTATGTTTAAAAACACGCCCAAAAGAAATCGATCGCTTTGGGTAAGACAACAAACAAATCAAAAAAAGAAGTAACTAGCCAGTATTAAACCACCCAAAATTGTTTTTGTCAAGAAGCTACTTAGCTAAGTTACCACCAGAAAAAAGAACAAAGTCAAAAAAATCGGGCAATTCCGGCCAACCGCGGACAACCTGCAGGCGCCGAGAAACATCGGCCACCTGCCCCTGGGAAACAATAATCGTCCCTTGGGCGGGCAAATTAGGGGCGGCCAAGAACCTTACTCTACTAGCGTCCTCATAAAACCGAACATTAACAAAGTTAAAAGTAGTTCCCAATGGCACAAGAACTTCTAGGCCTTGACTAAAATCACCTCCACAACTGACTCCGGTGGTCTTACCGTAGTGGCGCTTTGCTTTAAAAAACCCCCCCTCTTGATAATAAGCCGTCGCCTCAATTTTAGTCACCTCGTTTTCATCCCAGCAAATATTTACCCTATCGCCAGACCAAGAAACACTATCATTGGGAAAGGCTTCACCATCAAGACTAAAATAGTTAAGCCAAAAAGTGGCTGTTTCTCCAGGGTTAAGGGTCCTGATGACTTCTTGGCCATCATCGGTTCCAACAAACTGAACACTGGCGTTAGCTCCACTATCCTCCAGACTAATCGAGAAGTCACCACCACCTAAACCGGTTTCTAAATTTTTTAAGGCCTCTTCTATTCCCGCTTCGGCCGCTTCAAAAGCCTTACTAGACTCGGTTTCTTTTTGAGAAATAGCAATATCGGTGGTAGTTCTGGCCACTAAAGAAAGGCCGGCCGTTAGAGCCACCGATAACACCAGCAAAACCACTAGAAGAGCTTGACCAGAGGAATGCTTCATTACCCTATCAATTTATAACAATAAAGAATGAGTTGTCAAATTAAAAAGAGGTACTTCTTCTTGTCATTCTGAGGATGTTCCCGCCCCCTGTCATCCTGAGGCCGCTTTCCTTCTCTTGTCATCCTGAGGACGAAGTCCGAAGGATCTCATCCCGGACGGGATTCTTCGGGAGTACCCTCAGAATGACGGGGGGGGTGGACGGGGTTCTTTGCCCATCGGTTGACGGACTCAAAAATGACGGAGAGAGAGGGCTGGGATGACGAGAAGACGGCTCAGGATAACGAGAAGACAAGGGAAAGTACGGGAAAATTACGGGAAAGCGCGGAATAAATTCCGCTAGTCCAGGGGAAATACGGGAGGACACGGGAGATGAAGGGAGAATACGAGAGGCTAGGGGAGGGTTACGGGAGGTTACGGGAAATTAGGGGGAAAACAAGACAACAATAAAAACTTTCTTTCAGGAGGAAGGTAGTGGCCTGCCCTACACACTACCTCCCACCTCGAAGAAGAAGCTCCTAGAAAGACTTCTTGACTTTTTAAAAATTATTAGCTAACATTACTAGTATACGTTAAGAGCATTGCTTATCGGGTTTTCCACCTTCCGGAATCGACGACAGCGATGCTCTTATTTTTTGACCTCAAGTTTTTCCTTAAAACCTCTGCTTTTCAAACGCTAGCCTGAGAAACAAACACGCCTCCTAATTTTACCATCTTTATCAGCTGGCGCCTATTCCAAGACTCCGGTCGAACGAATTTTAAAATACTCCCCTTATCTTCTTTGTTAACAGAAACACTCCTATTTTTAAGTCTGTTGTTTTCCATCTCTAAAAAGAGATTAGCACAAGGCTAAATTATTGTCAAGCCTATAACATTTTTAAGTCTTTAAAGGGTCTGTCTTATAGTTTCAGCTATTAATACTTTTAGCTTTAAAATTGGCTATTTTTAATAACTTTTAGTTATTGTGGAAAA
>CAZUWK010000050.1:1408-3652 GCA_964624185.1 uncultured Gammaproteobacteria bacterium | reverse complement strand
CAAACCTATCATCAGCCGTTCTCCAACCATAAGTTTCCCATAGAGCATCTCCTTCCTCCGGAGAAATATAAAAAATTTCCCAATTCTTGTTAAAATCTAAATCGCCAAAATCGTCGTAAAAGTCCCCCCTCGCAAAGGCAGAAGGAGAAATCAATAAAAAAATTACAGAAAAAACAACAAACAGATTTTTTTTCATTAACGAAAAGTATGAAATAATATTAATATCTTTGTCAATACTAATAACATTAAATGAAAATAATTTTCCTAACAAGGCTTTTCTTTCCAAGCATTGGCGGTGTTCAAAAGCATGTCTTGGAAATATCACAAAGGGCAATTAAAAATAAACACGAAGTTACGATAATTACCGAAAAGCATTTAAAAAAGCTAAAAAATTTTGAGTGTTTTAAGAAAATTAAAATTTATCGAATCCCAATCAAAAAACAAGAAAAAAAAATTAAAAAATTCAGAATTTGGTTTTGGTTAATTAAAAACAGAGAAATATTTAAAGGTGCAAGCTTTATACATGCTCATGATGTTGGCTTTTGGATTTTCCCGCTTAAGTTTTTTTTCCCAAAAAAAGCTTTTTATATAACATTTCACGGATACGAGCCAGATTATTATAAAAGAAACAAATTCAAGAAAAAGCTCATAGGCGCCATGAGCAACGGATCGATTGCCATTGGTTCATACCTTAAAAGGTGGTACAAAATTAAACCTACAATAATCTCTTATGGGGCGGCAACTTTAACAAAATTCCCTCTAGGCCAAAATCAAAAACATATCTTCGACGCCTGCTTTGCTGGACGATTAGAAAAAGACACTGGAATAGAAGAATATCTAAAGGCAATAAAATTCTTACAAAGAAAATATAAAATTAAAACAAATCTTGTAGTTTGTGGCAACGGTCATCTCCTAAAAAAAGTTAAAAGATATACTAAGAAAAACAAGTTATCTGTAAAATTGGTTGGTTTGACCAACAATCCATATCGTTACATTGCTCGAAGCAAAATGATGTTCTCTTCACAATATCTTTCAATTATAGAAGCCGCACAAATGAAAAAAATGATCTTCTCTATCTATAACACAGATATCAAAAAAGATTATCTTCTAGACCTGCCAATAGCAAAGAAAATCTCTATCTCAAATAATTATATTCAACTAGCTGAAAGCATCAAAAGCTTTATTGAACACCCAGGCAGATATAAAAAAATGATAGCTGGTTCTTATGACTGGGCCTCTAGACAGACATGGAGCAAACTTTACAAGGAATATTTAAGCCTATGGAAAAATAAATGAAAATCTCGCTTATTGCCACCATTCTTAATGAAGAAAAAAGTATCGATTCTTTTTTGGGGTCAATAGAAAAACAAACTGTGGCTCCTGAAGAGATCATCCTTGTTGATGCCGGTTCCCAAGATAAAACTGTCCCAAAAATTAAAACCTGGCAAAAAAAACTACCAATAAAACTAATTATCAAACCCAACACCAACCGTTCTCAAGGCAGAAATATCGCTATCAAAAAGGCTAAAAACCAAATAATTGCTATCTCCGACGCCGGATGCCTCCTTGACCATGGCTGGCTAAAAGAAATTACCGACCCCCTAAAGAAAAGAAACATTTTCGTTGTTGCCGGCAATTACCAGCCAGTCGCCAAAACCCTTTTCCAAAAATGTCTAGCGCTTTACACCTGCGCCGATATTTATCGAAAAAACAAACACCAATTTTTACCTTCGTCACGATCCTTAGCCTTAAAGAAAATCGTTTGGGAAAGGGTGGGCGGCTACCCTGAAGAACTTAACTACTGTGAAGATTTGGTGTTTGATCAAAAAATTAAAGGGGCTGGGTTTTGTTTCTTTTTTACCCCTGGGGCAATCGTTTATTGGCCTCAAAGAAACAATCTAAAAGAGGCTTTTAGGCAATTTTATAATTATGCTCTGGGTGATGGCCAAGTTTTTTTCTCTCCATACCAAAGCCATTCTGTCAAAATCAGCCTGATATTTTTTCGCTACTTAATCGGCCTGCTGGCATTGATCCTGGTAATAAAACAACCAAGCCTGTGGCCAATTCCAGTGTTTCTCCTATTAACATATCTGGTTTTCTGGCCAATAATTAAATTTGGCAAAAGATTATCCTGGCAAACACTGGTTTTTGCCCCTTTTATACAGTTGCTGTCTGATTTGGCTGTTATGGCTGGAACCTTAGGAGGTGTTTTAGAAAAGATCAGAAAAAGGGTATAATTATTGT
>CAZUWK010000050.1:0-1308 GCA_964624185.1 uncultured Gammaproteobacteria bacterium | reverse complement strand
TATACCGGCGCTCAAATACTAATTAAAAAGGTCTTTCTAAAACAGGCCCTTGGTCATGGCAGTTGGTTTACCAAAAAAGAGACCCGCCTGGGAAGAAGAGTGGGGGAGTGGTCAGAAGAAAATGGCTATTTGGTTTGGACCTTTCCTGGCCAAAAGGCCATTCTTGCCAACCCCCTGATTCAACAACCTTATGAAAACTTGACTCAATTATTGGCCAATATCAATCAGCAAACCACAAACGAAGCCCAAAAAGCCTACCAAAATCAAAAAAAGCGTTCAGTTTTGGGAGTGGCTTTTTTACCCTTGATAACCTTCAAGAAAAACTTTTTTTTAAAACTTGGCTTTTTTGATGGGCCGGCGGGGTTCGTTTTAGCGGTTCTAGAGGCCTTTGAGGTTTTTCTGGCAAGCAGCAAGCTTTGGCTGTTGAGGCAACAAAAAAGGATTGTTAAGGCCGATAACTAACAACCAACTCTTCTTTACTTTGATTGCCGGCTTTGTCTTTGGCGACAATGATAATTGAGTTGGTCCCATCGGCCAAGGAATAGGAAATTTCAAAGCCGCCATCTAAATCAACAACCACCTTTCTTTCATTAATGGTAATAATGGCATTTTCCTCTGTCTTTCCTTTAATAATGATTTCTCTTTTATCACCGGAAAAAGATTGGTTATTTTCAGGAAAGGCAACCTCAAGCTCCGGGGGCTCTTTGTCCAGGATTATTGTTTGGCGAACAGACTCCTGACTTTTATTACCCACCATGTCTTCGGCAAGAGCATAAATATTGTTATCGCCTTGGCTAAGGTTAATATCACCGACTCGAAAAGTGCCGCTCTCACCAACAACCATCTTTTTAATTACTTCTCCATTCAAAAACAAGCTAAGCTCAGACAGTGCCTCCGCTTCACCAACCACTTCTAAAATAGCGCTATTAGTTGCTTCGGGTAGAGGATCAATAATGGGCGGCGCTGGAGGTAGAGTGTCTCGAGCAACACCAACCATCTCTTCGCCGCTAGAGTCATTAAAAATCCCCGTAAAACGACCGAGATACTCAACGCCATATTCAAAAAACCCCCAAACACCACCAATCAACAGTAAAAACAACAATAAAAACCACCACCTAATTCCAGCGCTAGCCTTTTCTTTGGAAGGGCTTGATAAACGAAAACTTTTTGGTTTTTTAAATTTAGCCATTGTCTATTAATTTTTTTCCTTTATGAGCCAGAGGAGGGAATTGAACCCTCAACCTCTGCTTTACGAAAGCATTGCTCTACCATTGAGCTACCCTGGCCAGTTTCAGAGCGGCGGACCGG
>CAZUWK010000049.1:0-3769 GCA_964624185.1 uncultured Gammaproteobacteria bacterium | reverse complement strand
TATTTTGCCAGAAAATTCCACTTTTGCATTGTACTATTTTAGGGGATGCTTACCGTCCCCTTCGGGCTTCCATCGGAAGTCCCACCTCACTTCAGGGCTTGGTCTCTTCGCACCTTGAAGGGAAGGCTATTTCCTGAGAGATTTAAATTGATGGGATTGGTAAAGTGGTGGGTTGCCAACCTACCTTATGACTACATTAAAGTTAAATCACTTTATTCGCTCTTTTGGAAGACCTGGTTGTTTACCATCGTGTTGTTAAAATTTACTTGGCTTAGATAAAATTCTTTTACGACATTGTCAACCTTTGTTATATCCTTTGTTACCTCATCTAGTAAATATAGGCCTTCCAAACTGCTACATCTTGACAATGCTACGTATGCTTGTCCTGATGCAAAACAGGCTGAAATGTCACACGCAACCCTTTTATACGTCATACCTTGTGACTTATGGATGGTAATTGCATATGCCAGAACCACTGGGTATTGCATTACTGATAACACATCTTCGTATTCAATTTTTCCGTTCTTATAAATAGCTTCTTTTTCGGTAAATGTAACCGGTGTTACATCATATATACGACCATCAATTGAAACTTTAATTTCATCCTCACTAAGAGAAGATACTATACCAAGAGTCCCATTCACCCATCTTTTATCCAGATCATTAGCTACAAGCATGATCAAGGCGCCTCTTTTTAGCTTAAGAACATTCTTAATCGGAAAATTACTATCCAATATTGGTGTCTGTTGATATTTTTTGTTTAATATTATTTGTGCATCATATGAGTATTCTTTTGCTTCAATTTTCTTAAGCTCTTCCTCATTTACCATTTCAGCATCTGCTTTTTTCGGGAATAAGGTGAGAACTCGGCGAAGATCTTCACGATTTTTAACCAATCTTCTATTTAATTCGGTAATATCATTATTCGTGGTTTTCCCTTCGCGTATTCTGTTTAAAACTTCAAAGAAAAACGAATCATCTTTTTGTCTATGATTTATTGACAATTCAACAAAATTAAAACCTCCTTTTTTATATGCATCTGAATGAAAGAAATAAATCCCACCATATCGATCCGTTAAGTATTTAATCTCCTGGTTTTTGGCAATCGGTGGAAGTTGAAACAAATCGCCAAAAATAAGCATTTGTTTTCCGCCAAAAGCCTTTTCATTTTCATTTATTATCCTCAAAATCTTGTCAATTTTTTCAAATGTATCAGCCCTAACCATTGATAACTCATCAATAATTATTGCATCAACATTTTTTAAAATCATTCTCTTTTCGCTTTTTATTCGTAGAGTAGATTGTGAAATACCTTCGACATTAAGAGACTCCAAATTGTAAAACCCAAATGTCGAATGCAATGTTACTCCGCCTATATTAAGTGCAGCTATTCCAGTTGGTGCTAACTTTATAGTTTTCTTCTGCGTTGCTCGTTCGAATATTTCGAGCAAAAAGCTTTTTCCTGTTCCAGCCTTTCCTGTAATGAACATATTTTCTTGCGAATATTCCATCATTAAAAAAGCCTTGTTTTGCTCTTTATCCAAAATCCCTGGTCCTGAAATTGAGTGCTCTCTATCGGCCTCCTTTACCACTTCTTCCGGCACGAAAGGTCCTATCGGTTTTGTACCAAAAGATTTCTCCTCATCCTTAACTACAATATCTAAATTTTCTTTTTCGATTTTTTCTCGCTCAGAATTATCCTTTGGCTTTGACAGTTCTCTTAAAGCCTGCTGGATCAATGCTTCGCGTGCATCTGTGTCTTCTTTTTCGTTTAGCTGCTTAGAATCAGATTCGATCTCCGCAAAAAATTCAATTTTCTTTCTTAATTCTTTGTTCTCAGCATTAATTTGTTCGAGTATTTTCACTAACGATAATAGTTTTACATTCAAATCGGAAGAACTCTTATTAACTGTATCTTTGGTATACTCTCTCAAAGAAATTTCAATTTCTTTTTGCGCACCGTCTATTTGGGATCGTATTGAACGAATCAAATTCTCAAGTTCGTCGCAATCTTTTTCTGCATCTGTACTTACCCGTATTAATTCTTTAGAGAAGTTTTCATTTTGTTTAGCAAATGAATTAGCTAAATTTGAAAGCGCATCAATATTGTCGTTCAATAGTTTGTTATACTCAGCAAACTGTGATTTTACTCGTTTTCTTTCGATAAAAAAGAATATGAATAATACACAAATACTTGCAATAAGCAGATACATAAGATTATCCATTGTCATTTAATAATTCTTTCCATTGCTATTTACCATTTCTTGATAAACTTGTTTTCTAATGCCATTACTAGCTATATATCTAGCGGTAATAATTAATCTGAATCCCTACAATTTTAACATCCATTTGATGAATCTGCCCACCTTGAGGTGTAAATTTTATGGTTATAAGAACTACAGTAGGCTGTCTTGCCAACCCATCACTATTCCCTTATCAAAATCGAAACACTTTTCACATACTCGGTCTGTGGGAAGAAGGTAAACGGTGTGACCGATTTCTATTCATACTCTTTCTGGAGGATTTTCCTGGTGTCCCGCGTCAGTTTGGTAGGGTAGTTTGCCAGCCAACCTACGACGATTAATTGGGTAAATCCTTTTGTATTTGAGACTTGAACTCTAATATTTCTGAAGATTTTACATAATAGCCCAGATTTGCCATTATTGGAGTATTAGAGGTTACTTTATTTTGAGTTGGAATGGTTTCGATGACTAATTCTCCCGTTGCTGTATATTGAGGACCAGCGAATAAAAAACCAAGTAGGAGAATTCTTGACTTGCCAAAAACTGTAGTCCCTTTTTTATCTCTGTATCCACCCTCATTTAATATAAAAATTGGTGAACCAGATGAACCTGGAAAACAAGCCATGTCAATTAAACCAATTCCATCCTTATTAAAATCAATGGCTGGATGAGAAGCAGTATAACCTTTTCTAAAGATTGGTAAATTATTTCTTGAATCCCATAAACCTATTGGGTAACCAACCATGACAAGTTCTTCAAGGGCACTTAACTCTTGCAGAGTATCTTTATTAGGAATAATGGATTCGCGATTGGTAATATAATATACCCTTTTCCCCGACTCTCTTTGGATTTGTTCAAAAAGGGGGTTGATATAACAAAAACAAATGTCCTTATTAGTGTGAAAAAACCAATGGGTTTTGAATAATATCTCAATGTTTCCATCAGGTTCACCATTATCATTCGCAGTATGTAGGAAGAACCTCGTCAATTCATTGGAATTATTATTAATTACATGTTTGTTTGTTATCAAAACTGGAATATTATTTTCACCAATATTAAAACTAAAATATGACCCTGTTCCACATGAGCCGTTTTCTGCTTCTAAACGAACTGTATTGTACATCAACTTTTCTGAGATAGTTTCTGGTTTCATGTCTCCCAATATCTATTAAAGAATCAAATTTCACTAATGATATATTACACGATTACTATATCAGATTAGGGGATTATTTTACGAAGTAGTAGGCTGTGTTCCCCAACCCATCCCTATTCCCTCATTAAAATCGACACACTCTCCACATGCCCCGTCTGGGGGAACAAATCAAACGGCGTGACCGACTCCCAGCAATAACCCTTCTGCAATATCTTCTTCACGTCCCGCGCCAGGGTGGCGGGGTCGCAGGAGATATAGGCGATCTGCTTCGGCATGAGTTTCCCCAGGGCGTCATGCACGGCAGGTGTCAGGCCAGACCGGGGCGGGTCCATAACCAGGATGTCCACCGGCTCTTCCAGCGCGGGGAGGACTT
>CAZUWK010000048.1:0-4025 GCA_964624185.1 uncultured Gammaproteobacteria bacterium | reverse complement strand
TCATCCTGGCCCTCTCTCTTCCCATCATCCTGGCCTCCTCTCTCCTCGTCATCCTAAGGACGAAGTCCGAAGGATCTCCTTCTCGGAAAGGCCGGACAAACAGACTAAATACTAAATACTAGATACTATTTTTACGGAGCCAGTTCCTGCCAAAATTGGGGGCTGTAACAGAAGACTTTGGGGGCGGTAAAGTCCCAAGGGGAGGTAATGGACAAGGTTCCATCATTGTTGCTGGGGTCGTCTTGATAGACAAAGACTTGTTGGTCGGGATTAGCATTAACGGCCACAAAAACCCTATAACAAAAGGGTTTCCCGGCCCTCCAGACCAGATGCCCCCAAGCCTCCTCTTGTTGTTTGCTGGCCAAGATTCCCTTCTGTTTTTGGCTTCTCTTCGGGTTTGGACTCTTTTCGCAACACCTCAGAAACCGTGGTTATCTTCAAGTCTTTATTTTCAACCCCCGCAATCATCCCCTCTAGCCTGGTTATATCCCAAACATTAAAATGAAGAAGAGGAATCGAGCCGTTTTGAGAAGTGTTAATAATATGATCGGCCACCTCTTGGGCGATGGGATCAACCGGTTCATTTCTATAATCATGATTTTTCAAAACCGCATAATAAGTATCCGCCGACCAGGCAATCGGCTGGTAGCCATTTTGAGAAACGACTCGCAAAACTCTCTCATCTTTGTGACCAGCCCCACCAGGAAAACGAATATAAGGAAAGTCTTGTTTCATTTTGGCCAAATATTCTTCTCCTAACACTTCCTGGGCTGATTCTTCCCAAAGGGAAAGTTCGTTTTTAATTTGCTCCGAAGACAGACTCGTTAAATAAGAATGAGTATAAGTATGGTTGCAAATCTCATGGCCATCAAGCAAAGCTTGTTGCCAAAGGTCAGGATAAGCCCTTAGTTGCTGACCAATAACAAAAAAAGTTGTTCTAGCCTCCATTTTTCTTAAAATGGCCAAGCTAGACTCAATAGCCGCTTGAGAATAGCCATCATCAAAGGTCAGAGCAATTTCCGGCCGATTCCGATTACCCCAAAAAATCGGTTCACGAACCTGAACTGGCACTTCCTCCTCCTGGCTAATTGGCTCCGAACTTGTCTGGGCCAAGGCCCGACCAGGAAAAATTTTATCCACCAATAAACCAGCCGCTACTGCTCCAGAAGCCTTCAAGAAGTTTCGCCGAGAAAATAGTCGTTTTTCAACCTCGATCATAAAAATTCCTAGGCGATCAAGATTGGCCTTGATCAAACTTGACCAAATCTTACTATATCAATAACTATAAGTCAATAGAAAGGCTTTTTTTAATCAGCTAAATACGTTAAAGTATTTTAAAAGTTTTAAAAAATCTTAAAATCTTTTTCCTCTTCCTAAAACAATCCACTCTGTTATACTAAAAACCAGAATGATTAATACGGCTTTCAAAAACGGCAAGAAGTTTTTCTCCCAACAACAAACCAGTATTTTTTCGGCCGCTTTTACTATTGGCCTGGCCATGTTGGGCTCAGCCATTTTAGGAATTTTGCGCGACCGGCTTCTTTACGCTCGCTTTTTTGCCACCAACCCGGGCCAGCTGGATGTTTATAATGCCGCTTTTAAAATCCCCGACATTCTTTTTCAAGTTCTAATTACCGGAGCGCTATCGGCGGCCTTCATTCCCATTTTTTCCGAATGGATCAACAAAGATAAAAAAACCGCTAATCGCATTGCTTCCATTATGCTCAATTGGCTGCTTTTGGCTTTCATGGGCCTGGGAGTCTTAATCTTTATTTTTGCCCGACCACTATCTAATCTGATTACCTTCGGCTTTTCGACCGAACAACTCGATCTAATGACCCTGCTAACCCGGATTTTAATATTGGCCCAGCTCTTTCTTCTGGCCTCTAACTTCTTAACCAGCATCATTCACTCTCATCAGCGCTTTATCTTACCGGCCCTATCGCCCATCGTTTACAACCTGGGTATTATCGCCGGTATTGTTTTTCTTTCCGATCAAGTTGGGATTTTAGGACCAACCATTGGGGTGGTTATTGGGGCCTTTTTTCACTTATTGATTCAGATACCCCTGGCCCTGTCTTTAGGCTTTTCTTTCAAACCATTTCTTTTCGATTTCTCCGACCCCGTCATCAAGAAAATTATTAAGCTAATGGCACCAAGAAATATTAGTTTAATTATCTCCCAGGTAGAGGCGGCCGTTATTATCTATTGGGCCACCTCTATCGGCGAGGGTATGTTGTCTTTATTTTATCTGGCCCAGCATTTATCTCAATTGCCGGTTCGATTAATTGGCGCTACCATTGGCCAGGCCACTTTGCCGGCCTTGTCTCACCAAAAAATCAAAAACGGCTTGGATTCTTTTGGTCAGCTTTTGCGCCAAACCTTTTCCCAAACCGCCTACCTAGCCTTACCGGTCACCGCCCTTTTCTTGGCCCTAAGAATTCCCCTGGTTCGTTTGGCTTTTGGCGCCCAAGAATTCCCCTGGGAAGCGACTGTTTTAACCGGAAAAATATTAGCCATTCTTTCGGTAGCGATTTTTACCCAAACCCTTTGTGAGATCACCCGCCGGGCTTTTTACGCCTTTGCCGATACCAAAACCGTTCTGATCGTTGACGGCCTAGCCACAATTTTTAATCTGGTCTTCATTGTCGTTGCCGTTAATTTCGGCTGGGGAATTTTGGGGCTGGCGGCCGGTATTTCCCTCTCCAACCTAATTCGATTAGTCTTATTCACAATAAAACTGGAAAAGAAAATTAATCTCATCAACAAAAACGCTCTTATTTCTTGGTTAAAGATGACCTTGTCGGCCCTAGCTGGAGCTCTGACAACTTGGCAAGCAATGCGTATTTTAGACCGCTTCGTTTTTGACACTACTAGGGTTATTCCCCTGATTTTTCTAACCGCATTTTCCGGCCTAGTGGGAGGATTAATGTATTTGGCTTGTTCCTGGGCTCTGAAAATTAACGAATTTGCTCAATTTGCTAATCTGGCCAAAAAAATAATCAAAAAACCCAACCTTCTAAACAAAAAACTATAAGCCAAACCTCCTTCTTAGCTACTTGTTTGTGCTACAATAAATCTTGTCCAAGAACCGCTTAGCCTAATTTACCCATTCCGGCCTGGTCGCCAAGTAGTAAGGCAAGGGTCTGCAAAACCCTCATTCGTGGGTGCAATTCCCACCCAGGCCTCAAATTTTTTTTGAGCCAAGAAAATTATGAAAAAGCTTATCCTGCCATTATTAGCCCTCCTGACCGTTTTCTTAATCGGCTATTTTTTCCGTCAACCCCTTTTCTCTAGCGCCGGAGTTTTAGAAATAAACACCGCGCCAGAAGTTACCGTGTTTATTAACGGCCAAAACCTGGGCGCCACTCCTTTTAAAAAGGAATTCAAGCCTCAAAAATTAGAAGTTAAATTGGCAGAGAAAAACGACCCGGAAAAGGTCTTGTGGCAGGCAAGGGTGCCGATTACCTCATCGGCAATCACCCTAATTAAATACCAGTTTAACCAAAATGACCAGCAAGCCTATAGCGAACTTTTAACCTTGACCAAAATTCCCGACAAAAAGAATGGCGCTCTATTAATTTCTTCTCTACCGGATCAGGCCATAATTAACCTAGACGGAGAAACCAAGGGTTATACCCCTTTATTATTGGAAGAGATTTCCCCTGGCCATCACAGCTTGGAAATAAACCTTGATGGCTATCAAAATACCATCATCGGCCTTAATGTTGCTGCCGGCTTCCAGTTAAACGCGGAAATAAAACTGGCCAAGATTGATGACGAGAAAAACCAAGAAGTTGTCTCAGAAAAACAAAATTTAACTCAAGAAACAGTCACTATTCTTTCCACCCCGACCGGCTGGCTTAGAGTTAGGGGCGGCCCGGGAACCGGCTTTGCCGAAGTTGCCAGAGTTAACCCAGGCGAAGAATACTCTCTTTTAGAAAAAGACGGCGACTGGCTAAAAATCGCTTTGGAAAGTGAGCTTGAAGAAGAAAAAACAGAGGGTTGGATTTTAGGCCAATACG
>CAZUWK010000047.1:0-4064 GCA_964624185.1 uncultured Gammaproteobacteria bacterium | reverse complement strand
ATAATCGCCCTTGGGTGAAGAAATAATTTCCCCGTTTTTATAGATTCCCACAGGCTTTGCCCGTGGTCCTCGCGTTTCGCTCTGTTCACCCGCCACAGGCGGGTGAGCTATTAGTGTCGGTTTCATCCACGGCTGTAAGCCGTGGTTTTCACCTATCTTGAAATAAAGGCGGTCATAAATTGGCAAATCATAAGTAAAGGCCGGCAAACCGCAAGCTACTGCCTCCATTAGGGCAATACCAAAGCTTTCACTTTCGCTTTTACTTAAAAACCAAAAACAGCGGCTTTTTTGAAAAGTAGCAAATTTTTGGGCTCCAGTTTGAAAACCTAAAAAAACAATATTTTTGGCCAAACCTTTTTCTTTAATGGTTTGTCGATATTTTTTTTCTGTTTTGCCTATTCCCCGACCCATAATAGCTAGCTTAAAGTTGGGATAAATCTTTTTGACCAAAGACAAAACCTCAAGCATGTCATAGATTCCTTTGGTTTCGTTAATTCGACCAACAAATAAGGCATCAAAAAGATAGTTCCCTCCTCTTTTGGTTTTTTTAATTAAATCGGCCTCCACCCCGTAGGAGCTTAGAATAATCTTTTCTTTATTAAGCCCCTTTTTAGTTAAAAAGGAAACTAGTTCGGGAGAAATGGTAAAAATAATATCGGCTTTTTTTATTAGTTTTAGGCTAATTTGGAAAAAAACCCAAGCCAAGAAACGAACCAGTTTATTGCCCGGATCAGATATGGGTACCAAATTATCAAAATTGGTTGCCCAAATAATTTTAGGATTTTTCTTTTTTAAAAAATAAGGAAAAATAACCAAGTCTAAAACCGAAGAAATAGAATAGACAACATCAAAATCGGCAAACTTTTGGTAATTTTTTATTAACCAAAAATTTCTTTTTAAACCGGTAAAGATGAGGCCAATCCTACTGTCAATTACCCCCGCTTTCTTTATTTTAATAAATCGATAAGGTTTTTTAATAATTTTTAAATTGTCAATTTGGGTTTTTAACTGATCGGTTCCCAAGATGGTAATTTTTGTTTGGGGGTTAGTTTTTTGCCAATGGGCAATCTTGGTCAAAAGAGGAACCAGATTAGCATTTTCCAAACTAACACCATTGACTAAAATTTTTATTTCTTGGTGCATAGAAAAATTAAATTAAAACCAAGCAGGGGGCCCAAAAATGGCAATTTGTTAATTAACCAGCCTAACCGATTAGAAGAAAAACGGGTTTTTTCTATCTTTAGACCGCTGTCTTTGATTAGTTTTTGAGCCGTTTTTAGAGTATAAAAATGAAGATGGGTTTTATCTAAAATGCCCGTTTCTTGAGGAGAAAATCTACCCACCAACAAGCCTATTCTAATGGTTAAGTGGGCAACATTAGGAAGGGAAATAATAATTTTCCCCTCTTTTTTTAAAAATTTTTTATTTAAAAAAGTTAGGGCCTCTTGGGGATTAATTAAGTGTTCTAAAATATCAGCGGCGATAATAATGTCAAACTTTTTACTCGAAAAATCTTTTTTATTAATCGCGGTCAAGTCTTTATTAACCACTTTTTGATAATGCCCGCTTTGCCGAGCCTGTTTGGCTTGATCAGAGTCTATTTCTATTCCCCAAAAGAGATTTTTTTGTTTATCCTGACTAGCCAAATAGCCGGAAGCACAACCAACATCTAAAATCTGATCGCCTTTGCCCAGCAAAGAAAGAATAACTTGATGGGTTCCCCAAAGAGAAGGGTTGAACGTATATTTATTTGACATTGGGAATACCAATTTTTTTAAAGGTTGACCATTTGCCACTACCTCTTGAGAAAAATTTTAACATTTCTTTTTCGCTTATTGTTCTGTTTTTTTGAATATTAGCCCTTTTTTTAAGAGTTTTTTTAAAATTAGCTAAGTTCCACCAATGGGCTTTAATAATTGCCTCAGCGGCCCGGAATTGGCCAGTTAAACAATACAAAAGAGCTTCTCCCCAGCCAATCATTAAAAATATCGGCAAGAAACGAATTAAACTAAAAAAACCATAATTTTTTAATAAATTAGATAAGGCGTTTTTCTCTGTTAGGAAGCGCCTAAAAGTAGATGTTTGGTGACGTTGATCGGGCTTTATTTTTGACCCCTCTAGTGTTCCTCCGGCGGCGTGGTATATTTTAGCCTTGGGAACGGGAAAGATTCTAAAGCCAAATAGCCAAGCCCGCCAGCAAAGGTCAACATCCTCTTGAAAAATAAAATAATCTTCATCAAAACCGCCGAGCTTATTAAAAACTTTTTTGGCAATAAAAAGAGCTGATCCATCAGCGTAAAAGGGAGAAGGAGAAAAAATGGGATAACCAAAATGGTCTAAACCCAAATATGGCTTATTTTCAGGAAAAATTTTTTCTCCTTGGTAGCCAAAGGCCATAGGAGCTAAGATTTTTTCAGTTTGGGAATTTTTTGATAAGGATTTTAAAAACCCCGATTGAATTTTGGTATCGTTATTAAGAAAAAGAAGATATTCTCCTTGGGCCCTTTGGGCGGCCAAATTGTTTGCCCCAACATAGCCAAGATTTTTTTCTAAGGCTAAAATTTTTACCTTTGGCCAGAATTTCCTAGTATAATTAGCGGAACCGTCAGTTGAGTTATTATCAACCAAAATGACCTCAAAATTTTTAAAATCTTGTTGGTAAATCGAGGTAAAACAATTTTTTAACCAAGACCTACCATTCCAATTAAGAACAATTAACGAAATTTTAGGTTTCATTATTTGTTTTTTTCTTTAAAATTTTCCCTCCAAGAAGAAGGCAAGTTTTTTTTTATTTCAATTTGGGTAAATTTTTGAGTTTTTTGGGGTCCAATATTTTTAGCCCAAGTGGACATTTTTTTTATTCCCTCCCTAAGGCTTGTTTCTTTAAGGTAGGCTCCTAAATATTTTTTTATTTTTTCATGCTTAGAAAAAGCGTTTTTACTTTCTTTTCTAGCCGGTAAGTATTTAATAACTGGCTTGATTTGACCCCAATTAGCAGAAACCAAAGAGGCAACTTGATTAATAGAATAAACATTATCCGAGCCAATATTGAAAATTTGATTAAAACAAGGCCTGGTTAAGCCGGCCTTGGCTATAGCCAAAGAAATATCTTTTATATAAGTGAAGGCTCTGGTTTGTTGGCCATCACCAAAAATTGTTAGGGGCTGTCCTTTCAGGGCCTGATTCATAAAAATACCGATAACGTTGCGATACTTGTCACCAATGTTTTGTCTTTCACCATAAACGTTGTGGGGTCTAAAAATAACATAATCCAAGCCGAACATTTTCTTTGATATCTCCAATTCTTTTTCGACGGCAAGCTTGGCAATTCCATAAGAATCGGCCGGGTTTGGGGCCATGGTTTCTTTAAAGGGTGGTTTTTGGTTGCCATAAACGGCAATTGAAGAGGTAAAAACAAATGAAGAAACCTTAAAATTAACTGCTCGATTAATCAGATTAATACTGCCAATTAAATTATTTTCATAATTAAATTTTTTAATAAAATGACTTAAGCCCTCGGCTGCATAGGCGGCCAAATGGTAAATGCAAGAAATTTTATTTTTAAAAAAAATTTTATCTAGAAGATCGGTGTCTAAAATTGATCCGTTAATAAACTTTGCCCCTCGAGGAATATTTTTAATTGAACCACCGCTTAAGTCATCTAAAATAATTACTTTTTTGTCCAAACTAACCAATTCCTCAGCCACATGCGAACCAATAAAGCCGGCTCCTCCGGTAACCAAAACTTTTTTATTCATTGTTCCTTCTATTTATAACAAAAACTATTGACAAATATATTTTTTGATAATCAAAGTCTTTTTGGTGTTTTTCAATGCTTTCAACAATTTTTTGATATTGTCTATTTTCGAGTGAAGCAATTTTTTGAAATACTTTTTTGAGGCTTTTTTGATAAACAAAACCCAAGTTGTTCTTTTTTATTATTTGGCTAATTTCGGTAGTATCGGTGGTAATTGGCGGCACTAAGCAGGCTAAATACTCTTTTATTTTGACCGGATCGGCATAATAAGTCCAGTCATGATTTTTGGAGTAGGGAGCCAAGCCAA
>CAZUWK010000046.1:0-4203 GCA_964624185.1 uncultured Gammaproteobacteria bacterium | reverse complement strand
GATGACGAGAGAGCAAAGTAGCGGGCTTTAGCCCGCGCCTATTTCTAACTTTTAATTATTAATTATAACTCTTTTCACGTCCTAATAGAGGAACACCTCTTTTTAACCCCAGTAGTCTGCCAAAAACACTATCTACAACCTTTTTGCCAATCAAAAACAACAACCAATTAATTTTAATGCCAATAATTGGAAAAAATGTTAACATTAATATTTTTTATCAATTAAAAACATCGATTGCTAAAAACGTTTCCTTTTCCCTTCTTTTTTTAAATTCTCCCCCCTGTTTCGTGAAAAAGAGAAAATAAAAATAATAATAAACGCGTCTTATAACTTGAGCGATATTTTTAATTATTTTTCGCGGTAAAATGTTAAATGTGGTTTTTACAAAAAACCTTTGTTAATAAAAAGACCTTAGGATAGTTCCCTTATCCTTTTTTTGAGGCTAAAAAGATCGAAAAACTATTAAGGGCTTTTTCTTTTTTAAAAAAAACTCCTCTTGATTAAAAAATTTTAATAAAACAATTACCGCAAAATAAAAGCGGAACAATTATTATTTTTTATATCTTTTCGATATACTTATTTACCTTTTAATGGGGTGTCATTTTCTTGATGAAATCCACGTGAAAAATATTTTTTCATTATTGCGGTTAATCATTCATGATAAAAAAATCAAAAAATATCGTTTTTATCTCTTGTTGAGACCAGTCAGAATGTATCAAACCCCACTAAGATAGCTTTATTAACCTTCTTGACAAGCTTTTTATAATAGTGTAGTCTGAATATAATTCTTGATAATCCTGATAATTTAAAGCTAAAAATTGATTACCGCAATGAAAAAAGAAAATTTAGCCAAATTTATTGATGTCCTTGCCGCTTTGTTAATTTTTACTGTTTCCTTCTTGTGGTTATTTCTATGAACTTCCAAAATATTATCCGACCCTTTTCTCTATATCTGAAATCTCAAAAAGTTTCTGAAAACACTTTAAGAAACTACCTTGCTGATACTCGCCATTTTTTTTCCTGGTTAAGTAAAGATTATTCCGATTTAGCCTTAAACGAACCAAACATAATCGCTCAAAATATATCAACTGATGTTTTTAAAAATTATAAAAAGTTCTTAAGAAGTAATGGTGTTCCCTCTTCAACCATCAATCGCCGATTATCAACTTTGAGGAAATTATCGAGTTTTTTTGTCAGTCAGGGTTGGCGACAAAATAACCCTGGTAAAAAAATCACCAATATTACCAGCAAAAAAGAGGCCGATTTCTACTGGCAAGTTCTAGATCGTTTTGCCAAAACACTAAAGATTGAGGGTAAAAGTGACTCCACTATCAGGAACTATCTGTCAGACATCCGAGGGTTTTTAGGTTTCTGTCATTCTAAAGAGGGTTCTTCTCCCCTCCGTCATTCTGAGCGGAGCGAAGAATCCCGTTTCGAGAATAAGATCCTTCGCCTAATGGCTCAGGATGACGGGGGAGGAAATGGCTCAGGATAACAAAAAAAAATAAAAGAAAAAACAAAATAACTAAAAAGTAGGGCCGGTTTGAACTTTTAAGGTCTTAAACCAAAACTGAGGGAAACAGAATTTAGTATACGCCTGTATTAATTCGCCCCGACCCTATTTTAATTTTAGCAAAAAGCCCAAAACAATCAAATAATTTTTGAAGTAATCAAAATGATCGATCACCAACCTGCCCAAAAGAAAGGTCAATTACTGATTACCAGCCAAAAAATTGCCCAATACCTTGACCAGCTTAAAAAGCAAGGCGCCTCAGAATCGACAATAAAAAGAAAAGAGGCTTCACTAAACAAGTTTGCCAAGTGGGTCAAAAGAGAATATGGCCAAGAAGAAGAGGCCTTAAAAATTGCTTCCCCAAAACCTAAAAAAATCTCCGAAAACTCTTCCCTGCCCGAAGCCTATAAGGCTGATAAAAAAGCCTCTCCTCTTTTTAAGTATTTTAGCTTTTTTATCATTGCCCTTTTGGTCGGTTCTTTGGGTTGGGGCATTTATACCCAATTTATCGCCCGCCCCCCTGAAGAGCCATCTTTGGCCGCCCTGCCAACCCTGCCGCCCAATTTAATTTCCTTCCAGGGCCGACTAACTAACTCTGTCGGCACCCCAATCCATGCTACTGTTTCGGCTTCTTTTAAAATTTATGATGTTGACGAAGGCGGATCGGCCCTGTGGTCAGAAACTAAAGATATTACCACTAACGCTGATGGCATTTTTAACACCATGCTCGGCAGTTCTAATCCAATTGATCCTGCCATCTTTGCCGACAATGTTAATTTATGGCTTGGCATCACTATTTCCGGCGATGATGAAATGGAGCCTCGCCAACAAATTGCTACTGTCGGCTATGCTTACAATTCTCGCTACTTACAAGGCTATTCGGCCACCACTTCAGCTACCGCCGAAACCATCCCCGTTATCAATGCCGCCGGCAACTTAATTCTGGCTTCTTCTTCCCCCTCAATTGAATCCACCTCCGGTACTTTTGGCCTAAAAGGCGAAGCCATTACCATCCAATCCACCGGTGGGGTTGGCGGCGGCGATATTCTAATCCAGCCCAATGCCGATACCGAAGGTCGAGTAATTGTCTATTCCGGCACTACTTCCGATAATTCCTTCACTGTCCAAAATGCAAGCATTACCACCGGAACCTTAATTTATGCCGAGGCCGGTACCACCGGCACTGGCTACGACTTGCTAAAACTTGCCTCCGGATCGCCCTTAACCACCAAATTTGCCGTTGATTATGCCGGTAATACCGATATCGCCGGTAATCTAACTGTTTCCTCCTCCGGTTTTTTTGGCGGTAACGTCGGCATTGGCACCACCAGCCCTGATTATCGACTTGATATTTTGGGCGGAACCGGGGTGGTGGCCCAATTCTCCGGCCGGGTCATTGGCGGCGATGCGGTTAATAATAACGAGTTTATTACCAAAGGCCAGCTTGGTAGTGTTGGCGTTACCTCGGTTACCGGAACCCAATACGAAGTGTTGGCCAACGATACCTATGGTGTTGGCCAAACTGGACCAGTAACTCTAACAACTCCTTCTGACTTTCGCGCGCCGGGAACCGTTACCGCTACTACCGGCCTTTATACTGGAGCTGGGGCTGGAACCTTGAGAATAGATGCCTCCGGAAATCTGTCCAATATTGGCACTATTTCCTCTGCCTATCTTAATACCGGCGCCTCTTACGTTGATCTTGTTTCCTCGGCCGAACTGCGAGTTGGCGGCACTTCAGTTTTAACTCCCTCCCGGGCCCTGCAAAACATCACTACTATCTCCTCCTCCGGTAACATCACCTCCTCCGGCGGGGTTCTTTCTATGGGAGGAACCGGCAGTAACTACTTTGCCGGTAATGTGGGGATAGGCACTACCAGTCCTTCCTTTAAGCTTCAGTTGGCTGGCTCTGGTAACCTTCTCTCCATCGGCGATACCGCCGGCAATACTTTTTTCTCGGTCACTGATTCCCTAATTACCTCAAACCTACCCCATACCTTTACTTCCAGTGGGGATGTTAGTATGGCTTACAACCTAATCTTTACTAACCAGGCCTCTTCTAAGATTGAATCATATGGACCATTGTCTATCGTGGCCGGAGAATCTCATGAGTCAAATAACCTAACTCTAAAAACCTACAACGCCGGGAAACTCATTCTTGATTCCGCTAACCTCTGGGCCGATGGGACCAATGTGGGGATAGGCACCACCGATCCTTCCTACACCTTAGATGTTAATGGCGATATTGGTCTGGCTTCCGGGTCTGATCTTTACCTTGGCGGGGTGGGATTGGGGAGTACGGCAGGAGCCGGGTTGGTGGGGATGGACAATGCTGGTTTAACTTATGTTTCCTCTAGTAGCGTTCAAGGAGGAATTGCTGATTTGGATGGGGCCATTAGTAGTGTTTCCGGTGATATCAGGTGGGTGATGACGGGTAATACTGGTACTCCCCAGATTGTCGGGGCCGGCCAAACCGCTTCTTTTCTTGGCGGAACCGGGATTAGTACCAGTGTAGGAGCGACTAGACAGTTAACCATTGACTTTGATACTACCTGGGGAGATGGTCGCTATATTCAAGATCAGTTCTCTTCAGCTCAAAGTGCTGATTTCTGGATTGATGGAGTGGGATTAGTAGGAACTAGATTAGGGATCGGGGATACTCATCCTGATTACTCTCTCTACACCACCGG
>CAZUWK010000045.1:0-4293 GCA_964624185.1 uncultured Gammaproteobacteria bacterium | reverse complement strand
CGCGGCTTGTTTTTCTTCCTTTAGGCTTTTTTGCTGATCAAAGTCTTGCCTGGCTTCTTCAATGGCGACCATTAACATCTTATCGTGCTTTTGGGCTACTTTAAGATACTGCTGATTCTTAATAAAATCTTCGGCGCTATCGCTAGTTAGCCAATAAAAAGCCGGATCAATCTGCCCCCCCTTGTAAGTGGCGACAATTCGGCGTAACAAAATTTGAGAAATTTTATCCAAAGATAGGTTAAGTTTGCCGATTTTGTCTGATAATGAAGCAATTTCTTCTTCCAAAACCACAATGCTGGCCTCGGTTTGAGCAATTCGCAAGGTGGCCAGTTGAATTTGCTGGTTCATCTGAGCAATTTGGGAAGAAAGAGTTTGCTTTTGTTCCCGGGTTTGGGCCACCTTATCTTCTAGCTCCTTAATTTCTTGTTGAATTTTTCCTAAATCATCAGCCGAAACCGCCCAGATTAAGGGGCGCCACAATAGACCGCCTAAAAACACCAATAAAAGAGCTAATCCCAAGACAATTTTTTTACTCATAAGTTACTAAAAGCTTATCGTAAATAACGGCGGGTGGCAATGTAACTGCCTAGGCCACAGATAAAAGAAGAAAAAAGGGTGGTCGCCCCCAACAGAGCCAGCAAAAAGTTTTGAGATACTGGGAAAACACCAATATCAGCAAAAAAAGAAAAGCCAATCAGGGCCTGGCCTAATTGAGTCAGAGCCAGATACATGCCGCCAAAGCCCAAAATCGCCCCCCAAATCCCATAAATTACCCCCCCAATCAAAAAGGGCGATCGGGCTTGCCAAGACGAAGCCCCTAAAAGCTTTAAAATTTCCACCTCATCTTTTCTTAAGGCAATTTTCATTGAGGTAACAACGATCATTAGCAAGAAGCTTTGAATCACCAACAACACTCCTCCTCCCAAGCCAACTTTTCTAATCGCTCGAGTCCAATCCTTCAGGGAATCGGCGATATTTTCAGCAAAATCAATTTCTTTTCTCCCTCCTTCGGAAACAGAAATAATCGGCTCTTGTTCTAGAATGTCGGCAATTTCTTTTAAATGGTCGATCTTAACAGCCGACACTTCAATGCTAGCCGGTAAAATTTCGGCCGTCACCATCTCTAAAAGTAGGGGGTTATCTTTATTAGCGGCCCGATAAATTTCTAGAGCCTCATCTTTAGAAATATAGGTAACTTCTTCGATTTTACCGGTCGCTTCCAGACGAGAAACCAAACCATTAATCTCTTCTTGAGTGGCCGAGTCTTTTAAATAGGCAATTACCTGAGGCTGGCTTTCGAAAAAATTTAATACCCGCTCAGATACAAAAGAAAGAGTGGCAAAGGAGGAAATCAAGAAAAAAGCAAAAGATAACATCATTATGACCAAAAGTGACTGGTAGGGTGATCTTCTAATATGGCTTAGAGCAACGGTTAAGGTTTTCATAATTCTTTTTGGGCTTTTTTTTGATAGCTAGATTGGTTTTCGTCTCGAATAATTTTACCCTGATCAATTTCCACCACTCGAGTTTTTAGCGAATTAACAATGTCTTCGTCATGGGTGGCCACTATTAGGGCGGTGCCTTCTTTGTTAACTTTCTTCAACAGTTTAATTATTTGCCAAGAATTAGCCGGATCCAAATTGCTGGTCGGCTCATCAACCAATAAAACCTTAGGTCGATAAATTAAGGCTCGGGCAATACCGGCCCGCTGTTTCTCCCCTTCTGATAATTGAGCGGGGAAAAGATTGGCTTTATTGACTAGGCCAACCAATTCTAAAACCTCCTCCAGGGTTTGGTGGGGAGTATCAAAAATATCCAGGGCGATTTCAATGTTTTCTTTTATTGTCCGATCGGCAATTAACTTTAAATCTTGAAACACTCGGCCAATTTGACGCCGCAACCAAACCACCCGCTGCCCCGGAAGACGAGCCGAAATTACCTGATCTAAAAACTGAATTTCTCCCGAAGTAGGCAAAATCTCACAAGATAATAGGCGAAACAGGGTGGTTTTACCTGAACCAGAGGGTCCAACCAAAAAAACAAACTCACCGGAAGCCAAATCTAAACTAACCTTATCTAAAATCGTTTCTTGGCCAAACTTTTTAGTAACTTCTTTTAAGGACAGAATAGGTACCGTTTTTGCCATAAACTATTGGTCATTTTTTAATCTAACACTTTCAGTTTACCAACATCCATTAACCAACCGGCTTTTTCGGCGCTAAAGGTTTCCCCCCAAACCTCAACTTTTCGGCCAATAAAATCATTAAGGTCTAAAACAGAGGAAAATAAAAATACGGTTTGCGATGGGCCCCCTTCTCGCAACAAATGATGAGTGCCCTCGCCATTAACGCCGCCTTCGGCGACTTCGCCAATAGCATGATCGGAAAAAGTAGCTTTGTCTTGAATCCCAAACTCTTCCCCCTTTTGAGGTTTTTGTCCCTCACCAACTTGGCTCTGAAGGTCTTCTCCTGTTGAAGAACCAGTATTTGATAGCAACCAACCGGAGAAAACCCCCAAAGAAACAATGGCCACAACACCCAACACAAGGGCCAGGTTCTTGCCTTTAATCAGGGCCAACCAATCACGGCTCCGGCGAGGTTTTCCCTCCGCTTGATCCGGTTCTTGAGGGGTTTGATTGTCTAGGTTAATTTCTTCAATCATTTCTTTTTCTAGTTAACAGGCTAAAACCACTATATCATAAACCCTAAGATGTTGCCAAGAGCCTAAGATTGGCCTCAAGAAAAGGCTCTAAATTTCCATCCAAAACTCCCTCGACGTCAGAGGTTTTATAATCGGTTCGCAAGTCCTTGACCATTTTATAAGGATGTAAAACATAAGAACGGATTTGGTTTCCCCAAGAGGCAGTTCGATATTCCCCCCTGGCTTCGGCCTCTTTTTTCTCCCTTTCTTCTTCGGCTAAGGCCCAAAGCTTATTCCTCAATAAATTCTGAGCGATTTTACGATTCTGCAACTGACGCCTCTCTTTCTGAGAGGTAACCACAATCCCGGTTGGTTTGTGACGCAGGCGAACCGCTGTGGCCACTTTATTGACATTTTGACCACCATGACCACCAGCCCGAAAAGCCTCAAATTCAATTTCATCTTCGTTTAGTTCAAAATCTGTCTCCGGCAAAACCGGCAAAACTTCAACTCGAGCAAAAGAAGTTTGGCGCAAGTTATCAGCATTAAAAGGCGATTGGCGGACCAGGCGATGGGTTCCCTGTTCACGCTTTAACAGGCCATAGGCGTTAGTCCCCTCGACCCTCATCGTAGCGCTTTTAATGCCGGCTTCGTCTCCGGCAGAACGATCCAAAACCTGATACCGAAAACCATTCCTTTCAAAAAACCGTTGATACATTCTTTCCAACATTGCGGCCCAATCCATCGCTTCAGTACCACCCTGACCGGCTTGGATAGTCACAATCGCCGGGCCAGAATCATATTTTCCGGAAAAATAGAGCTCTTTTTCCAAAATCTTGATCGCTTTTTGCCCTTCCTCCAAGCTTTCCTCCTCGATTAAAAGCTGGGCCATAGTAATTTGATCGATTAGAGCCTCAAGAGCCGATATTTCCTGCATTACCTGAGCGGCCACCTGATGATTCTGCCAAAAGGACTGGCTCTTGGCCTCTTCTTTTAATTTAGCCAGTCTTTTATTTTTCTCCTCGATGTTTAGCTTTTCAATGATGGTGGCTAATTTTTGGTTTAATTCTTCTTTATTCATAAACAGAAATTGTTCAATTGTTACATTGTTAAATTGTTAAATTGTTAAATTGTTTCTATTCTACTCACATACACACTGACAATCAGGGAAAACTTCTTTAATCAGCTGTTCTTTAACCTTTATCAGTTGCTGTTGAGGAAGCTTTTTAATATTTTCCGTCAGGGTTTCCAAAGACTGGTCAAAGTTAATATCTTCAGAGCCTGGCTCATCTTTCTGGTAATCTTCATTGCCAACCAATTGAGGTAGAGGCGTCAAATCTTCTTTTTGGGGCCAACGGACATGGCGGTTAATTGTTTCTTTAGCCGGGACCAATATCTTGTCTTCAATGACCGGGCCAACTTCTTCCCCTAAAACTGATGACCGGTTAAAAAAACTGTTAATTCGATCCGGGCTAAGAAAATAAATCACCGCTCCTAATAAAATGGCCAAAAAAATCAGTTTTTTATTCGCCCAAAAACTTGACACAACCTCATTATAATACAAGCCAATAAGAAAGATTAGTCCAGCCGGGCTTGAATCTGCCAAAGGCGGCGATAAATACCATCTTGGCGACGAAGCAAGTTCTGATGGCT
>CAZUWK010000044.1:2455-4390 GCA_964624185.1 uncultured Gammaproteobacteria bacterium | reverse complement strand
CCAAGGGCGATTATCGGTCGGTAGCCAAAGGGGTTTTGGCTCTTTTCAAAAAAGGTAATTTTTCTAACCAGGCCGGCAAAAAATTGCTTGGCCATTACAGCTGGGATCGGGTAGCTAAAAGAGAATTAGAGGAAATTCAAAAACAAGTTTCTAATTAAAATATCTTATAGTTTGAAAAATTTAAAATAATGTTATATAATAAAGCCCAGATTTTAGAACAATAGCGTTCTAAAAAGAAGCTTTTTGCACTTTGTCAAAGGGAGGGGAAATGCGTTCTCGAACTGATCCTTTGGTGAAAGAGGGTGTACGGGTTTATACAAGCCTAAAGGAGGATCTCTATGGCCGAATAGTTCTGAAAGTCAGGGATTATAACGAGGAGGTACTGGCTTTCGTGATCGTTGCTATCGCTCTCATAAGCAACGAGGTCGAGACCTTTATCGTTTTTCAGGATTCGGTTCAGAATCGAAGCCAAATGATTTTTTTGCCTCCGCAGGAGAAGTTGAAAAGAGACTGGTACAACAGACGTTGGGATTGGTATGTTCTTCCCCCTAGCGTTGAGCAGGTTTTTGCCTGTCTCGTTCGAGGCCCTTTGCCTTTACAGGTAGCCGCCTTTTTGGAGAAAATCCAAAAACTACTTCCCAACGCTGATGAGATTGTTGTCAGACGAGGGTACGAAATCAAGAGGAAGGAGTCCAGCCGGAGGCCTGGTAACACCAGAGGCTTTTCTTATCGATGGCGATAGGAAAAAGCTTTTGACGTGTCTAGTCATTATCTCGGGGAAGGTTTGCCCAAAAAAACAATGATGTTTTATTTGTGGCCTATAGCCTTCCCCTTTCCTTTAAAAAAACAAACATTATTAATTTAATAAACCCTTAAAAACGTTATGGGTTGGAAAGAATACTATCAAACCTGTCCGGAGTCTTTTTGCGCTCGTTTTGGCCACGGCCTATTAAAAAGAATACTTGAAGAATCGCCCCAATCCCCCTTGTCGCAAAAACAATCTCTAAGGTTGGTTTTGGGCGGCTTTTCCCCCAATAGCCCGACCGCCGCCGCCTTTATTAACTATTGTGCTGAATTCCGCCCCGATCGAGAAGATGAAGTTTATTTGCTTGATTTTAATCGCCAGCCCTTCAGAGCGGCCCATTTACCTCCGCTGCCAAAAGAAAAATCTCTTTACCGGGTTCAAGCGGATTTAACCAAAATGCCCTTTGCCGACCAGAGCCTTGATTTAATTTTTCTTGATAGCACCAGCACCTTTATGTCTGACGACCAACTACATCAATTCGATCAAGAAGCGGCCCGAACCCTGACCGAGACTGGCCTGGTAATTAGCTTTTTTCCTGAACCGTTTCTGGCTTTTTTGCCAACCCTGCATCAGATTCGCTCTTGCGCTGTTAATCGCACCCGGGTTTATTGCCGAACAGCCAAGGACTATTTGGACGGATTAAAACAACTCAAATTAATTTGGCACTTACAAGACGGCGCTCACAATGCCCTGGTTTTAAGCAAAAAGAGTAGTCATTACGAAAAATTTTCCGGAAACCCTTATTCCTTAGAAGCCGTTAACGCCAACCCCTAAACCTGCTAGATCCCGGATCTGACAAGAAAATCGACCAGCCTGGAAACGCTGTGTCTTAGGCGCCAGTTTTTGATCTCGATTTTGGCAATATCGGCCACCAGGGTTTGATATCGGCTCTTTTTATTAGGATAAATCGGAAAAGAATTCTCCAAGGCATAAAACCCTAAAACTTTTTTTAGCTGTTTTTGATCTAATTTTTCAAAGTCTGGCATAACCACCAGGTCAAAAGGGTTATTCACTTTCAAATATTGGCCAAAAACTCTAATATAGTCGTCTTGAGAAAACTTGTGGTTTTCATTGGCCACCGACATAATATTAGTAAAGAGAATTTTTTTGGCCCGGCTTTTTTTATAAGC
>CAZUWK010000044.1:0-2355 GCA_964624185.1 uncultured Gammaproteobacteria bacterium | reverse complement strand
CGGCCATCATCCCACAAAGAAATTAGCGAGCGCCAATAATCAGAAAAAGCCAGAATTTGGCCTCGTTCATCGGTCCGCAATCGGCCGGTATCACCGCCGGAATCAAAGGTAGTCACAATAGAGGCAATATTGGTAAATCCAGCTCGAACCAGGGCTTGGTTAATAATCGGCATTCCGGTGCCGCCGCCGATAGTACAAATTTTGCCCTCTTTGACCATTATTGATTAGAATAGCATAATTATCTTAACTTAACGAAAAAATATTTCTTGTTAAAATTTATTTGCTAAAAAAAGACAAGGAAAGAGCATGACAATTGACAACTGTCTTACACATTGTTATTATGTAAAGTAATTACAACAAATGTAAAGAATATGCAGCAAATACAAAGCCTAATCAGTCCAAAATATCAAACCGTTATTCCGGCCAAAATTCGCCAAAGGCTTAACTTAAAAGCTGGCGACAAACTTATTTGGAAAGTAATTAAAACTGGGAATCAACCCAAAATTATTGCCGAACCGGAACCTAAAAATTGGGCCAAATACACTCGCGGACTAGGCAAAAATATTTGGCAAAGAACCAATATCGACAAGTATATCGAAAACCTGCGCTCAGAATGGTCAAAATAAAAAAACTTCAAAAGGACCTTCTCTCCTTTAAAAAGATTGGCCTTGATTCGATGGTTTTTATTTATCAGTTTTCCGATCATCCTCAATATGGCCAATTAACCAATGTGGTTATGGAGCTTTTGGGAAAGAAAAAAATTAAAGCGGTTACTTCTGCCATTACTATAATCGAAGCCTTTGTTAAGCCAGAAAAAGAGAGCGATTTGGCAATATTAAATGAATATGAAAATGTTTTTCAACATCTGCCAAGCTTAGAGATTTTACCTATTGATTGGCCCTTGTCTCGTTTAACAGCCAGACTAAGAGCCCAATACCCAACCATTAGAATTCCTGACGCAGTTCAAATTTCTGCCGCGCTTTTCAAAGAATGTTCGGCTTTTTTAACCAACGACAATAAGCTCAAAAAAGTAAAAGAAATCAAGGTTATTACTCTAAAAGATTATCTTTAAAAAATAACCCTCCCGGTATCAAAATACCACAATCTTTTCTGTCTTTCTTTTGGTAAACCCCTAAGCAGTTTGCCCATTTCTAACCGATCAAAAACGCTACTGCCAATTAGGGCCACTTCTTTATCGGAAAAAGTTAAAACTTCGTCTATTTTGGGAAGCAGGCCATCTTTGGCTAATTTTTTCAAGCCAAGACTAAAATTGACTTCAGTCTGAGGAGCGACAGTAGAAAAAAATCTTCTTAACCTTAACAACGATCGATCATTAATTATCGGCGGGTAGCTAAGGCTTTTTTGATCGAAAATTCCAGGGAAAAAATTATCGGCCGTTTTTATCCGCAGACTCCAAAGAGTTAACTCAGTTGATCTTTGGGCAATTCTGGCCAGAGCCAACAAAGCAGAAAAGTTGGCCCCATCTTTCAAAGAAAAAGACAAGACCACCCCGTCGAGGTCGCAAAAGGTGTGAATTGGTCGATTAAGAGTAAACGGCGGCCAAGAAAGCGCCTCGCCTAATTTTTCTACCGAGCAAATATTACCGGGGTTTTCCGTTACATCCCGTAGTTTGTCCAGATGCCGCTCAACAAGAATTTCTCTAACCACCCTATAATTATACCAAATGTTTTTGTTTGTATTGGGAATGGCGCAAGCTAAAGCTTGCTACTCCCTAAAGTTTAACTTGTCCCCCTATTTGGACTAGCGGGCTTTAGCCCGCGCCTCTTCTCCTCCCCGTCATCCTGAGGCCGAAGCCGAAGGATCCCGTCCGAGAATTCTCTCCAGATTCTTCGGGAGTACCCTCAGAATGACGGGGAAAGTGGTGTCATCCTGAGGCCATTTCTTTCCCGTCATCCTGAGGCCGCCCCTCTCTTTTTCGTCATCCTGAGGTCGCCTCAAGCGACCGAAGGATCTCGTCCAGTTAAATTACTTATTACTTATTACGAATTACGGATTACCGTTTTCTTGCTAACCAACCCCCCAAAGTGCTACATTAGAAACCAATGAAAAGAACCATATCCCTCGCCTTAGTCGTTTTTTTAAAACTTTTTGTATTTTATGAACCAAGCCAAGAATTTTATTAAAACACTGGTCTGGTTGGTTTTGGTTAGCGCTATCGGCCTCTACCTAATGCAGGCGGCCGGCCTGGTTAACCTTATGCCCATCAAAACCGTTATTACCGCTCTGGCCGTTTCCACCGTTGTCTTTTCCATTTTTTTACTCGAACAGGGCCTGCCTGTCATTAATCGGGGCCTAATAAAGGCCGGCTTGGCCCAAAACACCATTGAAGAATAC
>CAZUWK010000043.1:0-4630 GCA_964624185.1 uncultured Gammaproteobacteria bacterium | reverse complement strand
TCAAAAGGAGCACTTTGTACCTATGGCAAAAGAAACTTCGTGACAGTAGAGGGAGATTAAGCAGTTTGATCCCAGAATCAACTCGTCCAAAACAGCTCAGAAGGATGAATACTCATCCTTTAATTTTAGCTGAAATTTGCCGGTTAAGAAAAAAACTGTACGGGCTCGGTACATATTCGACATTCCTCCTTTTTTAATGATATAGTCCATCGGTGTCTCATAGTCTAGTGATTGGTGGACTCTTTTGGTATTGTAAAAGATAAGATAATCGGCTAGTCTTTTGTTAAACTCCTCTTGATTATGAATCAAATTAAGGTTGGGGTCAACAAACTCTTCTTGCAGGGTCCGATTAAATCTCTCTATCACCCCGTTGATCCGAGGGTAACGAGGATAGGTAAAGTAATGTTTAATCCCCTTTTTGGTTAAATGTTCCTCAAACATTCCTAAGAATTCAGAGCCGTTATCGGTTTGGATACTAAGAATCTTACCCGGATAAAAGAATAACAATTTCTCTTGAGAAATCAAGGTTGTTTCTGCTATTGGCTCTCGGGTAGGGCAAGGCTAAGCAAACCTTGCCCTTGATATCAGCGGCGGTGTAGAGGTAATAGGTTAATCCGTCAACAATTCTTTGAATGGTGTCAATTTGAATATGGCCCAGACAGTTAGGTTTAGGAGAATATCTCCTTCTCAGCCTTCTCTTCTTGCTCCTGCCCTGATAATGGTATGATGGGTTATGATAAATCCTGGTATTTTTCTGATAGAATAGATGGTATTTTTTAATGATTCTGCCAATCTTGGCCTCAGAATAGATTGGCAGGTCATTCTTTTGACAGTACTTGTCTAGTAGGGGTTTAATCTTTCTTTTCCCCAAGCGATAATGATCTTCTCTTAGCTTTTTAAGGTAGGATAATACCTTAGGATGGACTCTCATCTGATTAGTCTTTTTTGGCTTAGTTGATTGGGGAGCAAGACCGGCTAAGCCTTGTCCCATCATTCTCTGGCGCCAAAGATAGATTAATTTCCGGTCTACTCCAAAGGCTTCTTGGGCGGCCTTCTCACCATACCCTTCATAGTAGTCAATGATCCGGCTTCTTTCTTGCGCGATTGAGGAATTATTAAATCTTTTCAAATGAGCAATCATTCTTCTCACCCCCTTACCACCTAGTAAGAAGAAGATATCATGACCGATAGTCGGTGAGCCAACCCCTCCTTTCATTAGGGGTCAATGTCGAATATGTATCTGATCCTTTTCACAATATGAGACACAAATGAGTAATAATGGAAGAAAGATAATACATAGAGGTTACATATCAATTTTGCGTTTAAAACCTAAAATCGCGCACGCAAAAAATAATTTTCAATCGAGCCTCGCTTTTTTCGCCGCGCCCCCACCCGCGGCGTGCGGGGCGAGTGTTATAATTTCATGAATACAGTTCGAATTTTTCGGTACAATGCCGACTTTTAAAAAACGGCTCAAATAAAAATTTAAGATCTTCAAAAAAAATAATTTTATTCCGCTTTTACGGGTTTTTATTGTTGCCAAAATTTATTTTAAATAAAAAATTTTTATGAAAAAAAATCGATCGAAACCAACTTTCAAAAACCAGGTCAGTTTTTTATCAGCAATCATTAAAAAAAAGGCCGTTGGTGGAGTATTTCTCGGTGGAGTTAGCTTACTGCTAGTAAATATCGTCTTATCGCTCCTCTTTCCCAAACTTTATGCCCAAATTATTGACACTTTCTTAACCAGTGGCGTATTCAAAAAAAAGTCTATTTATTTAATCGGTTTATTAGGCCTAATCAACATTGTTTTGGCTTATTTGCAATCCTATATTATCAGTATTGCCTCAGAAAGATTAGGCTATTATCTTCGGGAAAATTTATTTCAAAAAATCGTTGCTCAGCCGGAGAAATTTTTCCACGAAAAAGACAGTTCAAAACTCTTGACCATAGTTATGAACGATATTAACCATGTCAAACAAATCTTAGCCATGCTTATCACTAATTCCATTTCTTCTGTCTTGATATTGATTGGCAGCATTTTTCTAATGATTTCTATAAACCAACATTTAAGTCTGATTGTCATTACTTCCGTTGGTTTAATGGCCGTTTCTATTGTTTTTTTGATGAGAAAAATGGGTGATTTCTTTCAAAAACGACAAAAAGAGCGGGATATTTTTAACCGAATTATTAAAGAAAACGTTAAAGCCTCAACTTTAGTACGAGTGTTTATTGCCGAAAAACTAGAGATTAATAAATTTGCTGGCGCTAATACTAAAACTAAAGAACTATCTATAAAGATCTCTCAAAATTTTTCGCTAATTATCCCGATGATAAATTTCGTCAATTACTTAGCTACTTTTTGGATATTAATTATCGGTGGCAAGGGAGTCATTGCCGGTACCATGTCCCTAGGAGATATGACGGCTTTTCAAAATTATGTAGCAATGTTTATTATGCCCATTATCTCTTTTGGGTTCATGTCAACCATGGCTGGCCAAGCCATGGTTTCTATCAAAAGAATCGGCGAAACTTTAAATGAGAAAACTGAATTGAAAAACGGGACTATTAAAATTGGTCCCAAAGATATCAAAACTGTTGAACTTAAAAATGTTGATTTTGTCAGCCAGGGTAATAAAATCTTACATCATATCAATCTCGAGGTTAGTCGAGGCGAAAAAATTGGAATTATTGGCTTAACAGGATCGGGCAAAAGTTTAATGCTCAAAACCATCATCAGACTAATTGAACCAACCTCGGGTAAAGTCTTAATCAATGGCAATAATGTTAATCAATATGAAATAAATAATTTGCGAAAACGGGTGGGTTTTGTTTTTCAACACGATTACTTAATTAACGGTTCGCTGGCCGATAATATCAAGTTTGGTCGTCAAGTTAATCAACAAGAACTCAACAGGATTGTAAAAATTGCTGATGTTGAGCAAATTGCCGCCAAATTTGACGACGGACTCAACCACAATATCGGCGAGCAGGGTCGTAAATTATCCGGAGGACAAAAACAACGAGTCAGGATCGCCCGAGCTCTAGCTTCTAATCCTGATTTATTGATACTGGATGATTGCACCAGCAACCTCGACGTTAAAACCGAAAAGAAAATTGTTAAAAACATCAAGGATAACTACCAAGATATTGCTTTAATTATTGTTTCCGAGAAGATTGCCTCCATCAAGGATTGCGACAGAATTTATGTGGTCGATAGCGGCAGAATCGTTGGCACTGGCACTCATGAGGAACTCCTAAAAACAACATTTTTATATCAAGAAATGGAAATGACACAAAAAAACTATGCCTAAAAGCAAAAAAACCACCTACAACCTTAACAAAATCACTCAAGAAAGAAAATCGGCAATCCGTTTGCTTTATCATCAATTTTCCCGCTATAAAAAAGCCTTGTTGGCAATTGTTTTCTTTATTATTGTCTATACCACCGGGGAAGCGCTTTTGCCAAAAATTATTGAATATGCTATCAACACCAATATTGCCCAAGGTGATTCTTCTGGTTTATTAAAAACATCCTTGATTTTAGCTATCGCCGCCATAGTGGCTGTTATTGCTAAATATTTTCAATCTCTGGTTACCGGTAGAATTAGTGCTCAAGTTCTCTTTAACCTAAGAGAGGATATTTTTGTTAAATTGCAGTCATTACCGGTTGAGTTTTTTTCTGAAAACCAATCCGGAGATATTATTCAACGAATCACCGAAAATGTTTCCGCCATTGATCGGTTTTTGTCCCAAGGGCTAATGAGAGGGCTGGATTTAGTTTTTGCTTTATTAGCGACTTTCTTTTTTATGTATTACACCAATTGGAAAATTGCCCTTCTCTCCACTATTGGTGTTGTTCTAGTGTTAATTTTCTTGTTAATACAGGGTCGGTTTTTACAAAAACAAACCAAAAAATCTTTAAATATTGAGGGTAATATGAGCAGTTTTATAGAAGAATCTTTTGCTTCCCATGAAGTGATTGTCACCTATAATCAGGAAAAAACCTGGCAATCCCTTTTTCAAAAAATCAATGATAAATATTATCAGTCTCGAGCTAAAATTGCCCAAATTTCCGGTCTAGCTGATTCATTTGTGTCAACATCATCTACTGTAGCGGTTTTGGCAACCATCATCTTCTCTTTAAATCTCTATGCTCGAGGACAAATACTCTCCGGCTCGGTAATTTTATTCTATAACTACGCCTCCACTGTTTTTCGAAAAATGCACGGTGTCTCCAATATTTGGCAAAATATTCAAGATGGTATTGCCTCTGCCGGACGAATTCAAGAAATTTTACAATTGAAAACTAATATTCTAGAAAAAACTAAACCCTACAACCCTCCTTTAGCAAAAATTAAAGGTCAAGTAGAATTTAAAAATCTTTCTTTTGCCTACGCTAACGATGAGACTGTTTTAGAAAATCTGAACTTCAAAATTGACCCCGGAAAAACTGTGGCTATTGTTGGACCAACCGGAGCGGGAAAAACTACCTTTGTTAATCTCATTGCCCGACTCTATGATCCCCAAAAGGGGGGTGTTTTTGTTGATGGTGTTAATGTTAAAAATTGGCAATTAGATAAACTGCGTTCTCAAATTGGCTATTTGACTAATGATACGGCGACCACCG
>CAZUWK010000042.1:0-5138 GCA_964624185.1 uncultured Gammaproteobacteria bacterium | reverse complement strand
GGAGGGGGGAAGGGGAAATGAGATGAGCTGGAACTCCGGCGACCACACCTATACGCACATCCCGGTCACGGCTATGGGAGAGGGTGCGGAAGCCCTGCGCGGGATAAATGAAAATACGCTGGTCTTTGAGGTGATGGTGGGGCTATTGGAGTTAAGTAGATGAAGATTGTAAGAGGTCTCTTGAAATATCATCACAATTTCATTTATCTCTAATTCGTCCTATAATATGTGAAAGGAGCAATTATGAAAGATGGGCATAAATCTTTAATTCTTGCTGTTCGTGACAGTAGTCAAGTAGATGGATACACTCATAATTTTTATCGCTATCCAGCAAGATTCTCCCCGATTTTTGCGCGGGAAGCAATAAGAACGTTTACCAAACCTGGTGAATTGGTGGTTGACCCATTTGTGGGAGGTGGAACAACGCTTGTTGAAGCATGTGTGCTTGGTCGAAAAAGCGTGGGAATTGATATTAACTCCTTAGCTACGTTTGTAAGTTCTGTAAAAACTCAGCCTTTATCAAAAGACGAAATAGAATATATTACGAATTGGACAAGACATATTGATGAAATTGTCGTGAGTAAAAGGATAAATAATGGAAGTTTTTGGGAAATTAATGGATATCTCGCCAACGTAGACACAATTCAAACCTGGAGATTACGTAATTTAATAGAATTTTCAATCAGCGAAATTAATGAAATAGAATCTGAAACAATTCAAAATTTTTTACGATGCGCACTTTTACGTACAGGGCAATGGGCTTTAGATGGACGACTAACAATTCCCTCAATTAATGAATTTCGGAATCAATTTAAATTATTTATTGTTGACATGCTAGGCGGGATATCTGAGTATAAATCAGCTATTGATAGTCATTGTATTCCTGAAAAACCGAAAATTCTCACTAGATCAGTCATTGGTGTTGAGGACGAGCAACTCTTTCAGAATCAAAAGATTCATCTGATATTAATGTCACCTCCTTATCCAGGCGTTCATGTTTTATGTCATAGATGGCAAATAATGGGAAGAAAAGAAACTCCAGTGCCATATTGGATTGCGAATCGAATTGATGGTAATGGGGAATCGTATTATACGTTTGGTTCTAGAGGAACACATCTTAACTCCAAATATTTTGACGAAATGGAGAAAGTATTTACGTCTCTGAACGTAATCTCAAATGAATCAACCTTTCTCGTACAGATGGTAGCATTTTCAAATCCAAAAAATCAACTTCCAAGATATCTACGAATGATGGATAAGGCGGGATTTGAAGAGATTTTCTTAACAAAAAAGCAATCACATAAAAGAATTTGGCGAAAGGTACCTAATCGCAAATGGCACGCTACACTCCAAGGGGATACTCCCAGTAGTAAAGAAGTCGTGTTAATACATAAAAAACGCTATGGGAGTAAATAACTCATAATCTGTAATTGGTATTAATTACTCTGATAATTCAAGCCCTCCTAATTCGTTAATAATTGGTAATAAGACAGGGGAAATAGCAATCGAAAAACTTTCAATTTTATCTTCGATAAATGAATTTTCCTCATGAATAGCCTCATTATTTTGATTATCATAATTAATAACAGAGAGACCTAATAATACTTGAGCGTAAACGTACTTGGCATTAAGAACATCAGCGTCTACACCCCCACTTTTTAGTTCATGCTTAAGATAAAAATTATCAACATTAACATAAAAATCATAAATATCCTTTGATTCTTGTCCTGTTTCTTCATCCGCTTCGTAACTTGCAGCATGTTTTATACGCAGAGCTGAGTATTCATCGAATGGTGGACTCATTTCATCCCAGGTTTTATGATTATGTTCAGGATTCCTTGAGACTTTAATTATATTGGGTAGTTGTATCCCAGATGGCAACTCCCGATTGTCCCCGTCAGACTCTTTATGTGGCTGCCTTCTGTTTCCTCCCCCGCCACCTTTGGTTCCCGGTTTAATGATAGTTAATTTAAATTGATTAATGAAAGGTTTCAATTGTGTATCATCGTTCGTTATTGCTATAAATGTTAATTGGTCACCTACTTGAACCTTTGGAGGTAATGGTAAATTAAGGGTTGCAACCTCATTCCACAAATTAAGTGTATACTCGACCTCACGTTTTCCCTGGCTATCTACTAATGATAGAGTAAATTTTCCTCTATGTGCTTCACGACTAAAATAATTGTTTTCTGCATCGGTCCTAAATGTAATCCTTGCTCGTTTATTAATATGGCAATTACGTTTTAATTCATTACCATAATCTAAATCTTCAAACTTGAAATAAGTAGGAAATCTTCTTACATTGGGTTCATCAGTTTTTTCATTAGCAGCTGTAAGATCAAAAGGATTTGAAAGTCGTTTTCCTTTTAGAAACAATGCTGTCAAGGTCGGTGAATCTTTAATTAAGTCTTCCAACAAATCACCTAATGGTTTTTCCTCATTAAGCATTGACTCAATTTCTTCTCTGCGCCTTTTTTCGCGTAGTTTCTTCAATCCTTGATGATTCCTTAGAATTTCTTCCAACTCTTTTTCAATTTTCAGCTTCAACTCGCTATCTCTAAGCCTGTCTCGACTCGGCATGAAAAGTATTTCTCTTGAACGGGGAGATATATTGCTACAATCAATCGTAACAAGAATGGAATCGGATAAATAACTCATTCCAACCTTCTTTCTTCTGAAGAAACTTGTTGATAGGTATCCATGAGTTTGACCATTCACAGAAAATATAATTCCTTCATTAGATCGATATGTATCAGCTTTGTCCTTCTTAAACACAAAAATATTAGCGGTCATTTTTTCACCCGCAACATTCATCGTTACGGAATAGGGATCGTCTTCAAGGTTCTCGTGTTTATTATCATCTAGTCTTACACCTATACCTGTGAGATTCGTTGAAAAGCTTCCTTCATGCCCAGAATACTCAGATCGACATTCATAAAGCCTAATTGGTAAAGCCAAATCCGTGAGTAATAAATCGAGTTGTCTCATTAGTCCACTCGATAATAAAATGTTAGTTCCACTAAATCCTGCTGTGGAATATTCATATAATTTTATCAATGTACCCCATTCAGCATTTTTCGCGTATGGATCTCTTTCATAAGGAAAAATTGGCATCGTTTCAGATTTGAATGATAGAACGGCTCCTTTGTGAGGACTTGAATCTGCTCCTACGGGTGCCAAGTATGTGTAAACTGAATTTCTTCTATTTCCTATAGGATCTTCACGACGGACAATTGAGAACCCCCAATTTTTATCTGTATTATGGGAATGGGAGTCGAGCAATTTTGGATTTCTTCGGCTTAACACAAATTGTAAATTGTTTTCCCCGCAAAATTCAAGGACACCAGTACCACCCATATTATATTTTCCTTGTACAAATGGGATTTTAACCTTGTTTTCCCTGTCAAGAGACAAAATTGTTAATGGGAGGTTGAGCGGGGTTTGGCCTTCTCCTGAATCAGCGATTGTGAAGCATGGATTGCCTTTTCTGGGAGTGTATCCTGTTGCTGATAGTGTTATTCCTAAAGCGACTTCAGTCCTTTTGGTCGCTGGCCATTCTCGGATTAATCCTGCATTGGATGAAGTAGACCCATTTTCAAAAAATAATGCGACTGCCTTACGAATTGATTTAGGAGCTTCTGGCCCTTCTGGATTAATTCCATTTAGTAAGCACTCGTTAATTAGTCTAGCATCGACTGAATTAACAAGTTTTTCAACCACTGCTGCATCTGGACGACTTTGCTGATTACCAATTGTATTCATGTTACTTGACCGGTCACCATAGTATCGCCAAACTTTAGGGTCATCCCAGAACCCCCTTTTTTTCAGCAACTGGATGACCGTTGTTTGCTTATCATTTTGCATCAGTGATATACACAAATCTTTCAATTCTTGATCATTTTTTGATGACATTTTACATTACCCCTTCCTAATTCTTTTTCTTAGATTTTCGCTTTCGAGTAGGCATGGGTTTTAGCCCCCATTCTTTTAGCCCATATGTTCCTGGAGCAGTTCTAACAAATCTTTCATCGCGATTAATATGAGAAAGTAAGTTTGATGCAGGGTTTTTGCCTGTAATCAGAATTCCTTTTGCCATAATTTCATTAGCAAGGTCTTTGTAATGTACAGCTTTATTATCATCGCTTGATAATAAGAATTTATATGCGACATCTTCGATTGCTATATTAGTAAGAGATGCGAGTTCTGGATCGTTTAGTCCTACTCCCTCGGAGTTAAGCAACGTTTTTAAGTGCTGTGCTTGTTCTTGTTTTTGTTCAACGTCCTTAAACAGCTCTTGAATATGGCGCTGCAGAACCAATATTTCTTCTTTAATATTTTCTAACCGCCACTTAAGACTTGCAATATATTCTTCTTTTGATGTCATAAGCTCTCCCTAAAATATATGATAAATCAATTATACATAAAATAATCCAATAGTCAATACGGTGTATATAATTAATTTATACAGTAGTATATCTGTTGATTATTAACATTAATCCATATTGACTAGTGTTAAGCTAATTCAGTTTAAAAATATTAATTTATTCAAATAAATTAATTAAGAATGACAATTGGGAACTCAGCATACTTCCCTTTTTTTCTCCGCTTCATTTGTTTTGATTGTTTGTTATTTAAGAGACTCCTTTTCAGACTGCGAAGTTAAGCCTTAGTACTGATCAACTTGTCATTTTCAACAAATGAAATTATTATCATCAACCCTGATTTCTCCCACTCTTAACTTTATTTTACGGTTTTTTAAAGCAGAATATGTCCACCTTGCTGAAATACCTCCCTTAACCTTTCCCACACCACCTCTTCCTTCGCCTTCATCGCCCGCGCGGTTGCTCATTTTACAATGCTCCGAGCTTTCACCCCCCCCGTCCATCCCTGCGACACCCCCCCCCTCTTACCTCCGCTTCCCCAGCGCCTTGAGCGCCCGGTCGGCGGCCAGCTTGCCGGTCAGGATCGAGATCGGCAGCCCGGAGGGGCTGTAGGTCCACTGCCCGGCCTGGAACACGTCCGGGATGGGGGTCTGCGAGGCTGCAAAGATCTTCGGCAGCCCGTCCTCGGCCGGCATCGGGTCATTCGTGAAGGCCCAGCCGGTGATCGCGCCCTCCGTGTTCCCGGTGAGCGTTTCA
>CAZUWK010000041.1:4248-5407 GCA_964624185.1 uncultured Gammaproteobacteria bacterium | reverse complement strand
CTCTTTAGCGCTTTCCTGCCAGCTGTATTTTTCGACGACCAATTTTTGGGCTTTTTTGCCAATTTGAGCCATTTTTTTCGGGTTTTTTATTAAGTTAACGGCGGCCTGGGCTAATTTGGTATTGTTGCTAACAACAATCGCCTCTTGATTCTTTTTAATTTTAATTCCTTCAATTCCTTGTGGGGTGGTGATAATGGCCAATTTCGAGGCCATGGCTTCAAGAAACTTGGTCCGAGAACCACCACCACTTTTGATCGGAGCCACTAAAGCCCAGGCTTTTTGGTAGAAATAAATAATGTCGTCAGCTTCTTTAACGATAATATCTTTATCGTGATTGAATTGGCCGTAAAATTCCGGAGCATAACGGCCGATAATCCAGAGTTTGGCTTTGGGCAGTTTTTCTTTAATTTTGGGCCAGACACTTTTTAAAAGGATATCGGCCCCCTCTCGATTTTGCATCCACTTAAAGTTGGCCACCCCAAAAAGAACGGTTGGCCGAGAACTTTTTCGATACTTCATTTTAATGAATTCTTCGGTGTTAACACCGTTTTTAACTACTTCAAAATTAGTTTTAGGGCAATGACTTTTCATTATTTTTTGGTCGTCTTCAGAAACAGCGCAAGTTTGATCAGCTGTCTGCCAGAAACGTTTTTCCCAAAAAAAGATTTTCAAAACATCAAGGTAATAAATAATTTTTAAAGGAGCAAAATACCAGGGCAGGGTTTTGGTGTAGTGCCGGTAAACCTCATATTCAATAGTTTGGTCAACTAAAATTTTGGGCAATTTGGTTTTGGGGACGTTTGGCATCAGATAAAAGCACTCGATATGAACTAGGTCGTAATTGCCTTGAGCTAATTCTTTTTTAATAGCTTTTTTCAGTTGGCGGGAGTAATAATTGGCAATTAAAAAAGGATATGGGGTAAAAAGAGCAAAAAGAATTTTTTTGATATCCCAAGTTTTGCCGCGGATAAAAGTTTTAACTTTTTGGCAATATGGTGATAATTCTTTAATATTGGTATTTTCCTCAGGAGTTCTAATAAAACTAAATAAAGTAATTTGATGTTTTTCGGATAAATGCTTTATTAGATTGTAAGACCTGGTTTGCCCACCAGAATGAAGCGGGTAGGGTAAATAGGGGGTGATCATTAAGATTTTCATA
>CAZUWK010000041.1:0-4148 GCA_964624185.1 uncultured Gammaproteobacteria bacterium | reverse complement strand
ATTATGTTGTATCGGGCCATAATTTCTTTAGTTTTTTCGTCGTAAGCAACCGAAACATAGTGGGTGGCACCCTTTTCGATCATTTTTTCAATCGAATAAGGCATTTCCGGCCAACCCCAGCGATTGGTTTGATACAAGAAGGCCGGATCCCAGTTATAGGGAGCAACTACTCTGGCCTCTTGAGGCAGATTTTGGTCAACAAATTTTCCCGCCTCGACAATGGCGGGGTTGTTAATTTGGTAAAAACCGCGAACCTCAAACCAACCAAAAGCCAACATCATCGCCACCAGGGCAACCACCACGCCCAGGTTAAAAGCCTTCCTTATTAGTCCCTGACCAAGCCCTAAAATGAATTCAGTTCCTTTGGCGGCCAAAATGGCCAAGATCGGCACCAAGGGAAGCTGATAATAGTCGTGGGTGACATTGCCGGTGGCAATTATAGTGACAAATATGGCCAGGGCCAAAAGCCAAGACAGGTAAAACAACCACTCTTTCTTTTTTTTGGGGCAAACTAGACCAATAAAAAACAGCACAAAACCCCCGCTTCCTAAGATCAACTTATTAAGTCGTTCAAAAATAATCCAACGGAAAAAGGCGCCGGTAAAACGGATGTTAGTAGAATTAAACAACCAAGTTGTGCCAAATTGGCCTTCCGGATAACGATCAATATGCCACTTCCAAAGTAGGTATGGTGTTAAAGATAAAAAGGCAAAAATCAAAACCTGAGGCCAATCCTTTTTTAGTTTCTTTCCCCAGGAAAATAGAAGTAAAACCGCGATTGGCAATCCTAAAACAATTCCGTAGGGTTTGGTTAATATAGCCAGCGCCAAAACACCCCCAGCCGGAGCCAAAGATGAAAAAGTTTTTTTCTTCAGCCAAATAGTGGTTAACAATAAGGCTAAAACCGACAAAAAAACATGCAAGGGATCGGCCATGGTCACTCGGCCATAGTAAATGTTAAAGGGGATAATAGCCCAAAAAAGGGCTGAAAGATAAGCCGTCAGCTGGGAAGAATATTTTTTAACCAAGAAAAATAGAGCAATTGCGGTCGCAGAAGAAAAAAACGCCGATATTAAACGAAGCAGGCTTTCCTTAACGCCAAAAAGCAAATAAAACGGGTGGGCGATAATGTTGTAAAGGGGGAATTCGGCAAAAAAATATCGATTGACATTCTTATCGCCATAAGAATTTAGAGCGTAAAAAGAATCAAACTTGGGATAAAGAGGGCTAAAACCCTCTTTAATAAAGTTGCGGCTGATTGAAGCGGTGTCGGCTTGACGCCAAGAATGCCAATCAGCCAGGGGGTTGTCAATTTTATAAAGCCTTAAAATAAAGGCCAAAAGAAAAATTAAAATTAAAAAAATCCACTCTTTTTTATTCATATTAGGAGTTTGCTCTTTTTTCTAGGTTAACCCTACCAACAACCAGTCCTAAAATCAACCAATAGGTAAAAGCTACTTTTGATGATTCTAAGGCGTCGATGAAGAGCATGCTAGTCAAAATTGCTAAAGTCCCCGAAGCTAAAGCGGCGGCTAAAAATTTTGCCTGGTGATCAGTTTTTGGATTTTTCAAAAGAGACTGATAGAGGGGGACTTGGGCCAGAAAAATAGAAAGTAGAGCCAAAAGACCTAAAAGTCCGGTTTCCCCCAAAGCTCTTAAGTAGCCATTGTCGGTAGCCAGGGTGATAGAAGAATAACCGGTACCTAAAATGGGGTTTTTCTTAAAGTGTCTTATTGCCCGAGGCCATTCGACGCCGAAACGAATATCTCCCGATCTGGTTACCCCAATTTCAGCCATTTCTTGTTGAGACGGCTCGGAGATTGTTGGTATTATAGTTGGCTCAGGAGTTATTTTAGCCACTATTGGGCCAGAGGAGGCGCTTTTTTCCTCTTCTTCCCCTGCCTCAATTATGATTGGTGTTGGGGTGGGACTGACTTGAACAATTTTTTTATCGGTTTTTTCAGGCAGGAAGGACTGAATAGTACTGCTGGCTTTTTGAACTATTTTTGGCCCTTCGACCCTAATGGTGGCCGAAAAACGCTGGTTAATATCTTCGGAAAAAAAAGATCCCAAAAGACTTAGGGCAATCACCGGGGGCAACCACCATTTTTTGTTTAATATAATGAACAAAAAAGACACTGAAAATAAATAGGCAACAAAAGAAACTCGTGAAGCCGTTAAAATTAATAGATAATAACAGGCAACAAACAAGGTTAATAAGGCTAATTTTTTACCCCTTTTTTTAATAAAAAAGAAAGCTGATAAGATTAACGGTATGACTATGGTCATAAAAATAGCCAAATCATAATGGCCGGCAAAAGTAGCGCTCACCCTAGTCCAAACATCAAGCTTAATCATTGTTCCCTTAGAAAACTCTTCGTTCATAGTAGAAATAGCCGGCAGAGAATAAAATTTTTGCCCCAAGGCGTAAAAGAAAATGAGACAAACCACCACTAAGAGAGCGGTCAAAAAAACCTTAAAGTCTTTTTTATTTCTTACCGCCAAGAAGCCCAAAAAGAAGAGGCCCATATACTCGATTCTTCTAAAATAGTGCAACAGGGCCAAGTGGGGCCAAATTAACCGGTTAATAAGCAGAGCGCTTATCGTGGCGGCTAAGCCGACTAGCCAGTAAACAAGAATCGCTTGACCAATTTTATTTTTAAATAGAGTTTTTCTTTTTTGCCAAACCAAAGGCAGGGCAATTAAAAAAGTGATAGCCACCACAAAGTCTTCTAGGCGGACTCGAACATAAGAACCAGGAATTTCTAAAGAAGGCAGTTTTGGATAAAGAGGAATAAAAACTAGTAAAACCAGGGTCATAATTGAAACTAGGCCAGGAATAATCTTGTTGGTTAAGGCAAAAATTTTTTTCATAAGTCGGCAAGAACTTGTTGATAAACCTGACGCTTTTCTTGGTTTTGGTAAAAAACCAGAATTCTTAAAAAGGCCGCTGTTTTTAGTAGCAGGCCAGCAATTGGTTTTTGCCAGGAGGGTTGATGTTTTTGATAAAAATATTTTATTCCCCAAAATTCACCTTTAGCGGCCAAAAGACTGGTACCGCTTTTCCCACCCAGGTGAATCAAAGAAGCCTTGGGATAATAAATCACCCCAAAACCGGCCTTTTTAGCTCGATAGCAATATTCCATTTCTTCAGCATACATAAAAAAATTTTCGTCTAAAAAACCAATTTTATCAAGTACGATTCTTTTAATAAAAAAACAGGCTCCGGTAACCCAATCTTGATGATGGATTTTTTGATAATAGGAATCGTTAGTATAAAAATTAGGCTGATGGGGATGGTAGGGTTTAATAATTTTATTAATCAGAGGTAAGTCATCAATCATTAGGGCCCAGGTAATCAATCGAGGAAGCGTTGGGAAATAGCCGCCCGAGGATTGGATTTGGCCATTTTCCCAAAGTAGTTTTGGGCCCAAAATACCAATATTATTATTTTTTTCTAAAAATTTAATAATTTTGTTAAAGAAGTTTTTTTCGGTAATGATGGTGTCAGAATTTAAAAGCAAAACATATTCCCCTTCTGACTTTTCTATTCCCTGGTTATTGGCCCTGGCAAACCCGGCATTTTCTTTATTCAAAATAACTTTTAGGTTTGGTATTGGTAATTTGGAGCTGGTTTGAAATTTAGAATTTGTTTGAGATTTGGAGCTTGTTTGTTTTTTGGAATTTTTGCCTTTGGCAACCCGCCAATCACGCTCCACGAGCCGTGTACGAATAGTACCCGGAAGGCGAGTGGTAAGTTTAGGCGGGTGAGTTTTGAGCTTACTCAAGTACTCTTGGCTGCCATCAGTTGAGTTATTATCAACAATAATGATTTCAATATCAGACATGGATAAGCCTCTTTTTTTGGCAGTAGCGGGCTTTAGCCCGCGCCCATCCCCCAAGCTGTTGACAATAGATTCTAAACATTGTTCTAGTAATTCTTTGGTATTGTAGGAGACAATGATGATAGAAAGCTTCATAGAATTGTTCTAATTAACCTAATTACTCTAATTGATCTAATGAAGCCCCAAATACCGATTAACCAAACCCCAAAACGATTAATAATTGCTGCTTGGTTATTGGTCATTGGGTTTTCCTTAGGCTAATTAGAAATTAGAATAATTAGGGTAATTATTTTTGTTTGTTTG
>CAZUWK010000040.1:0-5636 GCA_964624185.1 uncultured Gammaproteobacteria bacterium | reverse complement strand
TTTATGAACATTATCTTAATCGGCCCACCAGGATCGGGAAAAGGCACTCAGGCTCAAAAAATTTTAGCCGATTTTTCCTTAAATTATTTTTCGGCCGGAGACATCTTAAGGGGTTTGGCCAAAGAAGGCTCATTACTTGGTCGGGAGGTGGCCCAGGTTATGGCTCAGGGGAAATTAGTTTCTGATGATCTTATGGCTCAAATTATTGAGGATTTTTTAGGCAAAAATAACGGGGATATTATTTTTGATGGTTACCCTCGGGGTTTGGACCAGGCGGTGTTTTTAGAAAAAGCTCTAAGGGGTCGTGGCGGTATTGGTTTGGTAATCAACCTACAGGTTCCTGAGCAAGTTTTAATTGACAGACTGTCTTCGCGGGTTATTTGTCGAGACTGCGGAGCAGTTTATAACCTGATTACCAATCCGCCCCAAAGGAAAGGAGTTTGTGATAATTGTGGTGGACCCCTTTATCAGCGAGACGATGAAACACCAGGGGCGGTTAGGAAGAGATTAGCGGTTTTTAGGAAACAAACTAAACCGGTAATAGAATTTTTCGATCGAAAAGGTAAAATTTTTAACATTGATGGCAATCAATCAATTGGGGCGATTTACCAAATAATCAGAAAGAAGTTGGTTGATATTGGCCTTAAATTAACTAGTGCCTAGACAGTCAAGGTGTATTAATGTTAAAATAGGGCTTGGTTTGAAAGATGTTTGTTTTTAAATAATTAGCAATTAATGGTCAAAGACAAGAATCAAGAAATAGACGGCAAGGTAACGGAGTCTTTGCCTAACGCTATGTTTCGGGTAGACTTAGATGATGGGCGGAAGGTTTTGACCCAACTGGCGGGAAAAATGAGACTTTATCATATTAAAGTTATCCCCGGTGATCGGGTAAGAGTTGAGATGACCCCTTATGATGATGAAAAGGGGCGGATTACCTACCGCTACTAGTTTTAGAATTTCCAATTTTCAAGTTCCAATTTCCAAATTCCAAATAATTTTTAAGAATTTAGACAATAAAAATTGAGTAAAAATTTAAAATTTAAAATTAAGAATTAAAGCGATGAAAGTTCAGTCATCAATAAAAAAACGCTGTCGGGATTGTAAAATTGTTAGGCGGCGGGGTCGATTATATATTACTTGCAAGAACCCAAAGCATAAACAAAGACAAGGATAATAATTAATTTTCAATTTAACAATTTACAAATAAATTCTAATTTCTAACCTGCCTGCCGGCAGGCAGGTTTCTAATGAAATTCCAAATTCCAAAAAAAATCGGTCCGATCGGTCTTATAAGATTAATATTTAAAATTTAAAAGTTAATAATTAATTGAAGTGCCCAGAATAATCGGTGTCAATATTCCAGACCAAGAGAAAATTGATTTGGCCTTAACCAGGATTTATGGTATTGGCCAGGCTAATGTTCGTCAGGTTTTGGCAAAATCTAAGGTCGGCATTGACAAAAGAGCCAAGGATTTGACTGAAGAAGAAATCGCCTCTTTAAATAAAGTGTTGGGGGATATGAAGGTTGAGGGCGATCTTCGGGAAGAGATTCGGGGTAATATTGAAAGATTAAAGCAAATTGGCACCTATCGGGGTCGAAGGCACAACGCTAATCTACCGGTTCGAGGTCAACGAACCAGAACTAATGCTCGGACTAAGCGAGGTTCTCGGCAAACGGTTGGGGCATTGAAAAAAGAAGTTTTTACTAAATTAGGAGAGCAGGAGAAAAAAGAAGAGAAAAAATAAAAATTGCTAAATTGTTACATGGCTATATTGTTTTTGGGGCTATCCTTGAAAATAAAAACGCCACCAACAATTTAACAATTAAACAGTTTAACAATAGATTTTTAAATCATTAAAAATCATCATGGCTAAAGCAAAGCAGAAAAAAACAGTTAAAAACAAGGGTAAGAAAATTACCAAAAAAATCGTAGCCAGAAAGGTAACCGAGGCCAAGGTTTATGTTTTGGCTACTTTTAATAATACTATTGTTACTGTTGCCGATATGAATGGTGATACTATTTGCTGGTCTTCAGCGGGAAATGCCGGATTCAAAGGAACCAGAAAGCAAACCCCCTTTGCGGCGACGGTAACCGCCGAAAAAGCGGCCAAAGAAGCCAAAGAAAAGGGAGTCAGGGAGGTTGAGGTTTATATTAAAGGACCGGGCCCGGGTCGAGAAGCGGCCTTGCGAGCCATTAAAGCTTCGGGGTTAAGAATGACCTTAATTGCCGATGTTACCCCCATGCCCCACAACGGCCCTCGGCCAAAGAAAAAGCGCCGAGGAGCCTAAAAAAATAGCCCAAGAAAATTATGAAAAAACTACAAAACGAAAAGTGTCGAGTTTGTCGAAGGTTGGGAATAAAATTGTTTCTCAAGGGTAAACGCTGTTATGAAAAGTGCCCAATTGATCGAGCCGGAGCAATTCCCCCTGGTGTTCATGGCCGTAAATTTTCTCGGCCCACCTTTTACTCAGAGCAGTTAAAAGAAAAACAGCGGTTAAAGGCGATTTATGGTCTAAGTGAGACCCAGATGAAGACCTATTTTAAACAGGCTCGTAATATTGCAAATGAACCAACCGATGAAGTTTTATTGCAGATTTTGGAATTAAGACTAGATAATGTTTTGTATCGGCTTGGTTTTTGTCCCAACCGAAGAAGCGCTCGGCAATTGGTAGTCCACGGTAAGGTTTTAGTTGACGGCCAAAAGGTGACCATCCCCTCCTATCAGGTTGGGGTGGGTCAAGTTGTTTCTTTGACTGGTCAGGCGGAAAATATTCCTCAGATAAAGCAGGCGCTAGAGGAAGAGACGGCGATTCCTGGCTGGTTAGAAAAAAAGGCTTTAGCCGGAACAGTAAAAGAAAAACCCCAAAAAGATAAAGTTGAGGTGGCGGCCGATGTTTCAGCCGTGATTGAATTCTATTCTCGTTAATTTAGTAGTTGAATTTAGCGATTAATTTGTTAAAATGTATCAGGTGGGCACTTGAGATGGCGCCCCTTTTGTTTAGTTATCATAAAAATGAAGGATTTATCATTTACCATTAAGGAAAAGAAAATTGACAGCGCTTATAGCCAATTTGAAATTGGCCCCTTAGAGGCTGGTTTTGGCCATACTTTAGGCACCTCTTTAAGAAGGGTCTTGTTGGCGGCTCTTCCTGGAGCAGCCGTTACTGATGTTACCTTCAATGGCGCCAACCATCAGTTTACGACCCTGCCGGGAGTTAAAGAAGATTTAGTTGAAGTTGTTTTAAACCTTAAAAAGGTCCGTTTTTTAATTAGGGGTGAAGAGGGATTTGAACCAGTTAAGGTTACTCTAGATAAAACTGGTCCGGGTGAAATTAAGGCAAGTGACCTAAAAGTGCCAGCCGAAGTGGAAATAGCCAACAAAAACTTGGTTATTGCCAGTTTAGCTGATAAAAAAAGCCGCCTTAAGGCCGAAATGACAGTCTCTTTCGGGGTTGGTTATTCTCCTTGTGAAGACCGCCCCTCTGATGTTTTAGGTATTATTGTCACCGATGCTCTTTTTAGTCCAATTAAAAAAGTTAATGTGGCCGTTGACGATGTTCGAGTTGGCCGAGAGACAAATTATGACAAGTTGGTTTTGGATGTTTGGACCGATGGAACAATATCAGCCAAAAAAGCCCTTGATCAATCCGCTAAAATTTTAGCCGGTTATTTCAAACAAGTTTATCAGCCCAATAATAATCACCAGGAAGAGGAGGGGGAGAAAGAAGCCAAGGAGCCAGCGGTAATGAAAGAAAGTATTGCCGAAACCAAATTGCCCACCAGAACCGTTAATGCCCTAGAAAAAGCCGGTTATAAAACAATTGGCGATTTAGCCAAGGCTGGCGCCAAAGACCTGGCTCAGGTAAAAAATTTGGGCAAAAAATCAGTTGAATTAGTGGAGAAGGTTTTAAATAAGAAGGGGGTTGGCTGGTCGTGAGACACCAAAAAAAAGGTAAAAAGCTAAACCGAAACACTAAAGCCAGAGAATCTCTTTTCAAAAACCTCTTAACTAGCTTCTTTTTAAACGGGTTTTTGATTACTACGGAAGCTAAGGCTAAAGCAATTAATGGTAAAATTGACCGACTAATTACTAAGGCTAAAAACCCCAGTCTGGTTAACCGACGCTTTATTTATGCTTACTTGACCGAAACTGCCGCGGCAACAAGGCTAATAAACGAAATCGCGCCTCAATTAGCCAAAAGAAATGGCGGTTATAGCCGGATAGTGAAACTAGGAACCAGGCTCGGAGATCAGGCGGCGATGGCTAAAATTGAATTAGTTGTTCCTCTAGAAAAGGCTCCTAAGGAAGCCGAAACTAAAGGTAAAAAAACTACTAAAGTAACCCCCCGAACCGCTGTTAAAAAGACCACTTCTTCCCAAAAGAAATTAGCGGCCAAGCCCAAAAAGACAACCAAAAAAAGCCCAAAGAAATCCACTAAAAAAGATGACTCAAAATAAAACGACTACAACCAAATCGGCCGATATTAAAAGATCTTGGCGCTTAGTTGATGCCGAAGATCAGGTTTTAGGCCGTTTGGCCACTAAAGTTGCCGGTTTATTGATGGGTAAGGATAAGGCCTATTTTACTCGTCGCCTTGATTGTGGTGATCACGTGGTGGTAATTAATGCCCAAAAGGTTCGCCTGACGGGTAAAAAGGCCGACCAGAAGGTTTATCAGAGCTATTCTGGTTATCCTGGTGGCCGAAAAGAAGTGGCTTTTGGCAAAATGTTAGCCGAACAACCAAACAAAGTGATTCGCCATGCGGTAAAAGGAATGCTGCCCAAAAATAAATTACAAGACAAAATGATTACCCGGCTTCATGTTTTTGCTGGAGCCGAACACGAGTTTGGGGATAAGTTTAAGAAATAAGTATTGCTAAAATTGTTATATTGCTATATTGTTTTTGGGGCTATCCTTGAAAATAAAAACGCCACCAACAATTTAACAATTAAACAGTTTAACAATAGATTTTTAAATCATTAAAAATCATTATGACTAAAAAACCAATTGCCAAAACCACCGGTTCTCGAAAACGAGCCACCGCCCGGGTTTGGCTTTATAAGGGTAAGGGAGGCACGGTTGTTAATGACCAACCAATTGAAGAATACTTCCCTCTTTCCTTAAGACAGGGCCGATTAGAGGCGCCATTTTTACTAACCGATACCAGGGATAAATATTATGCCACTATTAAGGTCTCTGGTGGTGGCAAAAGCGCTCAGGTTGAGGCGATTATTCATGGTTTAGCCAGAGCCCTGGATAGCGTTGATAGGGAAAAATATCACCCCCTGCTTAAGAGGGCTGGTCTGTTGACCCGTGACCCCAGAGAAAAAGAAAGAAGAAAGCCGGGAACCGCCAGAAGCGCCCGGGCCAAGCGCCAATCTCCAAAGCGATAATCTTCTACACCGCTCCTTTTACGCCTTAAAGGTATAATCTCCCTGCATAGTCTTAGGGGTCTTAGAGCTATTTACTTATAATAAACCAAAAACACTTTTTATAAATACAGTACAGTATTTATATCCCAAAATATCGGGGTAAATATCATTTTCTTACAATATTTAATAAATACGGTAAAGTATTTATTTCAAGATAGGGCCAAAACCACAGGCTTACAGCCTGTGGATGAAACCGAT
>CAZUWK010000039.1:4386-5868 GCA_964624185.1 uncultured Gammaproteobacteria bacterium | reverse complement strand
TTTTTTAAAATCGAGTTTTTTAGCGATAAATTTTAACCCTTGAAAAGTAATATATTTAATATCATCAATCCCCCGGATTGATTTTAGAGTCCGAAAAACAAAGGTGGGGGTGGCAAAAGAAGCATAAAGAGATTGAATATGGGCTTTTAGCTTTTTTTCAGAAACTTTTGTTCTAAGAATGGCCTTTCTCATATCATAATCGGCCCACTTTTGAGTTTTTAACCAGCCCTTTTTCTTGACTTGGGTAAATAACGGTGTCCCAGGGTAAGGAATTACCAGCGTTGCCTGCATGGTGAAAATGAGCCCCTTTTGAAAAAGTTTTTTAACAAAACTGATCGTGTTCTTAATGTCTTTCTCGCTTTCCCAAGGATAACCAACCATTACAGTAACGTGAGGCATTAAACCGGCCCGAATCGCCCAAGCAAGGGTTTCTTCAACTTGATCAACTTTTAAGTTTTTATTAATTTTGTCTAGCGTTTTTTGATTGGCCGATTCTAGCCCAAATAATAAAAAGCGAAAACCGGCCCTGGCCATAAGCTGATAATCTTCTTCTTTTAAGTCGCTATTAAACCTCAAATTACAATTAATTTTTACTTTCTTGTTTAAGCCTGATTTTATTAAGAGAGCGGCAAATTCCCTCAACCAAGCCTTTTTAGGAAAAGTGCCGGAATCATCCATAATTTCTTTGACTTGGTAGTGGTCAACTAAGTGCCTAACTTCTTGAAAAGCTTTTTTTGGTGATATTGTCCGATAACTTTGGGGGGGGTATAAATTATGGGCCCAAGAACAGAAAGAACACTTGCCCCACCAGCAGTCCCGGGCAAACATGGTATAGGCCCCAGGCGCCCGATAAAAGTTACTATTTTTATAAGCATAATCCTGCCAACAAGTTAATTCTCGATCAATCAAGGGCAATTTTTCTAAATTATGATTTAAGTTTAAAGGGCCACTGTTTTTAATCTTATTATCGTCACGAAGCCAAACTCCACCGGCTAATTTAGTTTTCTTTTCTAGGTGTTGGGCCAAATTGAGAAGAGAAAAATCGTAATCACCGCCGATTAGAATATAATCAACCGGGCAATTTTCTAGCGATTCTTGGGGAAGGGCCGAAACGTGGTCACCGACCAGAATAATTTTCAATTTTGAATTTTTAACTTTTAATTGTCTTATTATTTCCCAATGAAGTTTAATTACCGGAGTTTTGGTTTCTATAACAGCCAGATCAGGCCCAAAAGATTTCAATTCTTGAAAAAACTTATCTTTGGCCCATTTCTTGGCAATACCATCCAGCCAAGCCACCTGATGGCCATTTTGAGAAAGTAGAGTAGCCGCCTGCGCCATCACCACCGGATAAATAGAATAGGCGGCCAAAGATGAGGAAAACCACTGAAATTGGCGATTTTGGGATAGTAAGGGTCGGCCTTTTTCTGATTCTATTGGGGGATAGCAAATAGCAATTTTCATTAAACTTTAGTATAACAG
>CAZUWK010000039.1:0-4286 GCA_964624185.1 uncultured Gammaproteobacteria bacterium | reverse complement strand
AAATAAGTTGCCGGCCCCAACAATAGGCCAAGAGTAAAAAGAGCCGGCAAGAAATAGCCCAAGCGCCTTGAGGTTTTGGGAAAAAGCTTAACAAATAAGCCCCGATGATAGCCATAGCGACCCAGTTGTTTTAGGTGGGGCAAGAAAATTTTTCGGCGATGATGAAAAACCATTACCCTGGGGTCATAAATAATTTTTTTGCCCAACTGGTAAACCAGGTCCAAACAAAGCTTGGTATCTTCCCCGGGCCAAAATTGACAAGAAAAGCCGCCGATTTCATTAAGGGCGGACTTTTTAATCGCCAAATTAAAAGTTGGGTAATCATCAACCAATCTTTTCTTTTGAGGCCAGTTTCGATATTGACCGGCGCCACCCGAACCAAAGGGCGAGGCCCAAAACCAGCCGGAAACTTTAGCCAAAAACGGATCTTGGGGCGGAGTTAAGCCCGGACCGCCAACACCGGCAATTTTAGGGCTTTTTTTAAAATTTAGGGCAATATTTTTTAGCCAATTTTTATCTGGATAGGCATCATCATCAATAAAAACAATCACTTCTCCTCTGGCCTTTTTTAAACCATGATTTCTTTTTTGAGCTGGCGACCCCTCTAGGGGTAAAATCTTGGTTTTGGGAAAAATTTTCCTAGTTTTTTTGTCGGGAACAATTACTATTTCTAAAATTCCTTCTTGTTTTAAAATTGCCGGAATGGTCTCTTTTTCAAGACCAGGACTAATTTTTGGACAAGGGATAATAATGGAAAAAAACATATTTTGTTCTGTCAGATCCGGGATCTATCAAAGCATCAAGGTTAATTAATTTTTAATTTTGGGTCTTTGGGCCAGGCTCGCCAATTTTTATTGTCGTAATAGTGTAAAATTTTTAGGCGATAAAAAATAGCCAAAGTACTCCAAAGCATTTCAAAGGCCGTTTTAAATTCAACCGTCGAAGAAAATTCAAAACGCTTTCGGTCCAGTTTAATTGGCGCCTCATAAATCTTGTCAAAACCCAAAGATTTGGCAATAGCCAAAAGCTCAACATCAAAGGCGAATTTTTTAATCAGCATTCGGGGCAAAACTTTTTTTAAAACCGGTCGGCGAAAAACTTTTAAGCCCGCTTGAGTATCGGAAACCCTAAACCCGAAAAGAAGCCAAACTAAGCGGTGGTAAACCCGGCTCATTATTTTTCGCGTTAAGGGGTAATCCACTTTGGAAGCCAGATGTCTTTTGGAACCAACAATAATATCAGCCTGATACCATTCCATATGTTCTAAAATCATCGAAATACCGTTGGGGTCGATGTCCATGCCGGCGTCAATAAAGGCAATTTTATCCCCAGAAGATCGAGCCATACCATAACGAACCGCATAGCCCTTACCCTGGTTTTTCGGATAACCAACCACCTTAACTTTGGGTAAATTTAGTTTTTGGGCTTCGGTAAACGAACCATCTTTTTCTTTGCCATCAACAACAGCAATTATTTCATAATCAAACCGGGTAGCGCTCATGGCCCTGTTTATCCTGATCAAATCTTGCCGGATGGTTTTTTCTTGGCTAAAAATGGGAACAATGATTGAAACCAGGCTGTTGTTTTCAAATATCTTTTGGGCCATTGTTTACTAATTATTATAACTTATATTCTAATTTGAATTGAAATTTAGTAATTTTTTTTAGATAATGGTTTTTAAGATGAGCCTAAATAAAAAACAAAAAAAATATCTCAAAGAAAATCTTAGAGATAGATCTTTGGCTGAAATTGCCCAAGATCTAGAGGTTAAAAAAAAAGACCTGGAAGAATATTTGGCCAAAATCTGGCGACCAGAAAAATTAAAAAAGTTTTTGGACTCACAAATTAAAAACGATCAATCGTTGTTGACCAAAATTAATCGATTTAGCCTAAAAAGGTTTTTTCAAGACAACTTAGGCTTATTACTTTTGCTTCTTTTTCTAGTGATCGGCGTTTACGCTAACGGTTTGAATAACGAATTTCTTTCTGATGACATTGCCGCCATTGACCAAAACCAGGATTTAAACAGTCTAAATTATGTTGCCCAAAGCTTTCCGGTGGTTTTTCGCCCCTTTCTCTATTTTCTAACCAATCTTATTTTTGGTCGCAGTCCCATTGCCTTCCGAACCATAAACTTAATCTCTCACCTATTAGCGATAGCCGGGTTGTTGGTTCTGGTGTCTTTATTAATTAACAAAACAGTGGGGACAATTGCCGCCCTGATCTTTGCTGTTCACCCTCTTTTAGTCGAATCAGTAACCTGGATCTCCGGCGGCGGCTACAGCCAATACGGCGCTCTTTTAATTTGGGCCACCGTTTTTTATTTACTATCTTTTAAAAACCAAAAATACTACTGGTTCTGCCTAGCCGCTTTTTTGTTGGCCCTAGGCTCTTCTGAAAAAGCGATGGCTTTTCCCTTTTTGCTTTTGGCGCTAGTAATAACCCATTGGCAAGATTTCGGCAAAGATAAGTCTTGGCAAAAGCTTGCTATCCCCTTTTTGATTGGTTTTGCTTGGATTGGTTTTTATTTAACTAAGGTGCCGGAAAGATTATCCGACCTGGAAACCAGCTACTATCAAGACACCTCTCAAACACCAAGCTTTTTTTTAAAACTGCCGATTGCTATTGCTTCTTATGTTAGACTGTTCTTCTGGCCGCAAGATTTAACCCTTTATCATTCCGAAACCGTCTTTTCAGGGTCAGAATTTGCTTTTCTGATTGCTATTTGCTTGGCGTTATTATTTTTTTCGATCTATCTATTTTTTTCTAAAAACCGCCGATTGTCTTTTTGGCCAGCTTGGTTTTTGTTGTCTTTGGCACCCGTCCTTTCTCCATTTGGAGTCTCTTGGGTGGTGGCCGAACGCTACATCTATTTAGGCACTGCCGGTCTGGTGGTGATGGTTAGTTTTTATCTGGCCAAACTATTTAAAAAAGAGAGCCTAAAACCACTAGGAGTATTAACCGTTTCTTTGTTGGTTATTAGCCTAGGGGCAAGAACCATTGTTCGCAATGTCGACTGGAAAAACCAAGATAACTTATGGTTGGCAGCGGCTAAAACCTCACCCAATAGCCCTCAAAACCATAATAATTTGGGTGACCTTTGGGCCAGGCGGGGCGATTTTGATCGAGCCATTGAAGAATTTAAAATTGCTATTACCCTTAATCCCCGCTATGCCGATGCTTATCATAATTTGGCTAATATTTACCAGCAAAATGGCGATTGGGAAAAAGCCTTGGAAAATTATCAAAAAGCAGCCCAAATTAACCCCAACATTTGGCAAACCCACCAAAACATGGCGGCAATTTATTTTGAAATAGGGGAATTTGAAAAAGCTAAAGAATCGGCTCTTAAACTTTTAGAAATTAATCCCCAAGTGCCTCATATTTATCGGAATCTGGGCTTAATTTATTACAATTTGGGCCAACTGGAAGAAGCAAAGAAGTATTTGGAAGCGGCCCTAAAAATTAATCCCCAAGACGAAGAAATTAAAAAGCTTTTATTAAAACTATAGGAAACCCAGCCTAAAACTATTGTCAGATCCCGGATCTGATAAGAATAATCTATGCCAACAAGAAAAATTCCTCTAGAAACAAACCACTTTTATCACATTTATCTTCATTCCATCGACAATTTAAAAATTTTCCAGTCTTGGCAAGAGAAAAATTTATTCATCGAAATAGTCAATTATTATCAAAATCAAAACCCGCCGATAAGCTTCTCCGGCCTCTACAATCGGCTTTCTATCCCTGAGAGAATTTTTACAATAAAAAATTTATCCGAAAAAAATGACTTTTTAGTTGATATTATCAGCTTCTGTGGTGTTGATAATCATTTTCATTTTACCTTAGAACAATTAGTTGATAATGGGATCAGCCTTTTTATGAAGCAAGTCCTGTCTTCTTTTAGTCACATTTATAACCAAGAAAAAAATCGTCGAGGCAGTCTTTATCAATCTAATTTTTGTTCTCGGCTAGTTAAAACAGATGAGGATCTTATTCACCTTACTGTTTATCATCATCTTCACCCCTATACCAACGGATTAGTCAAAAAATATCAGGAAATATTTAGCTATCCTTTCAGTTCTCTTCCAGCTTATTTTGGCAAAAAAACCCTTATAAGGGCAAATCCCAAAAGGGTTTTGGAGGTGGTCTCACAAGAAGAATATGAAAACTACTTAAAAGGCCAAGCCCAATATCAAAAAGACTTAGAAAAATATAAAAACGAGGAAGAAAAATATCTTGTTAGATCCCGGATCTGACAACAGTTTTAGGGTAATTTTCCTATA
>CAZUWK010000038.1:0-5932 GCA_964624185.1 uncultured Gammaproteobacteria bacterium | reverse complement strand
CTTGAAAACCAGCGGGCCTATTGGCCCTTGTGGGTTCGAGTCCCACCCCTTCCGCTGCGAAGCAAGGAAGGATGGGACGAGAAGCCTGTCCACCAAAAAATCGCAGCATGAGCCGTATACGAACAGTATTGAAAAGGCGAATGCTAAGATTAGGTGGAAGTCCCACCCCTTCCGCCCATAAGACAACCTTGATTTGCCTGGACAAAGCTGATACTGTACTAGTTAAAATATAGACTCCCACGGGCAAAGCCCGTGGTTCTTTCTGTTTCGCCCTGTTCACTCGCCTACGGACGAGTGAGCTATTGATATCGGTTTCATCCACGGCTACAAGCCGTGGTTTTCACCTATCTTGAAATAAATAATAAGTTAAAAAAATACCCATGCAAAATAAACCATCAAAAAAAATAAGAAAAAACCGCTCTTCCGTTGCTAATTTGTTAAGGTTTCTTTCTTTGAAAGCCCCTGCCGTTTTTGCCCAAATAATTCCTCCACCACAAAATACAATGGTAGTTTATGCTTCACCAGAAGTAATGGCCTGTGGCAGAAACAAGGTGTGTCTTTTTTTCTTGAATAACACCAAAATTACTATTGGCCTTGGCATAATTATCCTACTGGCAATAGTTTTTGGACTAGCCAAGTTTTTAGCCAAGATTATTGCAAAAATTTTCAAAAAAAATAAAACAAAAAAGTAGATCAAAAATAGTGGATGTTAAATTATTTTCTTTCCAAAGTCAAGCTTCGTTTCTTTAAAAAAATCTTTTTTTTGCTTCGTCAGGCCGGTTTTGTTCTTCCACCCCGATTTGTTGTTTGGGATTGCACCAGAAGATGCAATTTAAACTGCGAACATTGCGGAGCAAAAAAAGAAAAATATGCTACCGAACTTAACACCCAACAAGTAAAAACCCTTATCGAAAACCTGGCCGATTATGGAACAAAATACTTTGTTGTAACTGGCGGAGAGCCTCTCATGCGAAAAGACCTCTTTGAAATTTTTGCTTTTGCTAAAACGAAGGGTTTAAAAACCGGCTTAGCAACTAATGGTTTTTTTATTGACGCCAAAAACAGCAAAATTATCGCCAAAATTTTTGATTCTGTCCAAATTAGCCTAGATGGTCCCCAAGAAATTCACAATAAAATAAGAGGAAATAAAAAAGCTTTTCAGAAAGCGGCTGGATCAATTAATTTACTTAAAAAAAGCAATTGTCGGCAAATAACGGTTTCTTCTGTTGTTACTTCTTCCAATATCAAGGGGTTGACAGATCTTGGCAAGATAGTAGAAAGCCTAGGTGTTGATATTTGGAAAATTTCCTCTGTGATGCCAATTGGAAACGCCGGAAAAAATAAAAATCTTTACCTATCTCAAAAAGATTTTTTAAAACTCTTGGGTTTTGTTAAAAACAACAAAGAAAGGTTAAAAATTGAGCTTGGAGAGAATCTTGGTTTTTTGGGAGAATATGACAAGAAGGTAAGAAGAGAAGTATTTTTTTGCCCGGTAGGGTTTTTGACTTGTTGTGTTGGTGTAAACGGCAACGTAAGAGGCTGTCCCGAACAGCCCGATAATCACTATTTCAGAGAGGGTAATATTTTAAAAAAGGATTTTAGAAAAATTTGGCAAGAGGGATTTAGAAAATATCGAGATAAAAAGTCTTTGCAAGATAAAAGTTGTCAAGAGTGTAAATTCCAAAATAATTGTAGGGGTGGCTGCTGGGTAATGAGACTGGATAATATTAACTGCCCGATAAGACACTATCATCTTCAATAAAGCCTATATAGTCTTTTAGAGCAAAAAATGCTCCGCTTTCACTTTTGGCCTTTGTTTTTGATAAAATAAGTTGACTCATTTCTTGGTTGCCAATTCACCTTGAAAAAGAGCCGAACAAGCTATTAAGACAGAATTAAAAACCCATTTAGCAAGTTGGTGGTTGTTTTTTTGTTCCCGTAGCTCAGCCGGATAGAGCGACGGTTTCCGGAACCGTAGGCCGCGTGTTCGAATCACGCCGGGAACGCTTATGAAGCGACAATTTTCCGCCGGTGGCGTAGTCTACAAAAAAGAAAATAACCAGATTTTTTGGTTATTGATTCAGCCAAAAAGTATCGACCGTTGGCAATTCCCTAAAGGCGGGATTGAGGAAGGCGAAACAGCCCAAAGTGCGGCACTGCGAGAAATTAAAGAAGAAACCGGCATAATTGGTGAAATAATTGAGAAAATTGATAGTTCTTCTTGGTGGTTTGTTAAAGATGGTGAGAAGGTTTTTAAAACCACCGCCTACTTTTTAGTAAAGGCCAAAAGGGATACTGGCCAATTTGATGAAAAAGAAATTGAAAGAGCAATTTGGTTTTCTTTTGATGAGGCGAAGGAAAAATTAACCTTTGATTCAACTAAAAAAATTTTAGCCCAAGCCAAAAAAATACTAGATGGTCGCTTGTTTTAAAATCTTCTTTATCTTAAGATAACTTCTCTTATGCCTTGCCGATCTAAAGTAACTGTTATTAGCCAGGCTTGTCCCAATTGCGAGGGGCCAATTACCTTGGTTTCTTTTTCTGATGGCCATGGCCTAGAAACCCCCCTCGAGGCTCACTGTAATCAATGTCGTCTGGCGTGGGATCTAGAAACCGGCCAAACAAGGCATGGTGAGGCTCTGAGGCGTGATCTCTATTGGGGTAATCGAACCAATGGCAAAGAGCGCTTCTAGCTCCTGCTGGTATAATTAAAGACTAAGAAACTGGAGAGGTCGCATAGTGGTCTAGTGCGCATGTTTGGAGAACATGTATGCCCGCAAGGGCATCGAGGGTTCAAATCCCTCCCTCTCCGCAGTAAATTTCACCCAACCCAAATGGAGTTAAGGACTCTTCTCGAAGCCCAAAATTATCTCTTTGCTCAAATCGATAATCATAAAAAGGGACTATCTCCGGCTTACCGTCTGGCTAGAACCAAAGAAATTCTAAACCATCTTGATAACCCTCAAGAAAAGTTAACAGTGATTCATGTTGCCGGCACTGCCGGCAAGGGGTCAACGGCTTATTTGATCAGCCTGATTTTAAAATCGCAAGGTTTTAGGGTTGGACTTCATCTTTCGCCCCATTTGGTGGATATCCGCGAGCGATTTCAAATCAACAATCGGCCAATTTCTACCCAAAAATTCTTGAAAAGCCTTAATAGTCTACTGCCCGTTTTAAAAAAAACCGTTAAAACCCCCTGGGGAAAACCGGATTATTTCGAAATTTTAACAATTTTAGCTTTTGAAATTTTTCATCAAGAAAGAGTCGACTATGCCGTTATTGAAACCGGCTTGGGCGGTTTATATGATTCGACCAACGCCATCGGAAACCCCAAAAAGATTAGCGTCATTACCAAAATTGGCTTTGACCATTGTCAAATTTTGGGAAATACCCTAGCAGAAATTGCTTTTCAGAAAATGGGCGTTGTCGGTAATAAATCAATCGTTGTTACTGGCGATCAAAGGCCAACAGCCAGCTGGATGATTAAAAAGACCGCTAAAAGCAAACAGGCCAAGCTGGTTAAAATAGAGGAGGGGAGAAATTTCCAAATCAAAAAAGTTAACTCCAAGGGAACCAGCCTCTCCTATTATGCCCACCCCCTGACTTTAGGTCTAATCGGCCGACACCAAGCTCAAAACTGCGCCCTAGCCCTAAAGACAATCGAAATGGTCGCAAAACGTGACCAGGTTAATTTGTCCTGGCCTAAAATAGAAGAAGTGTTAGCGGGAGCTTGCTTTCCGGGCCGGCTGGAAATCATCAATAAAGATGACAAAAAAATAATTTTAGACGGAGCTCATAATGAAGAAAAAATGATCGCCTTAATCGAAACCCTAAAAGAAGTTTTCCCCAAAAAAAAGTTTGATTTTTTAATTGCTTTTAGGAAAGACAAAGACGCTAAAAAAATGATTAAAAAAATTATTCCCTTAGCTAATAAAGTAACTATATCTATTATATTTTCTTCTCATAGTAACTGGCAAAAATTAACCTATCCACCAGGAAAAGCAGAAAAAACTTTCCACAATTTTGGCTTTAAGAAAACCACTATTATTGATGAGCCCCAAAAGGCCTTTGAGAATAGCCTGGACAACAACCGGCCCCTGGTGATCACCGGCTCCCTCTACTTAGTTGGCGAAATATATCCTTTACTGAGCCAAGGTTAGCGCCCAAACTTTGGAAAATCCAACCCTTTTTAAAATTCTTCCTGCTTCTTTGGCAGTTGCCCCGGTGGTCCAAATATCATCAACCAATAAAACCGAAGGAAAAGGACCGGAGCAATTATTTAATCTTAATTTGTCAACTAAAAAAGCCCCCTTTATATTTTTCTTCCGATCTTTTTCTTCTAGGCTAGATTGAGGCTTAGTCGGCCTACTCCTTAACAATAGTTTTGTTTCCAAAGGTAAATGATAATGGTCTGCTACAATCCGACCAATGATTTGGGCTTGGTTAAAGCCCCTCTGGCGAAGCTTATTCTTATGGAGGGGAATAGGAATCACGACCGGACTCTCTTTATCAACAAGCTCCCTAAAAGGCAGAAATCGGTCATCTTCATCAAAATAGAGTAAGGCGTTTAGGGTTAATTCTTTTAGAGCCGAGAAAATATAAGGCTCAAATTTTATTTGGGCAATAACCTCTTTAAAGAGAGGATGATACGGAAAAGCCGAAACTAATCCGTCAAGAAAATAGCCTTTTTGGCAACTTTGATGAACTTGACCGGTTAAAGAGGGCTTGGCGCAATAGGGGCAAACCTGTCTGTTCAAATATGACATTTTTTTCTGACAAGAGGAACAAATAAAACGGCCGGTTTTTTGACAAATCAGACAATTCGGAGGAAACAAAAGATCGAGAAAAAAACGACCAAGCTTGCCCATCCTTTAATTCTACCCTAAACAATCGTCTATCAACTTTTAGCCTTGATAGATCCGGGATCTGACAAGAAAGCCAAGGAGAAAAAATGATAAAATTAAAAAGTAATGCTAATTAAAAATTATAAGGCTTATCGGGATTATAAAATCGTTGATGAGGTTGAAGCCGGCGTTGTTCTTAAAGGGCCGGAAGTAAAAAGCCTCCGGACCGGCCAGGCCAATCTTGACGGCGCCTTAATTCATTTCCGCAAAGGGGAGGTTTTTTTAGTTGGGGCCCACATTGCTCCTTATCCGGCCGCCCAAGAAAGCCCAGATCCCCAAAGAAATCGAAAACTGTTGCTAAATAAAAAAGAGGTTTTATCTTGGTACAATAGAATGAAGCAAGAGAAATTGACCGTTTTACCGTTGGAATGGTATAATAAGGACAATCTGATTAAACTGAAAATTGGTTTGGGAAGAAAAAAGAAAATCAAAGGTAAAAAACCCTCTGGTTTTCGCAGTCAGGAATTTCGACAAGGATAGTAATATAGAAATATAGGGGTTTAGATGGTTTGGCTTATGCTAGCTGGAGTAGCGAACTTTAGTTCGCGCCAAGAAAATTAAAAAATTAGAATTTGTTTAGAATTTAGATATTAGAATTTAGGATTTCTCGCTTTACAGGCGAGTGGGGGGATGTATTTGATTCGACGAGTTTGGCTCTTTTAAAATCCGCAAGCCGGGAATGGTTTAAACCCGTTAAACAAAACCAAAACTAAATGCCGACAGCAATGTCGACTACTCTGTTGAGCCAGAGCTAAATTTTGCTTTCGCATAAATTTAGTCTTAAGTTCAAATATGAGCACTTTTAGGAGTCTTTTTCTTATCGGGAGCCTGAAGGTGACAACAAAGATAAGATGCGTTCACCAGTTGCCCGTCTTAGCAGCCGGTAAACAAAGAAAAAATTTAAAGACTTATTCTAAAATGGCTGTCAATTGCCAATATTTTAGAAGAAATTTATTAATTGACTAAGCTTGTAGACATTTTAAAAAGTTATATTCGGACGGGAGGTCATGCCTCCCCATCTCCACAAA
>CAZUWK010000037.1:0-6471 GCA_964624185.1 uncultured Gammaproteobacteria bacterium | reverse complement strand
GCTGATAGGCCGCAGGCCGCTCTTTTGGTGGATAGTTACATCCTTTACCTCGTCCTCTGGACGAGAAATTCCAAAATCCAAATTCCAAAATCCAAACAAATTCCAAATAATCAAATATTCAAAGTTCCAAAAAATAATTAGAACATTGGAAATTTTGACATTAGAAATTGATTAGAAACCTGTCTGCCGACAGGCAGGTTAGGAATTAGAAATTAGAAATTTCTTGTCCAAAGGACAAGGACTATGCGGAATTACCCCCGATTTCTCGGGGCTATTCCCCGCCAAAAGGTACGTTCCTACGTGTTACTCAGCCGTCTGCCACTCTCGTGCATAGCACGAGAAATTCCAAAATTACAAAATCCTAAATAATATTAGTCTAATAGGTCTTATTGGACCTATGCTTGCGGAATTTGAAATTTGAAGTTTCTTGTGCTACGCACAAGCGTCCGACTTGCATGCCTAAGGCACACCGCTAGCGTTCGTCCTGAGCCAGGATCAAACTCTCAAAAAAAGAATTTTCCTACCACATTCCGAATGCCAATGTCTTCAACAAGACATTGATTGTCTGTTAAATAAATAAAAAAATGTCAAAGAGCCAGAAGAAAAAACACCTCAATTCTCTTAAGGTAAATCCTATTTTAGCACAAGTAGAGAGGGAGGTAAAGACAACAAAATAAACTTCAAATTACAAATTCCAAATCTCAAATAAGTTCCAAATTCCAAAATAAAGAACCATTGTTAAATTGCTAAATTGTTGGTAGCGCCTTTATTCTAAACGATCGCTCTTAAAACAATGTAACAATGAAACAATTTAACAATTGCTTGTCTTTTTTCTCGTCATTCTGGGGGTCGCCTTTTCCTTTACCGTCATTCTGAGGGTACTCCCGAAGAATCCCGACCGAGAGGGCAACCAAAGGCGGGATCCTTCGCTAACGCTCAGGATGACGAAAAAACGCACAATACCTACAATGTATAAAGAATAGTGTATAGTGGGGTTTTAGCCTTTTTGGTTTCCAAATTTCTTTTTCCCCATTATACTTTATACGCTATACATTATACATTTTAGCCATTTGAGCTTTGAGCTTGTTTGAAATTTGGAAATTGGGTTTTGGGATTTCCCTAGGTCAATTAGGTCAATTAGAATAATTTTAAATATGTCATTTTTAGTTTGCTTTGAGTTTTGCGCTTTGAGTTTTTTCCATCGCCTTCCACAAAACAATCGCTAAAGAAATCATCACGTTAAGGCTAATATTAAAACCCCACATCGGTATCTCCAACACCTGGTCAACTAAATCTAAAATCTCACTATCAACACCATAAGTTTCGTTGCCAACTATCAACGCTAAAGGGAACGAATAATTTACCCGACGATAGTCTAAGCTTTGGCCTGATTGTTCTATAGCAAAAACCCTTAAGCCGGGAACCTCCTTCTTTAATTGCCTTATCGCTTCTTTGGTTGTCTTCTGGTATCGCCAAGGGACCCACTCTTCGGTACCGATGGCCGCTCGGTGAATTTTGATATTGGGCGGTGTCTGGCTACGGTCACAAATAATCACCTCTTGAGCGGCGACAGCATCAGCTAACCGAAAAATTGCCCCGATATTATAAGTATCTAAGACGTTATCTAAAATAATATAAATTGGCTGACGAGTTATTTTTTTTAATTCCTTAGGGGTTGGCTTTTGATGACGCAAAATTTTAGCATTCAATTTTTGTTTCATTTTTGCCAAGTATAAATTGGTTTTTTAAAATAGCCTATCAACCCTAATTCGGTTTTCTTTGTTATACTATTAATATATAAACTACTAGAAGAGCCAATCGAGACCGCTCCATGATAGCGATTAAATCTGGGACGACGCTCCTCTATCAATAAACCAAGACGGCTAATCAAATCCTGTATCTTTAAGGTTCTCTCCCGAGCTCGATCACTTTGGCCATAACAAAAATAAATCTTACTGGCCGGATTCTTATCAAGAGCCTCAATTGAACGAGATAAGAATAAATAAACCCCATTGAGAGTGTAGGGCGGATCAGAAAAAACCACATCAAAATTATTAAGAAGATGGTTGGGTAAGGGAGAAGCCAGGTTGTGTTTCAAGAATTCTATCCTAAAATTGTTTTCCTGATTAATTGCTTTTAGGTTATCAATAACCCCTTGATCAACATCAACAACAAAAATTCTCCTTGCCTGAGCCAAATAGGCTACCGCCAAACTAGTCCAATCAGCATCTCCTAAAAAAAGCAGCCGGCGATTTTTTAAATCTCCTCTTTCCCTCATTAGAGCGGCCCGATCCCAAACGGTTTCTCTGATAGCTCGAAACTGATCAAGCTGACGATTGACCCTCTGGCGCCGATCCTTATATTGACTAAAAATATTGTCCAAGCCTTTGGGAATTTCCCCAAAAAAAGGCCTTTGCCAATTAAAAGGTTGAGGGGAAAACCTCTCTAGCCATTGCTTTCCTCGACTGTTAAAACGGGTTTTTTCTGACGAGGGCAGTAAATAAGGCTTAATCCCCTCTCGAAAGTCATCAAGAATAGATTTTGCCAAACCAGTGGTGATTGATAATTGTCTATTGTCAATTCCTTGATCAAAAAGGACAAGTAACCCCTCTGCCTGGGCCGGTGTCAAACCCACTTTTTGCGCTAGTAAATCAAGATTAAAGGCCATTGCTTATTTAATGGCCATTTTAACACTTAAGAAGAAAAAATAACAAAGGCAAGAAGAAACTATTCCTCTTCGACCATAATCGCTTTCACTGGGCAGACACTGGCCAAATTTTCCGCTTCTTTGGAGTTAACTGTTATCCCCTTAGACTCAAAATGGCCGTTCTTAGCCTCAAAATGATCGGGATAAATCGCTGCACAAGTCCCGCACTTGATACACCTTTCTTGATCAATAACTAGTTTAGCCATATTTTTCCTTTTAAGACGCCAACCAACCGCCATCAACATAAATTACCGAACCAGTAATATAGCCAGCTTCTTCTGAAGCTAAAAACGCCGCCGCCGCGCCGATATCCTCCGGCCGGCCAAGCCTTTTAATCGGCAAACGGGCCAATATTCCCTGCTTGGTTGTTTCATCTCCGGCAATATCTTTAGTCATATCAGTTTCAATTACCCCGGGGGCAATCGCATTAACATTAATTCCCTTAGGGCCTAACTCTATCGCCAACTCTTCCGTTAGAGCAACCACTCCCCCTTTAGAAGCACAATAGCTAGACAAGCCCGATGAGAAACCAACCCCAACTCCCCCCGAAGCAATTGAAGCAAGATTTATTATTCTCCCCCATTTATTTTCCGCCATCATTGGAGCCACCGCTTGAGTACATAAAAACTGGCCCTTAAGATTAATATTAATTACCCAATTCCAATCTTTTTCCGTCATTTGCTCTAGAGTCCGGGAGCTAAGAACTCCAGCGTTATTAACCAAAATGTCAACCCGACCAAATTCTCCCTTAACCCTTTCCACCATTGCTTCTACTTCAGGCTTGCTGGCCACATTAGCTTTCACGGTTATTGCCCTAACTCCCAAGTTTTCAATTTCTTGAACCACCGCTTGAGCCTCTTTTTCCGATGAGTGATAATTAACCGCCACATTGGCCCCCTGCTTGGCCAAACAAAGGGCAATTCCCCGACCAATGCCCCGAGAAGCACCCGTCACTAAAGCAATTTTTCCTGTTAAATCAAACACCCTTATAAATTAACAATTAAAAATTAAAAAGTTTTTCTAAAGCTAGAATATCACAAAAAAAGCCAAAAGCGCAACTAGTAAGATAAAGCTTGCTAAGTAAACCAAAACTAAACGATCAGAGGTTTCGGGGTTGTTAAATAATTTTTTCTTTAAAATAGTTCGTCTTTTTTGATAATCAAAAACCAAATCTCTAACAAAAAAAATGTTAATTCCTAAAACAATACCAGAGGCAACCAAAGATTCATTAGAAGTTATCACCCAAAAAGAAAATAATAAAAACCCCACCTGAAAAATAGCCGAAGAAAAAATAATTGATATTTTTGGATTTTTTAATAAGCCAAGATAGACTGATATTAAAAACCAACCAAACAATAAACCCAGAACCAAATAAATTAACTCCAACCAAGCCGCCAAACCGTTGGTAATTAAAAAAACCGCCGTTATTATTACCGCCACCGGCAAATAGAGATAATTGAGGACCTTGTCAAAAAGGTTCATTTAAATTAATTAAACAAAAAAATTCCCCTCTTGGCAATAGGACAAGATATTAAATTAGAATTCAGGCACCCACAAGGAGTGCCCCTACTTTTCTCGTCATCCTGAGCCTTTAGGCGAAGGATCCCCTCCTTGGCTACCTCCCCGGTCGGGATTCTTCGGGAGTACCCTCAGAATGACGGAAAAGAAAAAGACGACCTCAGAATGACGAGAAGGAAAGGGTCGTCATCCTGAGGGTGAAGCCCGAAGGATCCCGTTCGAGAAAGATCCCAGAGATTCTTCGCTCGCCTCCGGCGACCTCAGAATGACGGGGAAAAACACACAACACATATAATGTATAAAGTATAGAGTATAGTGGGGTTTTAGCTTTTTTTGTTTCCAAATTTCTTTTTTCCCATTATACTTTATACGCTATACATTATACATTTTAACCATCCAGCCATCATTTCGAATTTTGAATTTTCAGTTTTGAACTTTGAGCTTTGCGCTTTGAGCTACTTACTCACGTACCGGCAATGTTTCGGCCAAAAACGAAACTTCTTTTCCGCCCATTCTCCAGCATAATCAACGCCAATTCTTGGGCCAGAAACTATCTTGTCTTTTGGCAATTTCTTGCCTTTAGCCAGCCAAATTTTCTCCGATAGCACTAAATCCAGCCCGTTGCAGGTAGCGTCAATTTTTAGCCAGGAGGTTAACCGGCCAGGACCAACTGCGATTTTGCCCTCGCCGCCAACCAACGGTTTTAAAGAACGAACTAAAACTGCCCCCGCCTCGCCTTCCTGATGAGCAACAATATTAAACATCTGGTGTTGGCCATAAACCAAATAAATATAAACTTGCCCCGGGAAAGAAAACATTATTTTTGATCGGCCTCGATTACCGAATCGGGCATGAGACGCCAAATCCTCCTTCCCTAAATAGGCCTCTGTCTCGGTAATTTCTCCGGCCCGCAAAACCCGATATTGGTCTTGGGTCACCAGAATTTGTCCCAAAAGATTCTTGGCCACTACCAGTGGAGAGGCAAAATAAAACTCCCTCGGCAAGCGACCCTTGGTTAATTTATCCCGCCAATGAGCCTGTTCCAGTTTCCACATAAACAAGCCTCCCAAATTGCTCCCCTTACCGGTTTCCAAGACTTGATGCTTTATCCTTTCCAACAAAGGCCGTGGCTCTTCCTTGGCCAGTTTAATATACAAAGACTTATGGGCCAGATCACCAAGCTCTTGGGCTAAATCGTAGCCATATTTTTGAAATTCTTTAGATATATATTTGTCCTTCTCTTTATCGAACCTTTTTAGAACGTCGCCGATGGGAGTAAAATCGCCAGAAGGTTTAGGCATTTTTTAATCTTAAATTCAAAATCTTAAATCTTAAAAACAAGCATTGTTAAATTGCTAAATTGCTAAATTGTTGGCAGGGCTTTTGTTTTAGATAACCGCCTTAAAACAATGTAACAATGAAACAATTTAACCTGCCCGCCAAGCAAGCCAGCTTGCTGGCGTTGCGGGCGCGGCAATGTAACAATTGAACAATTTTATTTATTTTGTGATTTGGAATTTAAATTTTTTGGTTCGTTTGTTACTAGTTACTGATTACTAATTACCACCCTCTTTCCCCTAATCTCCCCCGCTTCTTTTTCAATCGCCAAAGATAATAGGCCAGCGGTTTCGTTAACTATCTCTCCCAAATGTTTCTTTTCTTCTTGAGAAAATTTTTCCAAAACAAAATCCGCTTCCCTCCCTTCCCCCTTAATTTTCTCCGGCCGGCCAATACCGACCCTTACCCGCCAGAAATTCTTTGTCTTCAGGGCCTCAACCACCGACTCGACTCCATGATGACCGGCCGGCCCTTGATTTTTATTAATCTTTATTTCTCCAAATTTAAGGTCTAAATCATCATGAACGAGTAACAAATTATTAATATCGAGCTTATAAAAGTTAACCAATTTTTTCACCACTTGGCCGCTTAAATTCATAAAGGTTTGAGGTTTAGCTAGCAAAAAATCTTTCCCCCTAACTTCCAAACAGCCGGTGTGAGAATTTTTTTGCCAATCTTTATTAGGAGAAATCTGGAATCGCAGCTTATCTAAAACTAAAAAACCCACGTTATGCCGACTATTGTGGTATTCCTCTTGATAATTACCTAAACCAACCACCGCCAGCATAGCCTTATTTTAGCATGGGTGGACTTGCCGGGAATCGAACCCGGAATGGCGCAATGCGAATGCGCCGGTATACCGTTTACCTACAAGCCCATATTGGTCTTTAGTCTTTAGTCGTTAGTCT
>CAZUWK010000036.1:0-6916 GCA_964624185.1 uncultured Gammaproteobacteria bacterium | reverse complement strand
TCTTCGTCGCCAAGAGAGTCTGCAAAAAATGATGCGGGAACGAGGACTTGCTTGTTATGCCAAAGCGTTGAACTTCTATCACACTTCTTCTTTAATTAAATTTCTTACCGAGGGTGAGGGCTTGGTAGTTGATTTAGGCTGTGGGAAAGGGAATTTTGTCAAAGAAGCGGCCCCTTTAGTTTCCAACCGCTATTTCTTAGGTATCGACGGCTTTATTTCGGAAGAATCGGGTCCGAACTGGCAGCTAAAAAAAGCTTTTTTTGAGGATTTACCCCTGGAAGACAACTCTGTAGACAAAATGTTTTCTGTTATGGCTTTTGGTTATTATGCCGAAAGCCCTAATCAAATTTCGCAGCAAATAAGTGAAATTTGCCGATGTCTCAAAAAAGACGGCCAGTTGAGGACCGTGGTAATGCCTTATCTTTTGGTTAAGCCTAACCATCTTTGGCTTTCTTGCGATGATATTCTCCCTGACGAAAAGCGATACGACCAACTTGCGCTTCAGACCGAGAGGCTTTGTCTGGAAGAAATTACCTGTTTTGCCCAAGGGGCGGGGCAGCAGACAAGTTTTTATTTGGGTATCGATTTCTTCCAGCAGCAAGGCCTACGTTTAATTAATAAGGAAAGATCAATTGATACCGAAAGCACCCTAGGGGCTATTGTCCTTTCTTGGCAGCCAAAGGGCTAAAATATCATTATGATAATTTCTAAACTTCCTATTAAAAAAGCCTCGATTGTTGCCCCCCCCGAAGGTGAACTATTACGTCTTTCTTTTGCGAGTAAGCTGTTTAACCCCCGGAGCTAGATATCTTTAAACCTCGGGAAATTATGTCATCCTGAAACTTGGCCTGCCGCCAGGGCGGGCTTGATTCAGGATCGAAAAAGATTCTGCTTTTCGTCAGGATGACGAGAGAGAAAAGGCGCGGGCTAAAGCCCGCTAATCCAGTGTTTTTTGAAGTAGCAAACTTGTTGGCCGAAATCTGTCGATTGTTCAGAAGTTGAGACAATCTGGTGTCGTTGTTGTGCTCAAGAACCTGTCTTAGAAAAAAGTTATAGAAGCTCTCTTTATTCTATTGAAGCAAGAGATTGGTTAGTTATTCTCTACTCCTCGGATAAAAATTTCGGCTCTAACCTGGTAGCCGGTTTGGCCATGATTGATAGTGGGCGATAAAGAAACACAGCGGATTTCTTGAGGATGACCGTCTTCTTTCAGCCAAGTTTTTTTTAGCTCCTCTTTTTTTAACACTGCCTCGGGAGGAGCCGGCACTATTCCCCTATCGTCCCTGGTTGGGGCGGGAAAAAACCAGCCAAAAGAAGAAAGCCTATTTTCTCTTGAGAAAAGCCTTTCCATAAAAAATTATATTGCCAATTCCCTTTCGAAAAATTCTAAATCTTGTTCGATTACTTCGTTCCAGGCACCAACCATATTATGATCGGCGCCGGAGTGGCGAAAATAGTTGTTGGTAATTTCCAGTTCGTCTAATTTTTCAACAAATTCATTACTCCAGGCCACTGGCACAGACTGGTCGGCGGTCCCCTGGTGGATTTGCAAGGGGGCTTTAATTTGGTCTAAATAATTGGTTAGGGAAAATTGGGCAATATCATAATCTTTTTCCAGCCGGCAAATTTCGGCTCGCAAAGCCTTGCCCTCATCTTCAAAAGTATCGGTAAAGTAAAGAATTGAGTAAGGAAAAGGCTTAGTTACCGGAGCCCACAGGGTGGTGGGGATTTCTTGCCTAGAAATAGCCAGAGCCGAAAGAGCAATTTGGCCGCCGTTGCTATGGGCCCAAATGCCCACTTTTCCCGGGTCGGCTTGGGGAAGGGTTTTAATTGATGATAGTAAATTTAGTACAATTACCGGGTTGTTAAGTCTTTCCCACCAAACGTCATTTTCTGGGTTGTCGGAGCCGCCATAGCCTAAAAAGTCCGGCGCTAAGGTAATATAGCCGTTTTGGGCCAAGATGGCCGCCGCTTTTTCGGTACCCATACCGGTCCGGTAGGTTTCTTGGTTGGCCCAGCCCCGCAACAAAACAATCACCGGCATCTTATTGGACTTTTCGGTTAGGGGAAAATTAATTTGGCCGGTAACTTTTTTGCCATCAGAATAAAAAGAAAATAAGTGGGCGATATAGTCCTCATTCTCATCATTTAGAACTTCGCCAACCTCGATTTGACTGCCTTCATATTTTCTTTGGGCCAGAGCATCGAAGGTGAAGGCCAATAAGGGTTTAGGAGTTGGGGTGGGGGCAGTAATGGGGGTAATTATTCCCTGCTTGGCCAGTTGGTTGCTAGTGATTAACCAACCAAAAAAGACGCCGGACAAAAATAGCAAGATGCCTCCAGGCACCAGGAAAGCCTTGTTCATAGTGCCCTTAATTATACAAGAAAACGGCCCGGTTTTGGGGCATAGATTAATTTTCTTCCACTTCTTGCCTAATTTAGACTCTTTAGTTATTGTCAAATAATTTTGGTCGAAAAGTGAAATCTCAATGTAATTCGGCCCGCTTTTCTTTAATGTATTCGCTCCAGTCTTGGATAAAATCCAAAGTCAGAGCAAGCGGAGTTTCAATAACAAAATTAAAGAAGGTTGATATTATGTTATATTCTTTCCATTTCTTAGCCAGAACCGAACCTACTTTGGCCACCGGCACAGTAATAATATCAAGCAAAAAATCTTGAATACTAGTGCGCTCATCAATACTTAGTTCTTTTGATTTATTTTTTATGGCCACGGCGGCAAAAACCGTTAAGGCAATAGTAAAAGTATCAAAAATAACTGAGGTAATTGGCAGTTTGGCAATGTAAAAAATATAGGCAATAACGCCGAAACTTAAAATGGTTGATAGGCCGTAGATAATAGTCATTATCATTTTAAAGAAAGAAAACCGTTTCTGACTAATCTGGATTTGATATTGTTCTTGTTTTTCGTTTTGGTAAACAAAGCCAAGGGTGGTTGAGATTGCTTTTTGAAAGTTGTCTTCTTTAGGTGGTCGAATTATGATTACCAAGAAGAACATTATGGCGGTGGGAATAAGAAAGTCAACAATAGCAGCAGTTAGACTAAAGCCCTCATAGAACAGTTTAGCCAAGGGGACTTCAACCACGAAAAAAGTAAACCAGTTGGATAAAAAAACCGAAAGGGTGGAAAAAATGGCCGAGTGAAGCAGTCTGGTTTTCAAGGTCTGATTACGCTTTTCATAAGCCTCACTAATCAGCCTGGTAAATTCAGTCTTGTCTTTTAGAGTTTGAGTAATTTTTTCCGGTTGATCTTTTAGTGTTTCCAAAACATCGTCTAGAAGGACAAAAACAGTGTCAACTCTTTCGGCCACCAGGTTAAACTTTTTACTAATAGGTTGATTAATTTCCTGGTCAAGTTTTTTTAAGGTTTCTGGCAATTCCCGGGCGATAGTTTCCTTCAGCTCCTGACTTGGTTGTTGCCAGTCAGGATATTGCTTTTTGAGTAATTGGTAAATGAGAAACTTATCATCCAGGCCGTAGATAGCTCTGGCGGCGGCGATATAGGCTTGTTTCTGTTTTTCTTCAGGAGAAATTGTTTTGGTTGGCAGAATCGAAATTCGCTGGTCCAGGCTTTTGGCGGCCGCAGTAATGATGCCATATTCTTTAATCGGGTTGACCAGAAGCTCTTCGATTTCACAGGCGGCAATTTCCATAATTAAGTCATTAAAATTAGTTTTATCTTTAATTTCGTTGGGCTTGAAATGGTTGGAAGCGTGTTTCAGAAAATAAATATATTTCTCTATTGCTCCGCTAAGAGTGGAAAGTTTTTCTCTGGGGATGGTATTGTTGGGCAGATGACCGCCCCGGATCAACTCAACCGTAATAGTTTCGGCTAATTTTTCGGCTTCTAGGGAGGAAACTCTGTTAAGTTTGGGAAAGACAATTCTTTTTAAAATTCTCTCAATTGCTCCCCGTCTTAGAGCATTGTCGTCTTTCCAGTCAATAATTTTTCGGATTTTTTCGTAGAACTTAGCCAACCTTGAGGCAATTTCGTCAACATGGATGGGGGTGTAGTTTTTCCTAGAGGCAAGTAATTCCTGGGAATAGGCGATGGCCAGAGCTTCAATTTCAGGGTTAAGAGCCCCCTCCTCTACTTTGGCCTGATAAATCGGAGTTTTGTTATCCATAATTTTTTTTGGTGTACAAGTTACATACTTTTGAGACTGAGGAGCAATTTTTAAAAGATGATCAATTGGTGATTGATTATTAAGACCTTCATGAGGCTTGATAGTATTGTACCAGATCGACTAGTCAATTAATTCTTGGTTAAAAAGGTTGATATCTGTTGATCTATGTTCCAGTTGATAAATTCTTCTTGTAAAGCTAAGGCTCGGTTGGTTCTTTCAACATAACCATTAATTTTAGGGCGTCTGGGATAAATAAATGCTTGACTCTTTTTTTAGTTAAATACTGATCAAATGTTTCGTAACTTGTTCAAGTAGCATGTTATAATATAAATATATTCCTTTAAAAAGGAATGTATATTACCTGTTTCCTCTAAAGATAAGAAGATATCTTCAAAAAGATTTTTTTATCCGCCAGAAAGGGACAGTATCTTAAAATGAAAAGGCGGTGAGAAAATAAATGTCCAAAAAACTATTCGTTGGTGGGCTTCCCTATGCTGTGGATGGCTCCCAACTAGAAGAAATGTTTTCAAAAATTGGCAAGGTTATTTCTTGCGATGTCATTATTGACAGGGAAACTGGCCGAAGCAAAGGCTTTGGTTTTGTGGAAATGGAAAATGATGACGAAGCCGATCAGGCGATCGAAAAGTTAAACGACACCGAGTTAGAAGGAAGAAAGATTGTTGTTAACGTGGCCAGACCAAGAGAAGAAAGGCCAAGATTTGATAATAGAAGCAGAGGTTTTAGAAGAGATGATCGAGGGCCAAGAAGAGGCGGCAATCGCTAATCTTTTTTTATCTTGAGGATAATTTTTTCCGATGTGGTTACCCCCTCCTTTTTAGGAGGTTGGTGATTCATTTTTGGTAGCATCTTTTTTATTGTTATCGATGAGCATCCCTTAGGAATTTGTGCCTCCAAGGATTCTCCTTTTTGGAAATTTTGGAAAAGTTTTTTTTGAAAAGCAAAAGACCCCTAACTCTCAGCTATTTTTCAGCCGGCTGATATAATTTGTATTAACAAGTAATGAAAATATTAGTGGTTGAAGACGAGCACAAAATCGCCAACGCCCTTAAAAGAGGCCTTTTGCAAGAAGCCTATGTCGTTGATGTGGCCTATGATGGCGAGTCCGGTTTTGATTTGGCGGCTACCGAAGATTATGATGTTATCGTTTTGGATTTGATGTTGCCCAAAATTTCTGGCATGGAAATTTGCCGGCGCCTGCGCCAAGAGGAAAAAGTTCAGACGCCGATTCTAATTTTAACTGCTAAGGGACAGTTGGACGATAAGGTGGCCGGTCTAAACGCCGGCGCCGATGATTATTTAGTTAAACCGTTTGCTTTTGCTGAGCTTTTGGCTCGAATTAGGGCCTTATCACGCCGGCCCAAAAATCATCAGGGCCAAATCTTGCGAGCCGGCGACTTAACCCTGGATACTAATGGTTTTTTAGTTAAGCGGGCAGGCAAAGAAATAAAGCTTTCCAGAAAAGAATACACGCTATTGAAGTACTTATTAAGCCAAAAAGGCAAGACCGTTTCCAAACAACAAATTATTGACCATGTTTGGGATTATGAGGCTAATATTTTGCCTAACACCGTCGAGGTTTATATCGGTTATTTGCGAAAAAAAATTGATCAGCCGTTTGTTGGGAAACCGAAATTAATTAAAACGGTTCGGGGTTTTGGGTATAAGATTGTCGTTTAATATATAGTAGTTATTTTTTATTTTAGAAAAATCATGTTTAAGTCAGCTCGAATAAAATTGGCCGCTTGGTATTTGTTGGTTACCACCATTGTAGTGGTTTTTTTTAGCGGCATTATTTATCTGTCTCTTTCTCAAGATTTAGAACGCGGCTTTCGTGGCACCGGAGCAGGAATGGTGCTTAAATTAAAAGGGTCCGCCTCTCCCCTACCCCCTCATAGTAATTTTTTTGATTTGCCGGTCGAAACCAGGGAAGAAATTAGCGATTATTTTAATCAGAACTTGGCGATTGCTAAAAGTAATATTTTAAGAAGAATTATTTTTATTGATGTTATTATCTTGTCTTTTTCGGCAGTTTTGGGCTACTTTTTGGCCGGAAAAATTTTAGCCCCAATTGAGGAGGCGATGGCAAAACAAAAGCGCTTTGTGGCGGACGCTTCGCACGAATTGCGCACTCCCCTGACGGCTCTGAAAACAGGAACAGAAGTAGTTTTGCGCGACAAAAAACTGACTGTTAGCAAAGCCAAAAAGACCCTTCAGGATAATTTAGAAGAAGTTGATAACCTGTCTTTTTTGGTTAGCAGGTTATTATCGTTAACCCGTTATCAAGAGAATGGCCAGGTTTTGGAAAAATCGACTTTTTCTTTAGAAGAATTAATTGAATCGGTTAGCAAGAAGATTATTCCTTTGGCGAAAAAGAAAAAAATTAACCTAAAATTAGAATCGGCCTCGGGTAAAATTAGCGCCGACCGGATGGCCCTGGAGGAAGCCCTATTAGTTTTTTTAGATAATGCCGTCAAATATACTCCCTCTGGGGGTAGTGTTTTAGTGAAGACAAAAAAGATTGGTAACAATTGGCAGATTTTAATAAAAGATACTGGTGTTGGTATTGACGAACAAGATCTTCCCCATATTTTTGAACGTTTTTGGCGAGCCGATCAGGCTCGGCAAAAAGGAACCCAAGACGGTTATGGCTTAGGTTTGGCTTTAGCCAAGGAAATTATTGACCTTCACCAGGGGAAAGTTAGCGTTGAAAGCCGGGTCGGCAGGGGCACTACCTTTACTATTACTCTTCC
>CAZUWK010000035.1:3998-7004 GCA_964624185.1 uncultured Gammaproteobacteria bacterium | reverse complement strand
TAAGATATGCCGGTGACTCTTTACAAACGCCAAAGACAGATTCTTGATTTTATCGCCCAATATATTCAAAAATTTGGCGCTTCCCCTACCTTGCAACAGATTGCTGACGCTATTGATGTTTCTTCTTTGGCTACGGTCCATGAACACTTAAATAATTTAGAAAAAAAAGGTGTGTTGCGGCGCTATAAAGGCAAAATTCGCGGGATTGAAATTTTAGATGAGAACTTGGCCGATAATAGCATTGCCCAAGTTGAGGTGCCGATTTTGGGCTTTATCGCCGCCGGCGCTCCGATTGAAACTTATACCGACCCTGAGGCTTCTTTATTGGTGCCGACGAATTTGGTTTCCGGTAAAAAAAGAAGTTTTGTTTTACAAGTTAAGGGTGAATCGATGATTGATGAGGGGATTTTAGATGGTGATTTTGTTGTCGTTGAAGAGCAGGAACAAGCCAAAGACGGCGATATTGTGGTGGCGATTTTAGAAGATGGTCTGGCGACCCTAAAGCGCTATTTTAAGGAAAAAACTAGAATTCGCCTAGAACCGGCCAATAGCACCATGAGGCCGATCTTTGTTAGAAATGTCGCCATTAAGGGTAAGGTAGCAGGAGTGATCAGGAAGTTTAACAGTTGAAGTTACTTTTTGACCCCTTTTCGTTCTTCTAAATACCTATCTCTTCTTTTATAACCCCAAAGTAAAAAGCCAAAAATGGCCGCGGCGATAATAATGGTAAAGATGTCAGAGACTTTATCTAAGCCCTGAGCCATTAATTCATAGGCCTCGCCGACCTTCCAGCCAATGAAGCCCAAAATAAAACTTCTGACTAAAACCCCTAGGGCTGAGGCAACATAGAAATTAATAATGGGCATGCGGATGGCTCCGGCTACGCCGGAGATTATCGAAATAGGAATAACCGGAATTGCTCGTAAAACAAAAACAAGCAAATCATCATGCCAGTTGCCCTTAAACTTTTTTTGTAAATGTTTCACATCTTGCCAGGAGAAACCAATCAAGCGGTGGAATTTTTCAATTAATGGCTTACCGCCAAAGTAGGCGATAAAATAAACAATTCCCAAACCTAAAACAGCGGCAATAGAATACGGTAGGGTGATTTTTAACAGAATTTCCCCCAGAGCGGAGGCAGGGGGCTGTTCTTTGGGGACTAGTAAAAAGCCACCGGCCATGGTGATTAGAGGTGAAGGAATGGGGATAATAATTTGCTCAATGATGCCGCCCCAAAAAATCGCCCAAACACCATTTTCTCCGATGGCGGAGATAATCCAATTGGTAATTTGATCAACAATTTCAAACATAAAACCCAGCTTAATGGCTGTCATTATATCTTTTTTAATTAACGGTTTGCAACTAGAATTACACCTTCCAGTTTCCACCTTAAAGGTGAAAACTGGAAGGTGGAGGGAAAAATTGGATAAGCTATAATTAAGATATGGGAAAATTATTTTTGGTGGCTACTCCGATCGGGAATTTATCAGATATTACCTTTCGGGCGGTGGAGACCCTATCTGGGGTTGATTTGATTTTGGCTGAAGACACCAGAAAAACCGGGCGATTATTAAAAGAGATTTTGCCATCAGGAAAAACGCCCCCTCCCCTGCTCTCTTTTTTTGAGGGTAATGAAGAAAAGAGACAACCGGAAGTGTTATTAAGGCTGAAAGAGGGGGAAAACATTGCCTTGGTAACTAATGCCGGCACGCCGGCAATTGCCGATCCGGGCTTTAAGTTGGTTCGAGCTTGTCTTGAGGCCGGGGTCGAAGTGGTTGGGGTGCCGGGGCCAAACGCGGCCATCACCGCTTTATCAATTTCCGGTTTGCCAACCGATAAGTTTTTATTTTTAGGTTTTTTGCCCAAGAAAAAGGGGAAAATTGAGAGATTGTTTCAGGCCTATTTTAATTTAGCTGATTCTCCCCTATCGCCGACCCTGGTTTTTTATGAATCGCCATATCGGCTTGTTGGGAGTCTAAAATTGGCAAATGATATTTTTGGCGACCAGGCTCAAATGGTAGTTTGTCGAGAGCTGACTAAAATTCATGAAGAAAAAATTACCGGTAGCTTGAGAGAAGTTTTGACCGCCTTGGAGAACAAAAAAATTAAAGGTGAAGTTACGGTGGTTTTGTCTTTGAAAAAATCTGTTGGGCACTAGATTAGGGATTGGCCGGTCATTTGGCTGGGTTTTTCGATACCCATTATTTTTAAAACTGAAGGGGCCACATCAGCCAAAGTCCCTCGAGACAACATTTGAGATTGACCTAAGAATTGTTTACCGACAATAATAAATGGCACCGGATTGTCAGAATGTTCGGTGTCAATTTCTCCGGTTGAGAGATTAATCATTTCTTCGACATTGCCATGGTCGGCCGTAATCACGGCGGTTCCCCCGGTAATAAGGATCTGATTAACAATTTTTCCTAAAACCTGGTCGGTTGCTTCACAAGCTTGAATGCCGGCCTCCAAAACCCCGGTATGACCAACCATGTCGGGGTTAGCAAAATTAATCAGCAAGAAATCAAGGTTGTTTTTTCGTAATTTAGCCAAAACCTTTTCGGTGACCTCAAAGGCGCTCATTTCGGGTTTTTGATCGTAAGTTTTAACTGGCGGCGAGGCCACTTCAAACCACTCTTCGCCGGCAAAGGGTTGTTCTCGGAAACCATTAAAATAGTAAGTGACAAAACGCTCTTTTTCGGTTTCGGCAATATGAAATTGCCTTTTGCCTTCTTGGGAGATTACTTGGGAAAGAGGCAGGGGAATCTCTCGAGATGGGAAAGCAACCTGGACCGGTAGGCCCTTTTCGTATTCGGTCATAGTGACAAAGAAAATGTTGGTTAATTTTTTTTCTCTTGGGAAGGTGTTAATTTTTTCTAAAGAAGCGTAAATTTTTTGGCCGTACTTTTCGGCGTAAGGGTCAAAAGCGGCTTTTTTGGGTTGATAGTCTTCTAAATCTTCTAAAACAAAGGCCTTGGTTAGTTGCCGGGGCCGGTCAATTCTAAAATT
>CAZUWK010000035.1:0-3898 GCA_964624185.1 uncultured Gammaproteobacteria bacterium | reverse complement strand
CCAATTCCCAAGCTGGCCATTTGGGTTTCAACTTGCTCCAAGAAAGTCAGAGCCGATTTTGGCGGCGAGTCTCGACCGTCGGTAAAAAGATGTAAATAAACCTTATCGAGTTGATGTTTTTGGGCCAGTCTTAATAGGGCAAATAAGTGTTGGTTATTGGCATGGACTCCGGCTGAACCAATCATGCCCAAAAGATGAAGAGCGCTGTTATTTTTTTTGCTAAAATCAATCGCTTCTAGAAAAGCCTGATTTTGGGAAAAAGTCCCATCGGCAATGCTCATATTAATGCGAACTAAATCTTGAAGGACAATTCGGCCCGCCCCTAGGTTAAGATGACCGGTTTCAGAATTGCCCTTTTCACCTTTTGGCAGACCAACCGATTCACCGGAAGCAATCAGTTGGGCATGGGGAAAAGAAGCCCAATATTTATCGAAATTGGGAGTTTTGGCCTGAAGAATAGCGTTGCCGGTTTGGGTGTTAGCCAAACCCCAGCCGTCGAGAATGATTAAAACTACTGGGCTCGGGTTATCCATATTAGTAATCGCCGTGATTGGGGCCGATAATTTCTTCAATTTTGGCCAGTCGGTTGTATTTAACGGTTCTTTCTCCTCGGGCCGGAGCACCGAATTTAACAAAGTCTCCCCCGACACCAACAGCAAAGTCGGCAATAAAGTCGTCGGTGGTTTCGCCGCTGCGGTGAGAAATAATCGTTTTCCAGCCGGCCTCTTGGGCTAATTTTATTACTTTTAGGGTTTCTGAGATGGTGCCGACCTGATTGGGTTTGACTAAAATGCCGTTACAGGCTTTCTCTTGAATGGCTTTTTGGGTTCTTTCTAAATTGGTACAAAGCAGGTCATCGCCGACTAGGGTAACCTGATTAAGGTCAAGTTTTTCGGCCAGCTGACTCCAACCTTTCCAGTCGTCTTCGAATAGGGGGTCTTCTAAAATAAGCAGGGGGTATTGTTCTCTTAACTGGCGGTAGAAAGCGACAAAATCTTGGGTGGTCATTGGAGAGGTTCGATCACGAATAGTATATTGGCCCTTTTGGTAGAAAAAATCAGCCGCCACATCCAACCCCAAGTAGACATCTTTATGGAGAATATAACCGGCTCGGTTAATACCCCGGGTGACCACCTCCAGGGCATCCAGATTAGTAAAAAGATTAGGGGCAAAACCGCCCTCATCACCAATGGAATGAATCGCCTTATTTTCGGTTAAAACCTGACCAGCCTGTTTGTAAATTTCCGCGGCGGCCCGGATTTGGCTGGCAAAAGTTTTGATTCCCAAGGGAATAATGTGAAATTCTTGGAATTCTAGGTTGCCGGCGCCATGTTTACCACCATTAATTAAATTTAGTATCGGGGTGGGAATTTTTTTGGTTTCTGGTGTTTTAAGGCCAAAGCGTTTGGCCAGGTCGGCAATGTATTCAAACAAGTGGCGTTGATAGTGAAAAGCGGCGGCTCTGGTGGCGGCAATGGAGCAAGATAAAATGGCATTGGCCCCCAACTGGCTTTTATTTTTAGTCCCATCCAGATCAATCATGGTTTGATCGATTTTTTCCTGGTCGCCAATATCGAGGCCGATAATTTTGGGACTAATGACTTTTTCGACATTGTAAACCGCCTTTAAGACCCCTTGGCCTAAGTAACGCTGTTTATCTTCATCTCGCAACTCTAAGGCCTCGTGAGAGCCAACCGAAGCCCCAGAAGGCACCGAGGCGGTAGCATAAATCTCGTTATCTAAAAAGATAGTTGTTTCTATGGTTGGTGTGGCTCGAGAATCAAGAATTTCTCGAGCATCAACAGCAATAATTTTAGCCATGGTTAATTGCCTCCTTTTCAGCTTGAATGACAGTCTCTTTAGTTGTTTCAACAACGTCGGGATTAACCGAAATACTGCCTATCCCCCAGCCAATTAGCTTTTTGATAATTTCTGGCCGGTCAGAAACCACTTGTCCACAAATCGAACTGGAAACTTGGTGTTTTTGACAAGTTTTAATAGTTTTTTTAATGGCCCAAAGAACGGCCGGGTTAGTTTCGTCAAACAGCTTATTTAGTTTAGCATTATCGCGATCAACTCCCAACATCAACATGGTTAGGTCGTTAGTGCCAAGAGAAATACCGTCGATTCCAGCCTCAATAAATTTTTTTAAGCCAACAACGTTGGCTGGTGTTTCTACCATGAGCCAAAGTTTGAAACTGGGGCCGCGAGATAAACCATAAGCGGCGATAATTTTTTTAACCTCAATTAGCTCTTCGACGGTTCGAGTAAAGGGAAGCATTAGCCAAATATTTTTTAAGCCTTTTTTATTGCGGACATTTTTTATGGCCTCAAGTTCAAGAGCAAAAACTTGACTGTCGGCAATGTAGCGGCTGGCACCGCGAAAACCAAGCAGGGGGTTTTCTTCTTTGGTTTCGTATTTTTCTCCGCCGGTTAAATGACGATACTCGTTGGTTTTAAAATCACTGGTTCGATAAACAACCGGACGGGGGAAAAAGGCCCGGCAAATTTTTTCTAAGCCGCTGGTTAATTCTTGGATAATGACTTTTTCTTGTTTCTTTTCCAATAAGGCGCGAGGGTGAGTTCCAATTTTAGCCAGCATAAATTCGGCCCGCAATAAACCAACCCCGTCGATTGGTTTTTGGGCAATGGTTTTGGCGATATCGGGTTCGCTTAAATTAACATAAATTTTAGTGGCGGTTTTAATTTTGGCTAAACTTTTTTTATCGATTTTGGGTTTAGCTTTTGGCTTAGGTCTAACCTCTTTTCCTAAAAAGACTACCCCCCGGTTGCCATCGATGGTAACAAGTTGATTATTTTTTAGGTTTTTGGTGGCCGTTTTGGTGCCGACCAGACAAGGAATAGAAAGCTCGCGAGAGATAATCGCCGCGTGAGAGGTTTGGCCGCCCTGGTCAGTGATAATGCCAGCCACCAAACGCATTGCCGGAATAAAATCAGGCGTGGTTAGAGAAGTAACTAAAATATCGCCTTGGTTAATTTTTTTAATTTCCCTGGCTGACTTTATTTTCTTGACTGGACCAGAGACTACCCCCGGACTGGCACTAATACCTTCCAGAACCGGTTTTTGAGGTGGGAGATGAGTTTTTAGTTGGGCTGGTTGGTCTTGATTATCTTTTTGGTGGGGAGCGATGGTTAGGGGGCGAGACTGAAGAATGAAAAATTGATTCTTGTCTTTGGCCCATTCGATTTCTTGAGGGAAAAAGTAAAAGTGGTGAATTTTTCGAGCGATATCTGTTAGCCGCTTAATTTCTTCATCAGTTAACTTAGCCTGAGTAATTTTCTTTTTCGTCACTAAGCCCTTAATATTTTTGCCACCCCTTTTGAAAAGATAGACTTTTTGCCGGTTAATTTTTTTATCAATAATTTTCCCGGTTTGAAAATCAACTAAATATTGATCAGGAGTTACTCGGCCCTGAACCAAGTATTCGCCTAAGCCCCAAATGGCTTCGATGATGAGGGTGTTTTTTTTCTTTCCGGTCGGATCGGCAGTAAATAAAACTCCGGCTGTTTTGGCCTGAACCATCTTTTGGATAACAACGGCGATGCCTTGGCCCAGAAGCTTTTTTTTCGCTTCTTGGCGATAGAAAATACCTCGAGCGTCGAAGAGAGAAGCCCAGCATTCCTGGACTTTTTTGACTACATTGGCTTCTCCGGAAATGTTTAAGAATGAGGATTGGAGGTCTTCGCCAACGGCTGAAGAACGAACCGCTACCGAGGGGTTGGTTAACCCCCCTAAGGAAACATAGGCCTTAATTATTTGCCAGGCCAAATCTTCGGGCATGGGAGCGCGAAGAATTAGCCTTTTAATTTGGGCGGAGATTTCTTGAAGTTCTTCCGGTTTTTCCAGACTAAAATTTTCCAAAAGGGCGGCAATCTT
>CAZUWK010000034.1:0-7017 GCA_964624185.1 uncultured Gammaproteobacteria bacterium | reverse complement strand
AATTTGCTTTCTTACCTCTTTTTAGTTAAAATACTTTCGTTATGGCAAGAGCAAAACTAGTCGTTGATAAAAGAACAGTTACCGGTCGCAAGGTTAAGGCTTTGCGTCGGGAAAATATCTTGCCGGTTAATCTTTATGGCCAGGGGATTAAATCGCAGGCGCTTCAACTTGGCTATCAGGATTTTGTCAAAACTTTTGAAAAAACCGGCGAAAGCGGCTTAATTGATTTGGTTATTGGTACGGCCAAATCATCTTATCCGGTTTTAGTTGGCGATATCCAAATTGACCCGGTGACCGATAAAATTCTCCATGTCGATTTCCGCCAGGTTGATTTGGCTAAAAAAACAGTCGTTTCGGTGCCAATTGAGCTGGTTGGTGAAGCTTCCGGGGCCGAAGGCGGAGAGGGAATTTTGATTCAACCCTTGCTAGAAGTTGAGGTCGAAGCCTTGCCGGAAGAATTGCCTGACCACCTCGAGGCCGATGTTTCCTCTTTGAAGGAAATAAATGATGTCATCAGGGTGGCTGATCTTAAAGTTAATGAGGGGGTAGTTATAATGGCGGACAAAGAAGAAGTGGTGGCCAAACTTGAGGCCCCGGCCGAAGAAGAGGCAGAACCAGCCCCCGTTGAAGAACCAGAAGTGATTGGCAAGGAAGGCAAAGAAGAAGGCGAAGAAGGCCAACCCAAGGAGGGTAAACCGGAAGAAAAAACTGAAGAAGCCCAAAAAGAGAAACCCCAGGAAGAAAAATAGTATTTAGTATTTACTATTTAGTATTTTTTCTATTTCTTTTTCTAGCCCCGGGTCGATTTCTTTAGCCTTTTGGAAAGACTCTTGGGCTTCTTGTTCTTTTCCATACAGGGTTTGGAAATAACCCAAATAAATCCAACCAATTTTATAGTTTGGGTATTTTTTTAAAAATTCTTTCCAGTTATTAATAAGCCTTCTTTGCCCCTCAGGTGAATGCAGACCCCAAGCTAAATAATTTTTTTGCCAGATCATTTTTTCCTCTTTAGTTAAGAATTCTGGGTTACTAGTTTTGTCTAGCTCTTTTTTAGCGGCTTCAAAATGATCGTTGGCAATAAAAACCTGGACCATATTCATCCGATTGGTAAAATCGGCAGGAGAAGTTAAAAAAGCTTGTCTTACTTTTTCGGCTTGATTGGCGGGAAGGAGAAGGTTAGTAACGAAAATAGCCACAAAAGACAGTAATATTATTGGCCGGGCAATCTTTGCGGCAATATTGCGGTAATTATGCGGTAATTCTTTGAGCTTTTTAAAACCCTGTTTCCCCCAAGCGGCCAAAGAATCGAGTTTGCTTTCGAGTTGTTTTTGTTTTTGGCAAAACCACTGTTGGAGAGTTTTCTTTTTTGCCCCAACAGCGTTGGTAATTTGGGAAAGGGTGGTTGGTTTAATCATCAAAGTTGATTTTAATACCCCTTTGGGGGAAACGGAAAAACAGCGCCTAATTTAAAATAGTTTTGGTAACTGCTTTTAGTAATAAAGGCTTATTACTAACCTCTTTTTTTGTATTCCTGATAGCTTTTGCCCGCCTGGGGGTTTTTTTCTGTTAGAGAACCAGCGACCCTGTTGCGAATTTCTTGGGTATCAATGATTTCCTCTAGGGCGACATTATAAAGCCATTCTTCCACCTCTTGGGTGACTAGTTGAGATTGACCCTTGGTGGCTCCGGCGGAAAAAATACTTCTTTTCAATTTTTCTTTATCGAACTTTTCAATTCGACCGTCTTTTTTTTGGATTTTAACCTTTTTCATCTCTCTCACCCCCTTCCTTGAAAAAACTCAAATATCAAATCCCAAATTTCAAACAAGCTTCAAATTACAAACAAATCTCAAATCAATTTCTAATGATTTAATGTTTTGAAAACATTGTTAAATTGTTTAATTATTGGATTGTTAGCGTGCGGTAAACCGCGCTACTTCATTTTCCGGACTAGCAAACTTTAGTTTGCGCCAACAATACAGCCATGTAACAATTTAACAATAATTATTTTACTTTTGGCCAGGGAGAAATCGCCAAGGGTGTTTTTTCTTCCAATTGATTAGTCCAAATTTCTTCGGTAATAAAAGGCATAAAGGGGTGAAGCAGTTTTAGGCTGTTTTTTAAAACAAAGAGCAACACCGACAAGGCCTCTCTTTGGTTATCGGGGTTATTGCTATCATAAAGGCGGTCTTTGGCCTGTTCAATATAAATATCGCAGAATTCATGCCAGAAGAAGCCGTAAATATTCTCCGCCGCTTGACCGAAACGATAATTTTCAATATGGTTGGTAACGCTATTAATTGTTTTTTCTAAGGATTTTAAAATTTTTCGATCATCTTTATTTTTTTTATCCAAATAGGTCAAATCTAATTTTAAATTTTTAACTTTTAACTTTAAATTGTTCTGGTTCATTAAGATGAATCTGGTGGCGTTCCAAATTTTGTTAGTAAAATTACGCATGCTGATTATTTTTTCTTTTGGTAGGGAAACGTCGGCTCCGGGAGCGTTGCCGAAAACTAAGGCCATTCTCAGGGGATCGGCACCATAATCCTTGATAGTTTCTACCGGGTCAAAGCCAATACCTTTAGTTTTGGAGAACTTTCGGCCCTTTTCGTCTCGAACCAGACCGTGGAGGTAAACGGTTTTAAAGGGAACTTTCCCCGTTAATTCCAGACACATCATAATTTCTCGGGCGACCCAAAAAAAGATAATATCGTAACCGGTCTCTCGAACCGTATTGGGGTAGAAATAAGAAAAATCAGCGGTTTTTTTGGGCCAACCCAAAGTAGCCATCGGCCAAAGAGAAGAGGAAAACCAGGTGTCTAAAACAGCCGATTCCCCCTCAATCGGAATCGGGTGGCCCCACCACAATTGTCGGGAAATACACCAATCGTGAATATTTTCTAGCCAGTGAAAATAGATTTTAGTAAAATGTTTGGGGACAATTTGGATTTGGCCTTTTTTAACCACCTCAATGGCTTTTTGGGCCAATGGCCTAGCCTTAACAAACCACTGAAGAGAAATTTGCGGTTCGGTAATGGTGCCACAGCGTTGGCAATGACCGACCGAGTGGGTCAGGGGTTCTGTTTTTTTTAATAAACCCTGTTTTTTTAGCTCTTCGACTACCAGACGTCTGGCCTCTTGGCTTCCCAGGCCCTGATAGGAGCCGGTGATTTTGGTTAGCTGGCCTTCTTTGTCGATGGCAATTAGGGTTTCGAGTTGGTGGCGCTTGCCAATTTGCCAATCTAGTTCATCATGGGCGGGGGTAATTTTTAGGGCGCCGGTACCAAACTCGGGATCAACGGCCTCATCGGCGATGACCGGAATTTCCCGTTTGGTTAGGGGAAGAGGAACTTTTTGACCTACTAATCTAGTGTAGCGGGCATCTTTGGGGTTAACGGCTACTGCCACATCGGCAAACATAGTTTCCGGCCGAGTGGTAGCAATAGTAATTGGACCATAATTAATATAGTAAAGTTCTCCCTTTTCCTCTTGATGCTCGTTTTCTAAGTCAGATAAAACCGTTTGGCAATCAGGGCACCAGTTAACAATGGCTTCTCCCTGGTAGATTAGGCCTTTTTCTTTTAGGCGGTCAAAAGCGGTCTCAACAGCCTTAGAATAGTCTTGGCTCATAGTATAGGCTTCACGTGACCAGTCCAGAGAAAATCCTAACAGCTTTAGTTGTTTTTTAATATAATCCCGGGACTGATCGGCAAACTGGTGAGCTTGTTCTAAGAACTTTTCTTTTCCTAAGTCAAATTTTGTTTGACCGGTTTTTCTAATTTGTTTGCTGACCAAATATTCAACGGCAATGGAAGCGTGGTCAAAGCCGGGTAAGAATAAAGTTGGGGCCCCCTTCATTCGGTTGAAACGGGCCATGATGTCTTCAATGGTGTACATAGCATGGCCGGCATGAAGGCCGCCGGTAACGTTTGGTGGGGGCAGAGTAATAACGAAGGGTTTCTTTTTAGGATTAATTTTGGGAGTAAAATAATTGCCGGCCTCCCAAAGATCGCTAATCTCTTTTTCAGTTTTTTGAGGCCGGTAGCGTTTATCCATTGTTAGGATCAGAATTTTGAATGATTAATTATCAATACTCCTAATATTATACAATGATTAAAATGAAAACAAAGCTAGCTTTTGTCAGATCCGGGATCTGGCAGAACGCTGTTGGCTGGAGACCCATGTTAAGATTATGTTGATGGACTTGTTTAGTCGTTGTTTTGGTAGCGAAAACAAATCGGTCTTGGTTTTTTTGCCCGGTTGGGGGCAAGATAGCCGATCATTTTTTCCCCTGGTTGGTAATCTTAAAGATTACCGCCTTTACTTAGTTGATTTACCGGGATTTGGCCGCAGCCGGCCGCTTGATGGCGACTTAACCTCAAACCATTACGCCCAAACGATAATTGCCTGGTTGAAGGAAAAAAAGATTGCCAAATCGACTCTGGTGGGGCACTCTTTTGGTGGTAAGGTGGCGGCGATAATGGCGGCTCAAGAGCCGTCGTTATTTTCGAGCCTAGTTCTTATTGCCCCGGCAGGAATAAAAAAGAATTATTGGTGGTATCCCCTTTTGGAAAAACTGCCGAATTCTCTAAAGCGTTTTTTTTCTTTCCTTTGGCCGATTGTTGCCAGCGATGACTATCGTCAGGCTGGAAGAAACCGGAAATTATTTAAAAGTATTGTTGGGGAAGATTTGACCGCTATTTTTGAAAAAATTACCCTGCCAACTTTAATTATTTGGGGGACAAAAGATGATCAATTGCCGGCATCTTGGGCTAGGGAAATTGGCAACTTGATTGAAAATAGTCAAGTGTGTTTGCTTGAAGGGGTTGGTCATTTTCCCTTTTGGGATCAACCCCAAAAGGTGGCAGAATTAATTAAAAAATTTGTTGATGAAAAAGCTTAAACAGTACTGGCGACAACAGCGCCATTTGCTTTATTTATTGCAATTGGAAGAGTATCGGGGGAAGCGTTTTTTGGCTTGGCTGGCTGGTAACGATATTAACCGGCTACAGGAAGAAAATAGCCGGTTAAAAGTAACTCCCCGGATCATTGCCACCCTTTTGCTTTCTCTCCCCTGGCAAATATTTTTTTCTCCATCTAGGGCGATATTTTTTGCCAATTACTTTTTAACAAGAGTTTTTGCCTTAATTGAGTTTTTATTAGTTTTTTTGGCCGGAACAAAGCTTAAATTTTATCCTAATCTAATTAAGATTGTTGTTACCGGCAGTTATGGCAAAACAACCTTTAAAGAGGCCCTGTTTGAGGTTTTGGCTAAGAAGCATGTGGTGTTGAAAACGCCCGGTAATGTTAACACCTCTTTGGCTATTGCCTGGTTGATCTTGACTAAGCTTAATCACCATCAGGTATTAATAGTTGAGGCCGGGGCCTATGGTCCAGGAGAGATTAAAAAAATTGCCCGGATGATTAGGCCGAATTTTGGTGTGATTACTGTTTTTGGCTTGATGCATCTGGAGCGATTCGGTTCTCAGGAAAAAATTCGTCAAGCCAAAATGGAACTGGCCGAATTTGTTAGTAGGCCCGGTCGCTTCTTTCGGCCTCGGGAAAACGATGAAATGATTAATTTTGAAACAACGATTATCGCTATTGCCGAACAACTAGGCATTGACAGGCGGCAGGCTAGGAAATATTATCGTCAAGTTGGGCCGCCGGATCGGCGGATGAAAACTACTAAAGTTAGCCCGCTCTTGACGGTAATTGATGATAGTTATAACGCTAATCCGATTGGCTTTCAAAGGAGCCTAGCAAAATTGGCTCAATTTAAAGATAAGCAAAAGATTGTTATCACCATGGGCTTGGTTGAACTGGGAGACCAGCAAGGCCCAATTAATAAACAAATAGCCCAAAAATCCGCCGATATCGCTGATGTTTTTATTATTGCTCGTCGGGTTAATCGGCTGGCCTTAGAGGCTGGCTTAAAAGAGTCAACCAAGAAAATAATTATTGATTATTTACCCCAAGGGATCGGCTGGCAGGAAGCAATTAAAAAATACCTCAATAAACCAACGGTGGTTCTATTAGCCAACGGCCTACCGGATCATTATTTTTGATCAAGAATTGAGCTGGGAAAATCGACTTGCTGGCGGTTTTTTTTAATTTGCTTTTCTTTGGCTAATTTGATTAATTTTTCAATCATTTTCTGGGGAGAGAGATTGTCCTCTTGCCAGAGGTAATATGACAAGGAGCCGGGGATAGTATTAACTTCATTAAAATAAAATCGTTTTTCCTTTTCCTGATAAAGGAAATCAATTCGAGCCATCCCATCAAAGACCAGATTTTGAAAAATATCTTTGGCGGCGGATTGGATTGCCTGACTAATTTTTTCCTCAATTGGGGCAGGAATAATTCTTGATGCTCCGGCCATACCCTTATTTTTACCGCCCTTTAAGTATTTTTCAGCAAAGGAAAGAAATTGGTCATCGGTTACCGGCTGTTCACAAGGGGAAACCATTATTGATTGATTACCCATAACGGCGCAATTAATGTCAACAACATTATTTATTTCAGATTCGACCAGGATTTTGTTGTCAAGTTTAGCCACTCGGTTAATGGCCGGCCCCAACTCCCTTCGATGATTGACTTTTTCTATGCCGATACTTGATCCGCCCCTGGCGGGTTTAATAAATAGGGGGTAGGTTAGTTTTTGATCAATTTCTGTGATGATTGTTGAGGCCTCTCTTTTAAAGTCTTGATAGAAAAACCAAATGTAAGGAACTACCCTGTGGCCTAGGCTTTTGGCGATAATTTTACTAATTACCTTATCAATACCCAAGGCGCTGCCAATAACATCACTGCTAGTATAGGGAATTTGATAGAAGTTTAATAATCCTTGTAGGTTGCCATTTTCGCCGTCACCGCCATGAGTAGCCAAAATCGCCGCTTCAACAGGAATTAGGCGCTGGAGTAAACCCTTCTTGATAATTCCACCATAAGAGAAATTAATTTTTTTGTCTTGTTGTAAGGTTTTGGTTATTATTTGCCGGTAATTTTTTTTCTT
>CAZUWK010000033.1:0-7342 GCA_964624185.1 uncultured Gammaproteobacteria bacterium | reverse complement strand
CTTAATTTTGCCGGTCAAGAAAAAGACCACTTTTCTTATTCTAAAACGGTAGTTGGTCAAAGCTGGGGTAAGAATGAGGACAAGGCCTGGTGCTTACAGGAACCAAGCCCCGGAGAGGTCAACCGGGGCTGTTTTATTAAAAGCCCAACCGTCACGACTACCCCCACGCCAATACCAAAAGCGGCACCGACTGATAATCAAAACCCTGAAATGATTAGTATTTTGGGTCAATCTGATCAGTCAGAAACTGGTAGGATAACCAGCCCAACCCTAAAAACTTATCTTATAGCCGAAGACAACCCCAAGCCAAAACTAAGAAAAGAATCCTCTTCTTTGCCAAGTAAGAATTGGTTGCCGGATTGGCTGTTATTGTCGGGAGGAGCGCTAAATTTTGGGGTTGGCCTGACCAGAGTGTTAAGAAAAATAACTTCTTAAACTTTTTTTTATGGCCAACGCATATACACGCCCCGAGCCGATGCGTTATAATGACTGTTATGAAAAAAATCTTGAGGCTAATTAATTTTTGGTTACCGCCTCTGGCCCTAATGGGGTTAATTTTTTATCTTTCTTCTCGAGCGGCTTTTGCCGTTAGCCCCAAAGACTGGCTTAACTTTCTTGTTTTTAAAAGCTTACATTTTTTAGAATACACCCTGCTTGTTGTTTTCTGGTATCGCGCTCTTAAAAATACCCTGGGTGGGGTTTCCCCATTTTTATGGTCGGCCATAATAACCTTTGCTTGGGCGGTGACTGACGAGATTCACCAGCTTTATGTTCCCACCAGGCAAGGGGCCCTAAGAGATATTGCCATTGACACTTTAGGAATTTTATTTGGCTTGGTTTGTTTATGGATTATCTTACCGAAAGCGCCCAAGAAACTAAAGCTTTGGGCCGAAAAATTGGCCTTAATTTAAGTCCCGGGGCGGTCATTGCTCTATTTGGTGATTTAGGAGGAGGCAAGACCACCTTCCTTCAAGGGTTGGCCCAGGGCTTGAGTATTAAAGAGCGAATTTTAAGCCCTACTTTTATAGTTAGCCGTAATTACCCTCTTAAAAGCGGCGGCCGATTTTATCATTTTGATTGGTATCGGCTTGAGAACGATAACCAGGTTCGAGCTTTAGGAATAACAGATCTTTTTGATAAAAATAATATAATTGCTATTGAATGGGCCGATCGGGCCAGGGGCTTATTGCCCAAAAAAAGAATTGAGGTATACTTTAAGCAAGGTAAAAAAGATAATCAAAGGGAAATAACAGTGATAGAAAAATAAATAAAATTGCTATATTGCTAGATTGTTAAAAATAAAAAAATAATAAAAACGAAATGAACAAGATAGTATTGTTTATTGATACTAGCGGTAGCAAAAAGATTGTTTTGGGTCTTGATGGGGAAAGAAAAACAATTGGGGTAACCCAAAAAGATAAATCATTACTAGATAATATTGTTATTTTTCTGAAAGAGAAAGGTTGTACATTAGATTGTATTAAACAGATAAAGATTAACCCTGGGCCAGGATCGTTCACCGGTTTGCGGGTTGGTTTTTCGATTGCCAATCTTTTAGGTTGGTATTTTTCTGCTCCTGTTAATAGCTTGATGATTTCTCAAAAACAAGTAGCCCTGCCAAAATATGAATAAGAAAAAAGTTTTAGTTACCGGTGGAGCTGGTTATATTGGTTCTCACGCGGTTAGAGCGCTTTTAGAGGCTGGCCATTCGGTGTTGGTTTTTGATAATCTTTATCGAGGTTATCAGGAAGTAATTGATGTTTTAAAAAAACAATACTCTGGTCTTGATCTGGTGGTGGGCGATTTAAAAAAGACCTCTGACATTGAGGCCGTTTTTGCCCAGAATGATATCGATGGAGTTTTGCATTTTGCCGCTCTCTGTTTAGTCAACGAGTCGATGGAAGAACCGGACAAATATTTTGAAAATAATGTTTTGGGGACTCTTAACTTGTTGCGGGCAATGAAGAAGTATCGGGTTGACAAGCTAATTTTTTCTTCCACCTGTGCTGTTTATGGTGAAGCCAAATATTTGCCGATTGACGAAAAACACCCCACCAATCCAGTTAATCCTTATGGTGAATCAAAGCTTATGGCCGAGAAGGAGATCTTTTGGTTTTCGAAGCTGTTTTCCTTAAAATCGATTATTTTTCGCTATTTTAATGTTGCCGGTGGTTCTTCTGATGGTCTAATTGGCGATAGTAAAAAACCATCTCAACTGTTAGTTCAAAATGCCGTTCGAGGTGCTTTAAACATTGAACCATTTCAATTAACTTGCCCCAAAGTTAGCACCCCCGACGGGACTCCAATTAGAGACTATATCAATGTGGAAGATTTGGTCAAAGCCCATGTTTTAGCCTTTGACCATCTTGGGAAAAAAGAGGCTAAGCCTTATCAGGTGTTTAATTTGGGTACCGGTCAGGGTAATTCAGTCCTAGAAATTCTAAACCGGGTTTGGGAAATTACCGAGGTTAAATTTCCTTTGGAAAAGGGGCCGGCAAGAAAAGGCGAATACGCCAAGGTATATGCCGATATTGGTAAAGTTAAAAAAGAATTAGGCTGGCAACCGGAAAAAAGCTTAGAAGAAACTGTTCAGTCGTTAGTTGCCTGGTATAAAAAACACCCCCATGGCTGGTCTTATTAAAAAACACCATTATTTTTTTCTTGCAATTACCCTTCTTCAGGTTTTAGTTTTATTTATTGTATTGAAGAATCTTGTTTCAGAACCCCGGAACATTTTTCTTGGGGGGCTAAGGGTTAATTTAATTTATTAAAATGAACTGGGGGAAAAGGCTTATTTTTCTTCTTTTTTGGCTAATTGTTTTTTTTCCTTTTAGTTTCGAGATGGTTGGCGCTCAAGGGGAGCCCTTGTTGGTTGAGAAAATTACCGACAACACTTTTTACGATTCTTTTTGCTTGGAGCCCAATTGGTCTTGGCTTTGTCAGGGAGAAGCCTTTTCCCTGCCGGCTCTAAACAAAGAAGATGGTTGGTTTTATTTTTCTCAGGGCTTTTTTGATAGTAAAAACCCGGAGAAAGAACTGGTTTTTACTTTTAACCCTTCCTCGTTGGCCCTCTTGTCCAATCAGCCCCAGTTGTTATTAACCTTAAAAAGCGTTACCCCGGCAATCGGAGTGGTTAATTTATATTTTGATTGGGGGCAAGGTTGGCAGATTTTTCCTAATCAAGGGACTAATTGGCTGGTTTTTCCCGGCCAAAACCAAAAGAAGGATTTTTTTCTAAAAGAGATTTTCCCCCAATTAGAACCTATTTTAGAAAAGCCTTGGCAATTAAAGGTCGATGCTGGGCCGCTTATTTCCGGCCAGCCGGTAATGCTGGCTCTAGACCAGGCTGTAATCATGGCCAATGGATCTTCTCTGGCTACACCTACTCCGATTTTGACCCCGACTCCGACCCCGAACGAAACCGAGCCAACCCCCTCTCCCGTTCCAACTATAGTAGAAGCTTTTTCTAGGGGAGAATTTCTTGAACCGAAAAACACTGGGAAAATTCATTTTAATGAAGCGGTTGATTTAGCTGTTAATATTCAAGACGAAGCGAGTGTTGAAAAAATTATTTTGCAGTATTCATCCGATGAACAATCCTGGTGGGATATTACCGATCAAATAATTGATCAAAAAAATTATTACTGGTCTTATCGTTGGTATCCGGAAGAAGAGGGGGTTTTTAGCTTACGAGTTAAGATTTATAATCAGACTGGCCAATTAGCTCTGATTAATCATCAGGCTAAATTTATTTTTGATCAGACTCCGCCCCAAATTAGTTGGCAAAAACCTACTTCTCAAGACAAATTCTCCAGCCCTCTCGTTATTAGGGTTGAGGTTGAGGATGATTTGTCGGGGGTGGAGGAGCCGCCTCGGTTTTATTATCGTTATCAGGATTGGACCGATTCTTGGCGGCCAATACCGGATAATCCCTGGTATTTTAATGATGATTTACCCTTGGGCGATTACTGGTTGCGGACCCAGGTTTCCGATCGGGCCGGCAATAGAGGAGAAGATGAAATTCTTCTTAAAAAGAGCTTAGAAATTTTTAATATTTTTTTAGTAGATAATGTTTTATCTTGGCAAACCAATTCCCCCACCCTTAGCCGGGTGATTTATGATCAGTTTTCTCGTGGTGGCGGTGGCCTGCAAGAGGAGTATCCCAATTTTGGTTATGCTTGGGCCAGCGACCAACTGACCCAGCAAAAAACCACCGACCATCAGTATGTATTGCCCCAGCTACCACCAGGGAAATATTTTGGCCGAATTGTGGCTTTGGAAAAACCGATTATTTATAGTCAGGAGTTTATTTTTAAAACTGATCATTTTTCAACTTCAGAAAGCGGTGATGAAGAGCCTTTTGTTTTAGGCCAATCTAGTCGGGAAATAAACGACGCCTCTTGGCCTAGTCCAACTCAGGCACAAGAGAAAGAAAAGACTCCCCCGCTTAACTGGTCAAGGTTTTTGGTGATTTTGCTTTTGGCTCTTTGTCTTGGGGGAATGGTTGTTTATTTTTTAAAAAGTCAGAGTGGGGGTACTGAAATTGGTAAAGATAACCAATAGAAAATACCTGGTTGCCTTTGGCTCTATTTTTTATTTTTCTATTATTCCCGTTTGACAAGGGAGAATTGGTTGGTTTAAATGATATGTAACTATGAGAAAAATTAAGCGGCTTAAGCGTCTCTTTGTTCCTTCTTCGGCCAATAACTATCGAGCTGAATTGCTTCACTTGCCCTCTTTGGTAATGGTAACCTTCTTGTTTTTATTAGTTCAATCGAGTCTATCACTGCTGGCTCTGAATAAACCTGCCGTTTTGGGTTATTCTTCTCAAATTACTCCGGAAAGAATCATTGAGCTTACTAATCAGGAGCGAGCAGGCCTGGGTTTAGCCGAGTTGCGCATGAATAGCGCTCTTAATGAAGCGGCCCGAAGAAAAGCGGCGGATATGTTCACTTTTGATTATTGGTCTCACGACTCGCCAACCGGTCGGGTCCCTTGGTCTTTTTTTAAGGAGGTTGGCTATGATTATCTTTATGCTGGAGAAAATCTAGCTCGTGATTTTACTTCGGCTGAAGGCGTGGTGGCGGCCTGGATGGCTTCCCCCAGCCATAAAGACAACCTGGTTAATAGTCGCTATCAGGAAATCGGTGTTGCCGTTGTTGAGGGGGAATTGGGTGGTTTACAGACTACCCTTGTGGTTCAGCTTTTTGGGACGCCCACTAAAACAATAGTCCAAAACCCCATTCCAGAAACAACGAGCCCTATTACCAATCAGGCTCAGGCTCAACTCCAAGGGGAGGTAATCCCAGAAACAGAATCGGTTTTTTTATCTTCCGGGTTGGAGCCAAAACTAGCCGGTGAGTTTTCAAAAACGCCTATTAACCCCTTATCAATTACTAAGATGGTGGCTATTTTTGTTTCGGGCCTATTAATTGGCGCCTTAGTGGTTGATCGTTTTGTTGCTACCAAAAAGCAGGCTGTTCGTTTAGCCGGTGACAATCTGGCTCACATTAGCTTTTTGGCAGTGATAATATTAATTATTATTTTGTCCCAATCAGGGACCCTTTTAGAATCAGTCGCCAGTAGTTTATGAAGAAATCAAGCACTTTTGACTTTTTGGCCTATTTGATTTTGCTGGTGGTGCTATTACTGGGGGCGGGAGTATTCTTGTTTTTACCTCCCCTGCCAGGAAAAAAGGAAGGAGCGGTTATTGGCCTGTCTTTGTGGTATTTTACCTGGAGCCTTTGGTACCAGCAGAAAAAAGACCATTTAGACATTAGAGTTGTTTTGGAATATTTTCTGGTTGCTCTTTTGGGAGCAGTTCTTCTTCTGGCCCTGGTTTGACAACTTCTTTCCTTTTGAGTTATCATCACTCTTATGAAAGGGGTTGTTTTAGCCGGAGGTTTAGGAACCAGGTTAATGCCCCTGACGGCGGCGACCAATAAACATCTTCTCCCGGTCTACGATCAACCGATGATCTTTTACCCCATTCAAACTTTGGTTAAAGCCGGGATTGATGAGGTTTTGGTGGTTACCGGTGGTCCTCATGCCGGCCATTTCCTGAGGGTTTTAAAAAACGGTCAAGAATTAGGTTTAAAACACTTGGAATTTGCTTTTCAAGAGGGCGAGGGGGGTATCCCGGTGGCCCTGTCTTTAGCGGCTGATTTTGCTGATGGTGGGCCAATAGCGGTAGTTTTGGGCGATAATACTACCGATGCCGATATCGGCAAGGCAGTAAACAATTTTTCTGACGGGGCACTGGTTTTTTTAAAACAAGTCTCTGATCCGGAACGATTTGGAGTGCCAGAGTTTGATCCACAAGACAAAACCAAAATTGTTAGGATTGAAGAGAAGCCGGCTCAGCCCAAATCAGACCTTGCCGTAACCGGCCTGTATCTTTATGATAATCAAGTTTTTGACATTATCAAAACTCTTAAACCCTCTCAAAGAGGCGAACTAGAAATTACCGACGTTAATAATTTTTATCTTGACCAGGGAAAATTGTCTTGGTTTGAATTAAACGGTTTTTGGTCTGATGCCGGCACTTTTGAGAGCCTGTTTTATTCTAATCAGTATTGGGCCCAAAAAAAACTATCGACCAGGAAAGGACTTTAATCGATTACATGGTATTTAAAAATTGCGGTCTATTTTAATAAAGAATGAAAATTTTAGTTACCGGCGGGGCCGGCTTTATCGGCACTAACTTTATTCTTTATCACCATAAAGCCTTTCCTCAAGATTTAATTATTAACTTCGATAAACTAACCTACGCCGGCGATCGAGATAATTTAAAAAAGTTAGAGAAAACTTCTAACTATTGTTTTTTGGCCGGTGATATTGCCGATTCAAAAGCCGTTGATCGAGCAATGAAAGGGGTCGATTTAGTGGTAAATTTTGCCGCCGAAAGCCATGTCGATCGCTCAATTTCCAATCCTCAGGTGTTTTTGGAAACTAACGTTTTAGGGACCTATAATCTTTTAGAAGCCGCCCTGGAATATAAGGTTAGGCGTTTTCATCATATCAGTACCGATGAGGTCTTCGGCTCTTTGTCTCTGACCAGTGAGGACAAGTTCGATGAGGCCACTAAATATGACCCCTCAAGCCCCTACTCGGCCTCTAAGGCCGCTTCAGATCATTTGGCTTTATCTTATTTCTGCACCTTTGGCTTGCCGGTAACGATTACCAATTGTTCTAACAACTATGGTCCTTATCAGTATCCGGAAAAGTTTATCCCCCGGATGATTACTAATCTTTTGTTGGATCAAAAAATTCCTATTTATGGTGATGGTAAATATGTTCGTGACTGGCTTTATGTTGAAGATCATATTCGGGCGATTGAGGC
>CAZUWK010000032.1:0-7862 GCA_964624185.1 uncultured Gammaproteobacteria bacterium | reverse complement strand
GCCATTGCCATTGACCAAAAAACCACCTCCAACAACCCCCGCTCTACCGTCGGCACGGTAACGGAAATTTATGATTACTTGCGGATTTTATACGCTCGAATCGGCCACCCTCATTGCCCCAAATGCGGTCGAGAGATTGCCCGCCAATCAGCCGAACAAATTATCGACCAGGCCAAAAACCTAATTGCCCAAAAATTAAAATTAAAATCTTTGGCCCGAGTGTTTATTCTTTCCCCCTTAGTGCAAGGTAAAAAGGGTGAATTCGCCGGCCTATTTGACAACCTAATGAAGAAGGGTTTTACCCAAGTCCGGGTTGATAGCCAATTTTTTGATCTGGCTGATGATTTTGCTCTCCTAAAAAACAACCAACACAATATTGATGTGGTGGTTGACCGGTTAAGCTTTGGCAAAAACGACTTAACCGAAAAAGGCCGCCAGCAAGAACGACTCTTTGAAGCCATTCGCTTGGCCCTAACCCTTTCTAACGGCCAGGCCATAGTTTTAGATATTGACGATGCCTCCTTTGAAATGCCCCAAAACCCTCAAAAAACCACCGACCACCTCTTCTCAGAATTATTTGCTTGCCCGGTATGCAATATTTCTTTTCCCGAAATTGAGCCGCGCACTTTCTCTTTTAACTCGCCCTTTGGGGCCTGCCCCAAGTGCAACGGCATTGGCGCTCTTTTACGCTTTGATCCTAAGCTGGTTTTAAACACCAATCTGTCCGTCTCCGAGGGGGGTATTAATCCGATGGTAAAAATATATTATCAAGATACCTGGTTTGCCCGAATTCTAAAACAGGCCGCCAAAGAAGCTAATATTCCCTTAAGAAAACCCTTAAACCAGCTTTCTCAAGAACAAATAAAAAAACTCCTTTGGGGAACAGGGGAGAAATACTATCTTGTTGCCGGCACCAACCGTCACGGGGAAGAAATTACCATCAAAGAAAAATTTATTGGTATTGTTCCAGAACTAGAACGACGCTACCAGGAAACCGATTCCGACTTTATCCGCCAAGCGCTGGAACAATTTATGATTTACCAACAATGCCCCCAGTGCCAGGGAGAACGCCTAAAAGAACTGGCCCTAAAAATTACTATAAACGACAAGAATATCAGCCAGGTTACCAGCTTAAATATCGACCAATTACAAACCTTTCTTGACCAGGTCGCCCAAAACGCCAATCTATCCCAACGAGAAAAAGCCATCATTGAACCGATTCTAAAAGAAATTAACACCCGGCTAAAATTTTTGGCCTCGGTTGGTTTAAACTATCTCACCCTGAATCGGACTACCGGAACGTTAGCCGGCGGTGAAGCCCAGCGAATTCGTCTGGCTTCCCAAATTGGCACCGGCCTAACCGGGGTGCTCTATGTTTTAGATGAACCAACCATCGGCCTTCACCCCCGGGATAATGGCCGCCTAATTACCACCCTAAAAAACTTACGCGACCTGGGCAATACGGTGGTGGTGGTCGAACACGACCGGCAAGTTATGGAAGAATCCGACCAAATCGTTGACTTTGGCCCTGGGGCCGGCAGTCTGGGGGGGCAAATCGTTGCCCAAGCCAACCCGGAAAAATTAAAAACCAACCCCCAATCATTAACCGGCCAATACCTATCAGGTCAGAAAAAAATTACTCTTCAAAACAAGGCTAAATTGCCCAACGGCAAAACCCTAACCATTGAGGGCTGTTCGGAACATAATTTAAAAAATATTAATGTTTCTTTCCCCTTAAATAGGCTTGTTTGTGTTACCGGAGTGTCTGGCTCCGGTAAATCGACCCTCATTAATGAAACCCTTTACCCGGCTTTGGCCAAAAATTTAGGCAAAGCCAGCAAAGAACAACCCGGCCATTACCGAAGCCTAAAAGGCGCTGAGCAAATTGCCCGAGTCTATTTGGTTGACCAATCGCCCATTGGCCGCACTCCTCGCTCTAATCCAGCCACCTATACCGGAATTTTTACCGATATTAGAGAGTTGTTCGCCCAAACCCCGGAAGCCAAAATCCGAGGCTACAACATTGGCCAGTTTTCTTTTAATACCAAAGGCGGCCGCTGTGAGGCCTGCGCCGGCCATGGGGAGCTAAAAATCGAGATGCAATTTTTACCTGACGTTTACGTTAAATGCGAAGTTTGCCAAGGCAAACGCTACAACACCGATACCCTAGAAATTTTTTATAAAGAAAAAAATATTGCCCAAATTTTGGATATGACTATTGATGAAGCCCAAGGTTTTTTCCAAAATATTCCCAGCATTAGCAAAAAATTGGCTGTTTTAGTTCAAGTCGGCTTGGGTTATTTAAAATTGGGCCAACCGGCGCCAACCCTTTCCGGCGGCGAAGCCCAGCGAATTAAAATTGCCCACGAGCTGGTCAAACAAAGCCCCGAACACACCCTCTATATTTTAGATGAACCAACCACCGGCCTACATTTTGCCGATTTGGAAAAACTAACCACGGTTTTAAAACAATTAGTGGCCGACAACAACACGGTCATTGTTATCGAGCACAATCTCGACCTAATTAAAAACGCCGATTGGGTTATCGACCTTGGCCCCGAAGGCGGAGAGGAAGGGGGAGAGATTGTTGCCCAAGGCGATATTAACCAAATTGGCCAAAACCCCCACTCCTACACCGGCCAATTTTTGAAAAAGGCTTTATCCGGTCAATTGAACTAGACGATTAATCCGTGATTAAATAAAGGATATGCGACAATCTTCCCGATTAGCTAAATTAATCTTCCTTGCCACTGTTTTTCTTTTCTTAAACGCCAAAGTTGCCCTGGCTCAAGATGAGTTTACTATTAGTCAAACTATCCGTTATCAATTAAACGAAACCGGACAGGCCCAAATTAGCCACGAGGTAAGTATGACTAATAATTTTTCTAGCCTCTATGCCAGCCAATATTCCCTAACCATCACCGGCAGCGCTCAGTTGATTAAAAATATCAGCGCCTCTTCTGAGGGGCGCGAGCTTAACACTGAGGTTGACCGCTCCAATCGGAGCTTAACCAAAATTACCGTCTTTTTTGACCCGCCCGTTACCGGTAAAGATAAAACTAATCATTTCAAAATCCATTACCAGGTTGATAATTTTGTCGAGAACGTTGGCCAAACCAAACGGGTAACTATTCCCAAAATCAACGATATTGCCCAGTTAGACGAAACCCGGCTGATTATCAGCGCTCCCAAAAGTTTTGGCCCGGCTTCATTTGTTTCCCCTAAAAACTTCCAAGAAGAAACCGACAACAACCAAACCATCATCACCTTTAACCAAACCGACTTGTTCGAAAAGGAGGTTATGGCCATATTTGGCGATGTTCAGCTAATGCAATTTGATTTAAAATATTTTCTGGAAAACCCCACCAACCAGGCGGCCGAGGAAATTATTGCCCTCCCCCCTGATACCAGTTACCAAAAAATATTCTTAACCGACCTGGAGCCCCAGCCGGAACAAGTCTTAATCGACGAAGACGGTAATTGGCTGGCTTTTTACACCCTGGCTCCCCAAGAAAAGAAGGATATTATCGCTCGAGGGGTGGCCCAAATTACCGCCGAACCAAAGAATAACCCGCTAGAACCGGAAGATTTTTCTGTCTATCTTGGCGCGGATCGCTATTGGGAAACCGACGATCCCAAAATTAAGGCTTTAGCCCAAAATCTAAAAACCGTCGACCAAATTTATCAATATGTGGTTGGCAACCTGCAATATAATCTTGACCGGGTAAAAAACCGCCAAATCAGCCGCCAGGGGGCCCGACTGGCCCTGGAAAACCCTGACCAGGCCATTTGTACTGAGTTTACCGACCTGTTTATCGCTTTAGCCCGAGCGGCGGGAATTGCCGCCCGGGAAATCAATGGTTATGCCTATTCGGCTAATCCGCAAATGCTGCCCTCCAGTCTTTATGCTGATGTTTTACATTCTTGGCCGGAGTATTGGGATAATAATACCAATTCCTGGCGTCAGGTTGACCCGACCTGGGAATCGACCAGCAACATCGATTACCTCAATAAAATGGATATGGCTCATCTGGCCTTAGCAATTCACGGTAAAAGCAGCCAGTTCCCCCTGCCGGCCGGCGCCTACCAAAGAGAAGGAAACCATCAAAAAAGCGTTAACATTGCCTTTACTCAAAATCTTCCCGATCTTAGCCTTAAAAATCTTATTATCGAGGATGATTTGCCAACAGAAATTGCTGTCGGCCAAAGCCTAAATGGAGAAATTGTTGTCACCAACCCCAATAATCGGGCTCTTTACCAACTTAAAGTCGAAATTATTGGCCAGGGTTTGGAGGTTACCCCCAAGAAAACCACCATTGCCGCCTTGCCGCCCTTGGGTAAAACGACAATTCCCGTCACTGTTTACAACCAGTCTTTTTGGGGCCAACCAAGTTCCCGTCTAATTGTTAATGTTAGCGCCGATAATTTTATTAACGAAAAGTTTATTCCTATTCATGGCCTGTCGCCAATCAGCTGGCAAACTTTAGCCAAATATTGGTATTTAGTCATACTCGCTTTTGGTCTATTGTCTTTGGTTGTCTTTATTATTGTTAAGAAAGTTAACCATGGCTAAAAAATTAACTATTAAAATCAGCGAATTCAGCCTTAAAAAAATCCCCCAAAACAGCGGGGTTTATTTATTCCTTAATTCAAAAAAACAACCAATTTATATCGGCAAGGCGGCTAATTTGCGCTCCCGACTAGCCAGCTATTTTCAAAAAAACACCACCAAAAAAAATAGCCAAATTTTAAAATATGCCAAGCAGGTTCGCCTGGTTATTACCGATTCGGAGTTTGCCGCCCTGCTTTTAGAGGCCAAGTTAATCAACCAATATCAGCCCAAATACAACACTTGCCTCAAAGACGATAAACGCTATCTTTACCTTAAAATCACCAAGGAAGATTTCCCTCAGGTTGGCACCGCCAGAAAAACCACCACCAAGGCCGATCTTTTTGGTCCTTTTCCTTCGGCCAAAACCGTTCGCTTTGTTCTAAAACAAATCCGGACAATTTTTCCTTACCGCTCCTGTTCAAACTTACCCAAAAGCCCTTGTCTTTACTACCATCTTCACCTTTGTCCGGCCCCTTGTCTTAACAGGAGTCTCCAAGATCAAAAAGATTACCAAAGGCAAATTAATAAAATAAAGAAAATCCTCTTAGGGGGGACTGATACCATCATTGGCCGATACCAAAAACAGATGAAGCAAGCGGCCGAAAAAGAAGATTACGAAACTGCCCAAAAGATGAAAAAAATTATTGACGGCCTGATTTTCTTAACTAAACGGCGGGTTGACCCGGGGTTATTCTTAGCCGGCCTTGACCTTCAAGAGAGCTACCAGGACCGCCTCAACAGTCTAGAAGAGCTTCTGGCTAAATATTTTGGCCCAATCGTTTTAAAAAGAATTGAGGCCTACGACATTGCCAATCTAGCCGGCCAAGAGGCTACCGGCTCAATGGTCGTTTTTTCTAATGGCCAACCGGATAATAGCCAATATCGCCAGTTCAAAATCAGACAAGCGCCCCAACCAAACGATCCTAAAATGATGGCCGAGACCTTAAGCCGCCGATTTGGCCATAGCGAATGGCCAAGCCCTGACCTAATTGTTGTCGACGGCGGCAAGCCGCAACTATCAGCCGTTCAAAAAGTTTTGGCAAAGAAAAAAATTAATCTGCCCGTTTTGGGCTTGGCGAAGAAAGAAGAAACGATTATTATTAAAAAGGGGAGAGACTATCAATCACTTTCTTTAAGGGGGGATAATCCGGCTCGCCTATTATTACAGGCAATAAGAGATGAGGCTCATCGTTTTGCCCAAAAATATCACCATTATTTAAGAGAAAAACAAATCCGGCCATGATTAAGCTAATAAAAAGATGGTTACTGCTTACCGGCCTAATTTATTTTACCAGCCTGGTGGTGGGTAATATCACCTTCGCCAACGGTCTTGCTACTGTGGCTATTTTGGCTTTAATATTAATGGTTGGACGATTCCTATTTGACCTTCTAGAAGCTGGCCTATTGGCTCCGATCAATAAAATCAGCTTTAATCTGGCCGGCCCAATCGCCTACATTCTGGCGGTGGGCTTTTTATCTTTTTTATTTAACCAGGTTAACTTCACTGTCTTTACCAACCAGTCATTGCCGGACTGGCTAAACAACCTTAATATTCTGCCGCGGATTTATCTTTCCGGTTTCTGGTCTTTATTGCCGTTTTCGGCTATAATAGGAACGGTTGATCGCTTTTTGATTAAGCCCAAATCATGACTACTATTTTAAATGTTGTCCAAATTATCGTTTCTTTGCTGTTGATTGTTATCGTGCTCTTAACTGTCCGGGGGGGTGGTTTTTCCCAAGGCTCCCTTAGCACTCCTCCATCCAAAACCGGCACGGAAAAAATTATTTTCTATAGCCTCATTGTTTTGGCAATTATTTTTGCCGCCCTCTCAATTGCTCGACTCTATTTCTTTTGACTTTTATTTTTGGTAAAAAAATGGCCACAGAAAAAAAGCGTTTTCGCTTCTATTGGCATTTAGTTTGGGAATTTTTAAGACGCCACCTGGCGATTGTTTTGGGCCTGATTATTTTAATCGGGACCACTTTTTTTCTGGACCTAAGATTTAACCTTTTTCAAAAAAAGGTTTTTCGTATTGGTTTAACCGGTCAATACGAGACCCAAACCCTGCCTCAACAAGTAACTCGATTAATTAGCCAAGGGTTAGTAACAGCAAACCCCGATGGCTCCTATGGTCCGGCGGCGGCCAAAGAATGGCAGATTAACAACGAGGGTAGAGAATATGTTTTTCGGCTTCAAGATAATTTGGTTTGGGACGATGGCCGACCACTAGTCGCCAGCGATATCAACTACTCCTACCAAGACCTATCCGTTACTACCCAAGATAAACAAACCCTAATAATTAGACTCCAAGAAAAATTTTCCCCCCTCTTAACCCTGCTCTCTCAACCAGTCTTTAAAAAAAATCTGGTTGGTTTGGGGGGAGATTATAAGGTTAAAAAAGTTACCTATCAGGGTAATTTTGTTAATACTATTAACCTCGAACCCAAAATTCACAACCAGCCTTTATTAAAAATTAAATTTTATCCTGATGAAAAATCGTTAAGAAACGCCTTCAAATTGGGCGAGGTCGACATTATCTGGGGAGTAGCTGACTCGGGCCAATTAGTTTATTATCCCAACATCAAAACCCAAACCGAACTGACTAATCAGCAATACAATGCTATTTTCTTTAATTTAGACGACGACCTATTGGGTTTTAAACCCCTGCGCCAAGCCCTATCTTATGCCACTCCTAAGCCTCAGGGGAAATCGCGGGCTAAAGGACCAATCAGCCCCAATTCCTGGGCCTACAACGACTTTGTCAAAACTTACGACCTCGACCTAGCTCACGCCAAACAGCTTTTAGAAGACAACAAGGAAGAATTACCCGAGGAAATCAAAATTACCCTCTCCACCCTGCCGCACCTATTAGAAACCGCCGAAAAAACCAAACAGTCTTGGGAACAAATTGGGGTTAAAACTAATCTTCAGGTAGTTAACTTTATCCCCGATAATTTCCAGGCCTTATTAATTACTCAGGCCATTCCTCAAGATCCAGACCAATATTGGTTTTGGCATTCTTCCCAAACCAGAACCAACCTAACTCGCCTGGCCAACTTAAGAATCGACCAGTTATTAGAGGAGGGCAGACAAGCTATGGATCTTAAAGAAAGGCGAGAAAAATATCTTGATTTTCAAAGATTCTTACTTGAAGAAGCGCCGGCAGTTTTTATTTCCTACCCCACCTATCATTATATTTACCGCCAGGGTTTTGAAAACACCCCAGTACCGTTATATAATAAGTAGGCT
>CAZUWK010000031.1:0-8011 GCA_964624185.1 uncultured Gammaproteobacteria bacterium | reverse complement strand
GCGGAAGGGGTGGGACTCGAACCCACAAGGGCCAATAGGCCCGCTGGTTTTCAAGACCAGTTCCTTAGCCATTCGGAGCACCCTTCCACGTTTTTGTGGCGGAGGAGGAGGGATTTCCGCCAAACGGCGGATAAACTTCTCATCCCGCCTCCTTGCCTTGCGGAGGAGGAGGGATTCGAACCCTCGTGAGCCGTAAGGCTCGCAGGTTTAGCAAACCTGTGCTATGGGCCACTAAGCGACTCCTCCAAAAGACTTTCAAATTATATCAAAATCACCATCTTTAATCGAACGCTTGCAAACGGAAAGCCAACTGGTATAAAATGATTTTAATGGTTCAAGACAAGAAGGAAACTACCAAAAGCCCTCCCCCTCCTCAAGAAGTTATTCCTTCCTATCGAGTAAAAACCCTTCTTTCCTGGGAGGCGCCGGAGAGGATTTTCAAGCCGCGAAACAAAGATTTTTGGACTACGACTTTGTCAATCGCTCTTTTGATTTCCGTTATTTTGTTTTTTGCTAAAGAATACTTTTTGATTGCCACAATTTTTGCCCTGATTTTTCTTTACTACATTCTTTCTACTCAACCACCCAAATCAATCGGTTACAAAATTACCAACCAAGGCCTAGTCTGGGGCGAGCAAAAACACCCCTGGAACAGCCTAGACTACTTTTTTATTGATCAAGAAGAGGGGCAAAACGTTCTTTACGTTAACACTTTGCTTAATTTCCCCAAAAGATTAATTATGCCCCTGGGGGACCAAGATAAAAAAGAGGTTAGGAAAATTATGGAAGATTTTCTGCCCTACTATAAACCGGAGCCCAATTTTATTGAAAAAAGCACTGACTGGCTAGCCAAAACTTTTCCCCTGGATTCTTCTTCGGAAAACAAAAAAGAAAAATAGTTTTTAACCAAAACCCCTCTTTTGGAGCAGGCTTTGATATAATTGGGTTGTCTTGTTCCCGTAAGCTCCCTGCCCACCAGGAGCGCATTAGGAGCCGTATACGAACAGTATTGAAAAGGCGACTATTAAGCGACGGTGGGAGCTGGATATTTTTGCCAAAGAAAAAATCAAGAATTATTGTTTTTTTGAAAAAGAAATTTTTTAGTCAGTTGGTGGTTGTTTTTTTTGTTCCCGTAGCTCAGCTGGATAGAGCGACAGTTTGCGGAACTGTAGGCCGCGTGTTCGAATCACGCCGGGAACGCCAATGGAAGGGTGCTCCGAATGGCTAAGGAACTGGTTTCGAAAACCAGCGGGCCTATTGGCCCTTGTGGGTTCGAGTCCCACCCCTTCCGCTGCGAAGCAAGGAAGGATGGGACGAGAAGCCTGTCCACCAAAAAATCGCAGCATGAGCCGTATACGAACAGTATTGAAAAGGCGAATGCTAAGATTAGGTGGAAGTCCCACCCCTTCCGCAAATTATCATTTTTTGGTTTTTGAACTGTAGTTTTTGATTTTCAGTTCTCACTTTGTTTTTTTGCAGTGCCTTCTGCATAAACTCGTATAATATATAATATTTATTATAAGTTATGAAAACATTTTGTATAATAACGAGCTATACGAAATTGTAGTCTAGGTGAAGAATAATATGAGACTTTGTTTATCATCAAATAGAGTCTGCTATGATTGGGAGTCTTTACTCAAATCGTATAGGAAATATGTTAGCAAAGCCGCCACAGTTTTAGAAATCGGAGCCTCGAATATTGAAAGGACAAGGGACCTTTGTCAGCATTGCCACAAGTTGATTGGTATAGAACTTCTCCCAGAAAGAAAGCCCAACAATTTTGACAATGTCCAATACTTAGTTGGTGATTGGCAACATCTTTCAGAATTTATACAACCAGAAAGCGTAGATGTTGCGGTGAGTAGCCATGTTATTGAGCATATCCCAGATGATTTGAAGGCTATAGACGAATTATATACTGTCCTAAAGCCTGGGGGAGGTGTAGCCTTGTTAAATACCCCTAATAGAAAGCGATTGACGAGAGCAGTAATTGAGATATTTATTGGCGAAAGAAACTTTCCTTTTCGGGAACATCAGCGAGAATATACAGAGGAAGATTTGCTTAATCTTTTAGACGCTTCTCGTTTTCGGAAATTTAGAATTATCCCTGTTGTCTTCGGAATACATGGAGGACCTGTCTATTTGTATTTGGAATCGGTACCTAATTGTCTTAGGAAACTCGCTAATTTTTGGGAGATTCATCTTTTTAAGGAATAGGAATAGGCTGCAACTTAATATAACAACAGATAAAAGGCTTTGGCGCGCTTCGCCAAAATGGCCTTTGGTAATTTTGTTTGTTCGCAAAACGTTAAAGAAAAAATAATTTGCTGCTAATTGTTGTCCTTCTTTGGATTTGGCCTAAGGCTTCTGATACTAGTGCCGGTATTGCCGTGGCCATTTCTTTGGTGCCGCCGATTGCTTATGCCATGCTTTATTTGGTTGCCAAAGATTTGGTTAACTTTACTAACAAGCTGAACACTTTTTTTAATTAATTTTTTAGGAATTATTTTTGGAGCCAAGCTGATTATGTTTATTTACGCCCGAGGCGATCATAAAGATCGTCTTTAACTCAGGCAAGATAGGCAATAGAATTAAATATTATAGGACTTTTTGGTATAATCTGATCTAATTTTCGCAATAGCGCGGAAAGGTTTTGGCAAACAAGGAGGAGGCCAAAGTGGAGGAGTATCAGTCTTTTGGCAGATGTTTTCTTTTTTGCTTTAACCTTTCGTCTTTTCTTCGTTTCCCTTTTTTACCAACTTGGGGAAAAATTGAAGAGTAAAAAAATTATCCAAAACCCCCTTTTTCAAGGTTAATCTTAATGAGTTAAAATATAAGCGTTATGTTATCTCTTTCGACTGACCAAAGAAAAGTTTTAGATCAACTACTGGTTTGGCAAAAAACCCCCAAAGGCGGTTTTATTACCCTGGGCGGCTATGCCGGTACCGGCAAAACCACCCTGATTGGAATTTATCGGAAAAAACTTCATCAGGATAAACCAAAATTAAAAGTCGCTTTTGGCAGTTTTACCGGTCGGGCCGCTCGGGTATTAAAAAAAAGTCTTAGTGACCAAAAGGCGCTTTTGGATCAGGACTTTGTTGGGACTATTCATTCGTTAATTTATTCACCGATTATTGGTAAGAAAGGAGAAATTACTGGTTGGGATCGGCGAGCCGAAATTAAATTTGATCTTATCATCATTGATGAAGCCTCGATGGTAGACGAGGAAATTTGGCAAGATTTGCTTTCTTATCAGATTCCGATTATTGCCGTTGGCGACCACGGTCAGTTACCCCCCATCAGGGGCCACTTCAATCTAATGAAGCGGCCAGATTTAAGGTTAGAAAATATTCATCGCCAAGCCCAAGACAACCCAATCATCAAAGTCGCCACTATTGCTCGTCAGCATGGGGTTATTCCTCCTTTAGAGTTTACCCCTCAAGTCTTAAAAATAGAAAAAACCAGTTCTGAGGCGGCCGAAAAAGTGGCCGAATGGTTGGCCGATTATCAGGCCGGTATGTTGATTTTGTGTGGCTATAACAATACCCGAGTTCGTCTTAACACCCAAATTAGGAAAAATTTAGGTTTCGATTTCTCTTCCCCCCAGTCTGGTGATCGGGTAATTTGCCTGCGAAACAATCATGAAAAAGGAATTTATAATGGTATGTTGGGAACAATCGATTTTATTGACAAGAAAAATAAAGATTGGTATCTGGCTGAAATTACCATGGATGAAGAAAAAGAGTTGTATGGCGGATTAATTTTTGTTGATCAATTTAATAGTCAGGAAACCCTAAATTTTACTAATCAGAGAAACCGGCTCACCGGAGGAGATTTATTTGATTTTGGCTATGCTCTAACGGTTCATAAAGCCCAGGGCACTCAGGCCAAAAAAGTGGTTCTTTTTGAAGAACGTTTTGCTAAATCAACCGATGATGATTGGCGCCGTTGGCTTTATACCGCTGTTACCCGGGCCGAAGAAGAGCTTTATATTATCGGCTAGTTGTGCCTATGCAAGGCCTGGCCTTGCATAGGCAGGGGACCCTCCTCTATTAGCGTTGTTATCAGCCTGCTATAATTGTAGATATATGGACCAAGTTGAAGAAGTCTTGTCTAAGGTTGATATTGTTGAATTAATTAACGAACGAGTACCCCTAAAAAAAGCCGGTCGCAATTTTAAGGCCAATTGCCCGTTCCATTCGGAAAAAACCCCCTCTTTTATCGTTTCTCCCGAACGGCAAATTTTTAAGTGTTTTGGCTGCGGTCAAGGCGGCAATGCTTACAAATTTTTAATGGAATATGAAAAAATGGACTTTGGTGAAGCCCTAAGGTATTTGGCCAATCGGGTTGGAGTAAAGTTAAAATCTTACCGGCCCGGTCCCGACGAATCTAGACGCCGTCGGCTTTATGAAATTAACCATTTGGCCGCTGAAACGTACCACTTTTTATTAACTAAACACCAAGCCGGAAAGCAAGCCAGACAATATTTGGCCGATCGCGGCATTAAAAAGGAAACGATCGAAGAGTTTATGTTGGGCTATGCGCCTCGTAAATACGAGTTTATTAGTCAATTTTTAGTTGCCAAAAAAGGCTTTTCCCCTGAAGAGGTTGAGGCTTCCGGGTTGGTTTTTAAAAATGACCGAGGTAATTTGACCGATCGTTTCCGGGGGCGGATTATGTTCCCTCTAACCGATAATCGGGGCAACATTGTTGGCTTTTCCGGTCGGATAATTACTCCCCAGGAAAACACCGGCAAATATATCAATACCCCGGAAACAACCATTTATCACAAAAGTCAGCTTCTTTTTGGTTTTAACCAGGCCAAAGAGGCGTTAAGGAAAACTAAACAGGCAGTGGTGGTGGAGGGCGAGTTTGACATGATTTCCCCCTACCAGGCCGGAGTGAAAAATATTGTTGCCATTAAGGGCAGTGCTTTAACGGAAGAGCAAATTCGCTTTCTTTCCCGTTATGCTGAGGAATTGATTTTGGCTCTGGATGCGGATTCAGCCGGTGATGCCGCCGCCCGGCGAGGAATTCAATCGGCTGTCAATGAAGGGCTTAACGTTAGGGTGGTTTCTTTGGGTGATAAATTTAAGGACCCGGACGAGGCGGCCCGAGTCGATCCGGAATTTTTTCAAAAACAAATTAAGAAGGCTCAATCCATTTTTGATTTTTATATCGCTTCAGCCCTGAAACGGTTTGATGTTAGCACGGCTTGGGGTAAAAAAAAGATCGCCGATGAAGTGGCGCCGATTTTATCAGGTATTAATGATGAGGTTTTGCAATCTCATTATGCCCAAAACCTAGCTAATAAGCTAGAAATTGATACCCAGGTAATTTGGGAAAAAATTCAAAAATCAGGCTCTGTTTTGGTGGCCCAAAAAGATAACCAGCAAGCTTTTCGTCAAGAAGAAAAAAAAGACCGCCGCCAGGTGTTATCCGATTATCTTTTTGCCCTTTGCTTTCAGGAGAACCGCCACCAAGAGCTGGTCGATAGTTCCTTAAAAGAACTGGTTGGTAGCCCCGGTTTAGTTAGGGTGATTGAGGCCCTAGAAGAATATTTATCGGCTCACAATGATCAGTTTGATAGCCAGGAGTTTGTTAAAAAATTACCGGAAGAATTGGTGGCGATTTTTGACAGTTTCTTTGTTTATCCCCTGCCGGAAAAGCTAGCCGACCCTCAAGCCCAGGATAAAGAAATTGCCCAAATTAAAAAAGGTTTGGAATTAATTTCTCTTGAGACGGCCAGAAAAAAACTCTCCGGCCAAATTCGTCAAGCCGAAGAAGCCGGCAAGGAGGCTCAGATAAAAAAACTCTCCGGCCAAATTGATAAAATTGACCAAGAAATTAAACAACTCCATTAATTATCTTCTGTTTGTGATAAAATAGAAGCTACATTATGGCCAAAAAAGCAACTCCCAAAGCCGGTACCAAGAAAAAAACCCAACCAGAGAAACCAAAAAAAGCCGCGGTTAAAAAATCGGCCCAGAAGAAGTTGGTTCTTTCTTCTGAAGCCCAAAAGCTAATCGCTAAAGGCGAAGATGAGGGCTTTTTAACCCACGATGAAGTTTTAATAGTTTTCCCTAACGCTGAGGAAAGAATTGAAGAATTAGATGAGTTTTATTATCAGGCCTTGGAAAAAGGAGTAGATATTTTTGAATCGGTTGACATCGGTACAGCTGAGGAAGAAGATTTTGCCAAATTGGCCGCCCAAATTGAAAAAACTGTGGCCCAAACCGGCGAAATCACCGACCCGGTCAGAAACTACCTTAAAGAAATCGGCCGGATTAATTTATTAAAAGCCGAGGAGGAAATTGACTTGGCTCAAAAAGTTGAAGCCGGCTCAATTGAAGCTAAAAAGAAGCTAACCGAGGCTAACCTTCGTTTGGTGGTTTCCATTGCTAAAAAATATATCGGCCGGGGTTTGCCCTTTTTAGATTTAATTCAGGAGGGTAACAAAGGCCTAATTCGAGCCACGGAAAAATACGATTGGCGCCGGGGCTTTAAGTTTTCTACTTATGCTACTTGGTGGATTCGCCAGGCCATTACCCGGGCCATTGCCGATCAGGCCCGAACGATTAGGATTCCGGTTCACATGGTGGAAACGATTAACAAGGTTTACCGGGCTAGCCGTAGGCTAACTCAAAAATTAAGCCGGGAGCCGACGGAGGATGAAATCGCCGAGGAACTGGAGATTCCGGTTTCCAAGGTTAAGACGGTCTTTAAAATTTCTCAAGATACTGCTTCCCTGCAGGCTCCGGTGGGCGAAGAAGGCGATTCGGTTTTAGGCGATTTTATTGAAGACGACTCTCGCCTCTCCCCTTATGAAGAGGCGGCCAGGGAATTGCTGAAAGAAAATGTTGACGAAGTCTTATCAAGTTTAAGCGATCGGGAAGCCAGGGTGTTGAAATTAAGGTTTGCCCTGGATGGCGACCGGCCCCGAACTTTAGAAGAAGTGGGCAAGCACTTTGGGGTAACTCGGGAGCGGATCAGGCAAATCGAATCCAAGGCCCTGCGCAAACTAAAGCACCCCTCAAGGCGCAAAAAACTTCAAGACTATTTAGACTAAGTAATAAAAAAGCCTTTAAAGATTCTTTCTTCTTTTTTCAAAGTATCTTTTTTTGGCTTCCCCTATAGCTCTATCAGTATTGGTTCTTTTTAGGTTTAGAGGAATAGTTACTGTTCCGGCCAGCCTATTAATTTTATTACTGGTGGTTTGTTTGTTTCTTTTTCCTGTTTGGTTTAGCATAGTGATAGTTTTATTAAAACTAGGTTAACTTGTCAATTAGCAGGAGCAAGATCTCTTTTGAGATTATGATCATGTTATAATTTAAGCGTTCGTTGATATTAAAAATTATTCCTCGGTAGCTCAATGGTAGAGCGCCCGCCTGTCGAAATAGGCAGCGCCCGGTAGTAATATCGGGATGAAAATTGGGTGAATTCAGGGAACCCTAAATGGTAAGAGTAATTAAGCCGTATGGCAACCCTGAGCCAATCCATGGATCATAGGTGGTTCGTGGCCGGTGCAGAGACTAGGTGATTACACCAATTAGCGCCCAACTCCCCTATTCTTTTTGGGGAGATGAGATAGTCCACGCCATTTGGAAACAAGTGGGTTTTGTGTAAGCGGAGGGTTCTTGGTTCAAGTCCAAGCCGAGGAGCAAAATTTCAAATTAGCCCTAAAATGTGGTATTTATATGTTCTCAACTGTGACAATGATTACTTCTATGTTGGGATAACTACAGACTTAAACAACAGGCTTCAACAGCATCAAAATGGTCAATCAAGGTTCACAAAGAGATTTGAAAAGATAACTTTAGTTTATACAGAAGAGTTTGAGAAGAGGAAAGATGCTGTTGCTCGAGAAAAAGAGATAAAAGGCTGGAGCAGGAAGAAGAAGCAAGATTTAATTAAGGGTTAATTTGAAATTTTATTTATCGGCTGGCGAAGAACCTGTGAACTTGCTCTGAATCTTGGTAAAGCAAGATGAAGAGAGTCCAAGCCGAGGAGC
>CAZUWK010000030.1:0-8096 GCA_964624185.1 uncultured Gammaproteobacteria bacterium | reverse complement strand
AAAACATTTTTCATATCTTTCACCCCCTCTATCTTTTATTTTTAGTAAGTAATTTTATCATAATCACACTTTTTAAAAAAACAATTAGTTTTTATCTTAATTGATGAATACTGCTTGGGATAATGGGAAGCCCATTATTGGGTGGGTTTTCTTGGCTTGGCCGGCTTTCTTGCAGGCGAGGCAAACTAAATTCGATTAAATTGATTCCAAAGAGCTGGTTAAGAAAGCCAATAACCGCAAAAACAGATAAAATCAAAATAAGCCCAACGACGGCGGAGGTAATTTGTTTTTTAGCCCCTTCTACTTTTTCCTTTTCCCCGGCTGAAGTAATCCACCTTAACCCTCCGATAACAAACATAAAGAAAAAAGCCAGCCCGGCGCCGATAAATAGTAAAGTTAAAATATTGCTTAAGGTTTGGCTAATCAGGGCCGGGGCTTGATCAGCGTTGGGAAGATTAGGAAGAAAAGGGTTGTGAATTTGGAAAGTAACAAGATTGGTAAAAATCATCCTTTTTATTTTGTTAAAAACGTAAATTGTTAAGGTCTTCGGCAATGTTAAGAAAATCAATACCGGCGATATAAGAGATAATAGTAAGCAAGAACATAGCGCCAAGAACAATAACCAGGCCCATTAATGACTGGGTCAGCCTTTTTTTGGCCTCAGCAGTTTTTTCCTGATCACCGGCAGAGGAAATTAATAAAAAGCCGGAAACAATAAATTCAATAATAAACCAAATAACGGCCAACACCGTTAAAATGCCGATAACGGTGGAGATAATACCGGTAATTTGTTCGCCGAGATTTCCTTTTGGAACAATTCCCGGGCTACTTAGGCCGATGCCTGTTGGGGCCAGGTAAACATCTTCGGCAAATGCTTTTGGTATCGTAAACATTTTTAATTAAGCAAGAAAATAATTAATGGTAATTTGGACAACATCGGGGTCGGGTCCGGTTATTTTTGGATTAATAATAAATTGCCAGTCGCCAAAAAATAATTGACCGACCAAGGCGGCAATAACAAAAGCCGAGGCAATAATTAAGAGGCCGATAATGCTGTTGACAATCATTGCTCCGGCATTGGCAATTTTTTCTTTGTCGTTTTTGGCCCCCATGTAGGTGTAGCCGGCCTGGATGAAATTAAAAAGAGCAAAAATACCCGCCCCGACAGTAAGAAGGGTAAAGACATTATTTAGTAATTTACCCAAACCTCCTTCACGAATCGAGCCATAAGGGTTATTGGGGGGGTCGATTTTACCAACGACTTGAAAAAAATTCATAATTTTTAATTAAAAATTTCTATTCCGGTTAAAATTTCCAAAATTTGAATAATCCAGTAACTGGCAAAAACAACTAAAAAACCGATCAAGGTTCCGGTTAAGACTTTTTTGCCTTTTTCGACATTTTCCTGATTACCTTGGCCTGCTCCTAATATAACCGCCAAACCACCGAAAATCAAGAAAAAAAGCAAGATAAGGCCGGCCAGAACATAAACATTGGGTAAAACAGCAGAAATAAGCCCGCCAATAGATTCAAATTGAGCAACCTCACCAATTCCCTGATCGGGTTTAATTTTAAAAGCCTCACCTAAGTTAAGGGCGAGAATATTGCGATTCATTTAATTGAAGTTTAGCACTCTTTGTCTAGATGTTCCAACTGAGTAAGTTAACACCTAGAATTATTTCCAAAATTTGGACTATCCAGTAGGCTACAAAGATAATCAAAAACCCAATTAGGGCATTGGTAATCTTGGCCTTGCCCTCTTTTATTCCCTCTTCATTGCCGGTGGCCAGCATTAAATTTAGCCCGCCATAAAGAAGATAAATAAAAACTAAAATGCCAGCGATGGGAAAAACGTAGGTTAAGGCCTGAGAAACAATATCGCCGATACTTTTCCATTGCTTGATTCCGTTTTCCCCTCCATTTTTGAAAATATCAGGCATGTCCGTATATTTTGGGATTACTGGTGTGGGGCTACTCATAAGTAATATTATATACCTTAATAATTTTTTAATTACCCAAAAAGCCTGGCAAGCCAAGAATATCGCCGCCGATTAGTCTTAGTAAGAATAAAGATAGAATAATAAATAGCAATCCGGTGACAGCAGAAGTGATAGTTTCTTTGGCCCCCTGAATCTTCTCTGGGTTACCGCCGGAGGTTAAAATTTGAATTCCCGAAAAAACAATTAAGACAAAGGCTGACAAACCTCCTAAGCCTAAAAGATAAGGGAAAATCCATTTTACTAGTTCTCTTGGGTCAGCGGGGATACAACCAAGAGCGGTTTGGATGCCCGGAATGTTGTTTTCATAATAGCAGGTTATATTGTCTTCTGTTTCTGTCATTGTCTTTTGGCCAAAACAAAAAGTCGAATACGTTGTCTCTTGGGGGAGAAAATTTATATAAACTTCATGACATGAATCCGGATAATCAAGACAAAAAGAATCATTAATTTTGTCTTCGTCCACGGTGGCAGCAACAATATCTTCACAATTATAATTATCGTTACAAGTGGATCTTATTGCTGGGCCTAAACAGTTTAAAGAAGTTTGACCCACAATTAATCTTCCCGAACAAACTAGCTTTCTAGAAATTTTAGCCTCTCTAACCTCTATTTCAATATTTTCATAGAGGGGGGTGGTGAAAATGATCGAGAGTAAATTTTCTTCTGGGGGCTCAAAAGTTTGTGTTATAGCATCGCTCTCTTCGAGAATAGTCACACCATATTTTGTTCCTAGATGAATTTCATCATGTTTTATTGTTACAGCACCTGAATATCCAGAATCGACGTAATTGGGGTTAATTGTACAGGACGAAGAAGCCCAAGCCTTGGGTGGTGAAAACAGGGAAATTACGAAAACTACAATTAGTATAAAAAAAGCTAGACTCTTTTTTCCCATATCTATTTATAATTAGGCCTTGGTTTCTTTTGTCATCAAAGCCGCTTATTATACCAAATAATAGCAAAAAAAAGCTAAGTTTGGTAGGATGATATTACACAATTTCTAATTTTTAATTCCTAATTTCTAATCAAATCCCAAGCACCAATTATCAAATTCCAATAAGCTTTCGATTTTTATTTCAAGATAGGTGAAAACCACAGACTTACAGCTCGTGGAAATCTATTTTAACAGTTTTATGAAAAAAGTTTTAGTAGCACCATTATTAGCTTTAGCGGTTTAGAGAAAAGCAAGTAAATATTATAACAATGAAGCAATCTAACAATTCAACAATGGTAAGAAGAATTGTGTTATCTTTTTTGCTGTTTTTTTCAGCAATTATTTTTCATTCAACCACTTTCCCAGTCTTTTCTAAATCCATTGATGAAATGAGCTTGGAAGAAATCGAGGCCGAGATTGCCAATATTAATGCCGCCATCGGCCCCCTAAAACAAGAATCCGGCGATCTTTCTAACAAAATTATTGATGCTCAAAACAGAATTGCCGGTGTTGAACAGCGGGTCCGTCAGTTGGCTCAGGAAATCGAAGAGCGAACCGAAGAGTTAATTTATCAGAAAGCAATGTTTGAGCAACGGGTTAGAAGCCAATATATTAAACAACGAACTTCCTCCTCTCCCCTGTTAACAATTTTTGCCGGAGAGACTGAAGCGGCCGATTTGGCTCGGGAAGTGTCTTTTGCCAAAATCGCCGCCCGAAAAGATCAGAGCGACTTAATTGCTATTGCCGAAAATTTGATTCAATTAAAACGAGATAAAGAATCTTTGGAAAAAGTTCGCCAGGATTTGGCTTCAGCCAAAGCCTCTTTTGCCCAAAGACGGGAATTTTTGGAAGGAGAAATTAAAAGCGCCGAGGCCTACAAGGCTCAGTTATCGGCCAAACAAAAAGAAATTTTAGCGGCCCGATCGGGTAGTTTTACCTCGGCAGTGGGTGAAGTGCCGGTTTCTAACATTCCCTGTTCCGGCCCGCCGGGCAGCCCTTCGTATTGTAATCCCGGGGGGGGCAATTGGTTTGCGGTTTTTTCTTTTGGGGCTTGGACTCACCGCAAAGGCATGAGCCAGTATGGGGCCAAAGGTCGAGCCGAAGACGGTCAAAACTATCGGGATATTTTAAAAGCCTATTATGGCAAAGAGCCGGTCGAAAAAGATACCGGCGGGGATATTCTGGTCCAAGGGTACGGTTCGCTTAATTTCGAAGAATACTATTTAATGGGGATTGCTGAAATGCCATCGGGGTGGCCCAAAGAGGCGCTTAAGGCCCAGGCCATTGCCGCCAGAACTTATGCTTATCGTTATAAGCAGGGCGGCCAGGCCATTTGCACTACTCAAGCTTGCCAAGTTTTTTCTAAAAGCAAGGCCGATAATCCGCCGGCTCAGTGGCGGGAAGCAGTTGCCGAAACCAGGGGTAAAGTCATTGAAGACGTGGTTACTTATTATTCCTCTACTGCCGGGGGCTATTTGACTACTTCCGGTTGGGATACTACCGATGGTGCCGGTGGTGAGGGCTTTGCTTCTCGGGCTTGGGAAAGTAAGGCTGGTTCGCCTTGGTTTTATAGTTCTTGGTATACCAGAGGCTTTAACACCGGTACCGGCACCTGCGGCCGTTCTAATCCTTGGCTGAATGAGGCGGAAATGGCTGATATTCTTAATGCTTGGTTGGTGTTAAGAAACCACCGAGACGATAGCCGGATTTTGCCGGTAACGATTAATCAGTGTCCGATTAATGGCGTTACCGGCGATCCCTATTCTTTGGAAGAAATGAAAAATAAGGCTAACGATAATGGTGGGGCCTACACTAGCGTTTCTTCGGTTTCAGTTCGCTACGGCAACAACGGCCAAACCAGCACGGTTGTCTTTCAAACTAATAAGGGCGAGGTGTCTATTGCCGGATCGGAGTTTTTGGAGGCCTTTAACCTTCGAGCGCCTGGCTTTGTGGCCATTCGCTCCCCTCTTTTTAATATTGAGAAGAAATGAGATATAATCAGTATAAGCTAAAAGCGCAAAATTCAAAGCTCAAAACTAAAACTTAGAAATAAAAAATAATTGTTACATTGTTATATTGCCAAATTGTTAGTGCGGAGCAAGCTCCGCTATTGCCATGGGCGAAATAGCGAACTTTAATTCGCGCCAAAAAAATTAGCAGCGTGCAGCGCCTGTCCGCCTTTGGTGGAAACCGCGCTAGTCCAATCTTTTTTTTGGAGTAGCGGACTTTAGTCCGCGCTAAGAAAATTAAAAAAATTAGAACTTATTTAAAAATTGAAAATTGGAATTTGGGGTTTCATTAGAAACCTGCCTGCCGGCAGGCAGGTTAGGAATTAGAAATTAGAAATTTTTCGAAGCTATGGCTGTTATTTATAAAGCCACCAAAGAAGGTCAAGAAAAACAAAAATCCTCCGTTGCTGCCCAACCACCAGTTGAGGGTAAGAAAGGGCGAGAAGACCCCTCTTCATTAAAGCCAATCAAGAGAAGAAAGAAGAAGAGAGATCTTTACCGTGATATTACCCATAAGATTCGGCCTGGGGTTGGCTTACAACTTGAGCCCAAAGGAGTTAAGTTCGCTGATAAAGATAAAGATGAAGAAGCCTTGGTGGTTTTGCGTCGTCATCCGGTCACCAACGCCCCCTGGATAATTTTAACCATAATAATGTTTTTTACCCTGTTTTTTAATTTTCATTTTAATTGGCTAGGTTCTTTGCCTGTTAGTCTGCGGTTAACGATCAATTATGCCTGGCTAGTTTTGACCCTATTAGTGGCTTGGTCGGGGTTATTGAGTTGGTATTTTAATGTTAATATTATTTCCGACAAGCGAATTATTGACGTTGACTTCCACGACCTTATTTATCGAGAAGTTTCCGACGCTAACTTAGAAAAAATCGAAGATGTCACTCATAATATGGGCGGCTTGTTGGGAATAATTTTTAATTTTGGCGATATTTATGTTCAAACCGCTGGGGCTAAACCCCAAATTGAGTTTTTGAAGGTCCCCCATCCGGCCCAGGTGGCTAGTATTTTGAGGAAATTGCGGGAAGCCGCTAGTAGTTAAAGGAAAACATGAACCTAAATAATTTTTTTGCCGACTTTGGTTTGGTTTTTCTATTAAAATGGTTTTTGCCCTTTTTATTTTTAGGGCAATTAATTTTTTTGTTAATTATCGCTCGTCAAATTAAATTGATGAGTAATCTTTTCAAAACCAATATGGATTTTTTGCTTAAGGGGGCCAATTGGTTGTTATTAGCTATAACCTTCTTGGGCTTATTGTTTTGTTTTGGTTCTCTTTCATAGCTAACAGATTATTAGCCAACGATCCTTGGATGGTAAAAGATTGATTTTCTCTTGCGATTTTGCTTAGATATCTTAAATGGATATGAATGATTTTTCCTTAAGAGTTGCCAAAATTTTAGGAACCAGTAGCGACACCGGTTGGTCGCAAAGCTACTTCTTTACTCCGGAAAATAAAGATTTGCTAGAAAAAAGAGGCTCGCTTTTGGCTTGCTTTTCTTTGTCTGCCACCGGTCAGGAAAGTATTAACCCGGAATTTGGCCAGGACCTAATTGATCGGCTTCAGCGAGAATATTATGACCAAACTACCGGTTGGCCGATGCAAAAACTGGTTGCCTCCTTGGAGGCAATTAGGGATGAGGTTTTGGAGAGCCAGCTAGATTTTACTGTCGAAATTGTGGCGGGAGTTTTTTGGAACGGCCTATGGTATTTTGCTATTTTGGGCGAGGGTAAGGTTTTGGTCAAAAGGGGTCCAACCATTTCTGTTGTTTTGGTTGGAGAATCGGAAAAAGAGGTGGTTTCTTCTTCGGGTAAGGCTGAAAAAGGCGATCTAATAGTTTTGGGTACCACCGGGTTTTATGTTTTAAGAGATGATTTAATTCAACAAGCCCTGGGCGAAGAGGATTTAAAAAAGGTGGCCAGTCGGCTCTCAGAAGGGTTGTCCTCTGCTCCTGATAATGGCAATGCGGCTGGATTAGTGATCGAGCTGATGGTTGACAAGAAGGCTTCAGCTGCCGTTTTAGCAACGCCTGAAAAATCCGATCAGCAGAAAAAAAAGTTTTCTTGGCCCTTGCCTTCATTTGGGAACAGGCGGTGGTTATTGCCGGTAGTTGCCCTGGTTTTGATGTTGACGGTGGGGGGTTATTTTTTCTTTCGCCAGCAAAGCCTTAATCGTCAGAATTTAGCTCAAGAAACCATTGACCAAGTTGAAAATAAATATCAAGAGGCTCAAAGTTTGGCCCCGCTAGATAAAGATCAGGCGGTTAGAATTGTTACCGAGGCTCAGGAAATTTTAGCCAAAACTTCTTTTGATCGGGTCAGCCAAGAAGAGGCCGATCGATTAAAACAAGGCCTTGATCAGCTTTTAATTAGCCTAACTCAAGCCCCTCCCGAACCAACCGACAGTCTAGCCGAATTTTCTTCCTTAGCCAAAATAGATTCGGAATTGGTCTTGGCCGATTTGGCTAGTGCCGGAAAAACGATTTACCTTCTCGATAATAATAGCGGTAAGGTTTATTCTTTGGACTGGGAAGATAAAAAATCAAGCGTTGTCTTAGGAGAGGAAAAAATTAAAAAAGCCACTAAGCTGTTTTCCCAAGCCGGCAAAATTATCCTGTTGGCCGATGATGGGTTTTACGAGATTACCAACAACAAGTTAAACAAAATTATCGAGGTGGATGATTCTTGGGGTCAAATAGTCGATTTTTATGGTTGGTTGGGCAATCTCTATCTTTTAGACGCTCAAAACGATATTGTTTGGCAATATCCGGCTACTCAAGGCGGCTTTGGAGCGATTAAGAAATGGAATAAAGAAGATTTGCCGTCAATTTCCGATGGGGCGTCAATTAGCATTGATGCGGCTATTTGGCTGGCTGGTGGCAAGCTGTATAAGCTTTACCAAGGCTATTTAGAAGATACTTATAATATTGCTGATTTGGGTGATCAGGTTCTGGTTTATACTGCCGCCGACTTTGATAATGTTTATTTGGTCGATAAGGAAAATAGCCGCTTCTTGGTGGTTAATAAGGAAACCGGCGAAACGGATAATGAAACCAAGGCCGTTGGCCTTGATAAGGCCCAAGGGCTAGTTGTTTCTCCTGATGAAACCGTGGTTGTTATTGGTACTCCTGATCAGCTTCTGAAAGT
>CAZUWK010000029.1:5374-8132 GCA_964624185.1 uncultured Gammaproteobacteria bacterium | reverse complement strand
TTCCTTAGGCTAATTAGAAATTAGAATAATTAGGGTAATTATTTTTGTTTGTTTGGTTGGCGATTATTTTTCTTAAAGATTTTTTCAATTGCCCCTCCTCCTTCTTTTAGTCTTTGCCAGAAAAAGGTTAACACCAACGGAATAATAATCAGATAAATCAACCAAGAAATAAACTTTTGCCAAAAGGAGGGTTTAATTTGGTAAGGAGTAATCATTAGAAAATAAGACTCCCCTTCTCGAGGACTAAACTTTTTTATTTGTTTTTCGCTCTTTTCCTCCCGGCTTTCTTGACTGACCTCCCCATAGCCCTTAATAATAAGCGATTCTCTAAAAGGCTGGTTAATTTCCACTAAAAAACTGGTGTTTTTGGCGGTGTGCATATCGTTAATGATTTCACTGGCATATTCTGGCTGATGCTCAATTACTCTGGCCGGCAAAGGCAGATTAAGAAAGGAGGATCGAGAATAGTTGTCTAAATAGAAATCAACAACCTCGTCTTTTTCCAGATTGGTAAAATAGGTGCCGACTGGCGGGCCAAGAAGGTCGGAAGTAAAGCCGGTCTCGGAGGGAAACCTCTCTCCTATTTGAGGAACGGCCAAAGAGGGTAAAAGCAAATAGCCTAAAAACACCCCCATTAAAACCAGGTAACTACGAATAACCCTAGAGGCAAAAAGGCGTTTTAATTTTTTTTTAGAATCAGCCAAAAAAAAAGTCATTGTTATTGAAAAAGCCGGGCTCGACCTAGTCGATAATTTAGATTTGCTAATTTTCTTTGACCAATAATTTTAGCCGGAACGCCACCGACAATCGTCATTTCGGCAACATCTTTAGTAACCACGGCTCCGGCGGCCACTACCGCCCCCCTACCAACTTTCACCCCCGGCAAGATAATCGCCCGGGCGCCAATAAAAACATAATCGTCGATTTCCACCGGTTCTTCAATTGGGTCAAAATTATCAGAGTGAACATTGTGTTCAGAATTATAAATTAAAACTGATGAGGCGATGGCAACGTGACTGCCGATAGTAAGCTTGGCTCGGCCATCCAGAAAAACGTGGTCGCCAACAATGGTCCCCTGGCCGATGGTAATATTTTTAGGCTGAAAAAAGTTCGCCCACATATGAATAGTGGAGCCGGAGCCAATTTTAATCCCGGCCAGACGGTAAATAGTTTTTCTAATAGTATGTGAAGGAATGCGACCAACCCAGCGCAAGACCATAAGCCCAAAGTCAAGACCAATAGCGCCGATTCGGCCTCTTATTTTGCCAACAATTTCACTAGAGGTTAGCTTTTTGCCGGATCGATCTCTCATAAGTAATATTTTAACATTAATTTTTTTCTGATAGATCCGGGATCTATCAAGGCTGGGATGATTCTATTGCCCTCAAGATTTTTTGGGCGGTTTTTTTCCAGGAGAATTGATTGGCGTTTTTCTCACCTTTTTTAATAAGGTTTTTTCGAAAAGACCGGTTATTAATAATTTTTTCCAGGGCCCGAACAATTTCGCCAGTATTATTAGGGTTAACTAAAACTGCCCCCTCGCCAGCCGCTTCCGGCATTGACGAGGTGTTGCTGGTAATAACCGGGCAACCGCAGGCTTGAGCTTCCACTATGGGCATACCAAACCCCTCATACAAAGACGGGTAAACAAAGGCTTGGGCGCCGGAATAAAGGGGGGCCAAGTCTTGATCAGGAACATAGCCCAAAATTTTGAGTTTTTGAGTTTTTGAGTTTTTGAGTTTTTTTATTTTACTTCCCCAACCGTATTTGCCGACAATAGCCAGCTGCCGATTGTTTTTTTCTAAATTATTAAAGGCTTCAATTACTTGAACAAAATTTTTTCTTGGTTCTTGGGTTCCCAAGCCTAAAATATAGTTTTTAAGCTGGTATTTTTTCTTAATCTGAGCAATTTTTTCTTTGCTTTGAGGGAAAAACTTGGTTCTGTCAAGACCCGGATAAGCCACGATAATTTTTTCTTTACTAATACCAATGGTTTTATTTAAATCTTTTTTGGTGCTTTCTGAAATGACAACAACCCGATTAACCTCTTTTTTGATCCAAGTCATTCGTTTTTGGTGAGTGTTGATAATTCTTGGGTGGAGAGTTTCCGGATATAACCAAGGAATAAGATCATAAACAATGGTTATGGTTTTGGCTTTTTTAGTTGGGGCTTGGGCCCAGTCGGAAGACAAGTAAACATCAGTTGGTCCGGTAAGAGTCTCGATCGGCAAGGTATGAAGGCGGTTCCAGAGAAAGTTGACTAAATGAGGGGAAAGCGGGGTAATTTTAGTTTCGAAATTATCACCTTTTAGTTGTTGGTAAAAACGGACAAGCTTTTTTTGTTCTCTTAAGGTACCGCCAAATAGGCAATATTGATTGCGGTTATCAATTGCCAGCAGGTTAACAACCAGGTTTTTAACATAATTGCTAACCCCGGTGCCGTAAACAATTTGAGAAACGTCAATGGCAATTTTCATCTTATGCTAATTTTAGCAAAATAGAATATAAAACAGTATATCAGGCTGTTTTATTCCCTAGTCCTCTTCTCGTCATTAAAGCGGAGCGAAGAATCCCGTCCGAGATCCTTCGGGCCTTGTCCTCAGGGTGACAACTTTTCTTTTAGTCATTCTGATCCGCCAGCCGGCGGAGAAGAATCCCGTTTCGAGGGGGAGGCGCGAATTAAAATTTGCGAGTTGGAAAAAATGGAGTAGCAGTAGTTTCCACCAGAGGCGGACAGGTACTGCGCGCCAACAATTTA
>CAZUWK010000029.1:1497-5274 GCA_964624185.1 uncultured Gammaproteobacteria bacterium | reverse complement strand
CCCCAAACTTGAAGAACTGTCGGTTTTCTTTCCCTTTTATAATGAAGAGGCCAATATTGCCGCCCAAACCAAACAGGCTCTAAAAATAATTCCCCAGTTTGCTGAAAAATTTGAAATAATTTTAGTTAACGATGGTTCTGTCGATAAAACCGGCCAAATTGGCCAAAAACTAGCCGCCAACCATCCCAATGTTGTTTTAGTTTCTCACTCTAAAAATCGCGGCTATGGTGGAGCCCTAAAAAGCGGCTTTAGAAAGGCCAAATATGAGTGGATCTTTTTTTCCGATGGTGATCGCCAGTTTGATTTGAAAGAAATTGGCCGTCTTCTTCCCCTTACTAGCCGGGCCGATCTAGTGATTGGTTATCGGCAAAAACGAGCCGATACCCCAATTCGTCTTATTAATGCCAAACTTTTTAATTTGTTAATCAGGCTTCTTTTTGGCCTAAAAGTAACTGATATCGATTGCGCCTTTAAATTAATTAAAAAAGACGTGGTCGATAGCCTAGAGCTAAAATCTGACGGAGCCCTAATTTCCTCAGAGCTATTAATTAAAGCCCAAAAAGCTGGTTATAAAATCGCCCAAACGCCGGTATCCCATTATCCTAGAAAAATTGGCAGCCCCACCGGGGCTAATCCTCGAGTGATTTTTAAGGCCTTTTACGATATTTTTGCTCTTTGGCGGGAGCTAAGGTAGGTTTTTTTGAGGTTTAGGCGGTTTTAATTGTTTCCAGTGTTTCTTTGGCGCATTTTTCCCAGGAAAACTTCTTGGTTTGAGCCAGGCCTTTCTTGGTTAATTCTTCGGCGAGCTTTTCATCGGTGAGAATTCTGTTGATTTGCTGGGCAATTTGGGCATAGTTTTTGGGATTATCAATATAAAGGCCGGCCTCATCAACTACCTCCGGTAGCGAAGAAACCTTGGAAACTACCACCGGCACTCCACAAGCCATGGCCTCTAAAACGGTAATACCAAAGCCTTCATACAAAGAGGGCAAAACAAAAACCTTGGCAGAAGCGATTAAAAACGGCACTTCATCATCGGGAGCAAAATCAGTGAAAACAACCGCCTTGGTTAAGTTTAGGCTTTCGACCAGGGAAAAAATGGTCGAATAAAGCCAGCCTTTTTTACCAATCACTACCAGTTTAATTTTAGGGTGTTTGTTGATAATTTCCGGTAGGGCTTTAATCAGGCTTTCTAAATTCTTTCTTGGCTGAAGGGTACCAAGATAAACCAGATAATCGCCTTTAATTTGATATTTATCTTTAATTTTTTGACTGGTGCTCTTGGCCAAATTAGTATGAAAGCGATGCTGGTCAAAACCATTGTAGATAACAGTGATTTTTCCTTCCGGCAATTGATAGAATTTGACCAAATCGTCCTTGGTGTTTTGGGAGACAGCGATAATTTTTTGGGCTTGTTTAACCGAATACTTAGTCCAAGAGGTTAATTGTTGTTGGTCTTTTTTTTTAAATTCTTTTGGGTGAATTAAATAGGCCAGGTCGTGAATTGCGACGACGGTTTTGATTGGAGAAAAGCGGGGGGAATAATGAGCCGGAGAGAAAAAAACATCGGGCTTGTTTTTTTCAAAAAACAATTTTATTGGCAAGGCCGACTGAGTCCAGAATTTGCCTGGCCCAAAAACAGAGTAGGAAAAATAAGAATTTTCTTTGGGTAACCAACTGCCGGGCGGTGAAGATAGGTAAATCCGGAATGAATTTTTAGACGAGGAAATTTTTTGCCAATGTTTTAGTAAATAATAAGTGTATTGGCCGGTACCAACTCGGTTTAAGACATTGGCCTCATTACCGTCAACTCCAATTAACATTAGTTTAATTGTACAACAAGAAAATTAAAAACCCGATAGCTTTTTTTGGGGAGAGTCGGCAGTGGTTTCTTTTTGCGGTTTATCGTCGTCCGGTCTAAGCTCATTGACGATTTCCAGCGGAATAAGAACGGTTTGACCGGCCCTAATTTGGCCAATAGTTGGAGGGCTAACCTGAAAAACAGTTTTTTCTTCCTCGTCTTTTTCTTCTTTTTGGGCTAAAACTTTCCCCAAATGACAAATCTGCTCTTCGGGGGGAGTTCTAAAACCACCGGGAATAAAGGCGGTAACCCGTTTACCAAGAGAAATGGAGAAGGCAAGTTTTTCTTTAGGAAAAACAGTCTCGTAATCGCCAGGACCTAATTCTTCTCCCCGGGATAGTTTTTGTTTAGCGCTTTTTTGGTCTTTAATAATTTTGATCGAATATTTAATGGAGGGATATTTAGTGGAGGGAGGGATTTCGACTAATAAATCGGGGCGGGAGCGATTAATTGCTTCTTGAAGTTCTCTTTTTTCTTGGGGGGTTGGCCATTCTCGGCGATAATCGCGGTTTCTTTCTTCGTTATCAGCTTTAATTTCTTCTATTGTCCTTACTCTCTTTTCGGGTTTGGCCATTTTTAAAATAAAACTTGGTTTAATTTTATCTTTTAAGGGTTAAATTGGCAAGTTTTTGCTTTTTTGGAGGAGGAGGTGATCAAAATAAAATAGGGCTTGATTTTCTAAAAAAAAGATAGTAGTCTGATAGATAATGATTAGCGAAGAGCTGATTGCCTATGTTAAAGAACAGCGTCAGGCCGGGGTTTCTGATCAGGCCATTCGCGAGGCGATTTTGTCGGTGGGTTGGGGTCAGCAAGATGCTGATGAAGCCCTAGCATCTTCTGCGGCTCAAACAGCGGACACGTCAACTTTATCCGAAACCCCAGAAGAACCAGATCAGGCCCGCACCCCTCAAGAATCGACCCCCCAAGAGCCGGCTCTAGAAACTGATTCTCAAGAAGCAACTACTCAGGAAGAAGCATCCACTCAGGAGCCAGCCGAAGAACTAGAAGAAGCACTACCCGAACAGCAAGAACCCCACCAACAAGAGGATTACCTGGCCTCTTCTCTAGAAGAACCAGAAGAACCAGAAGAACCGACTGCTACTTTAGAGCAAGAGACCACGCCGGCTCAAGAAGAAACAAAAACTGAACCACTTTCCTCTTTGGATAGTCAACCTGGGCCAATCGAACTAGACGATCAGGGTCGCCCAGTTACAGAAGAGGCCCAGCAAGAAGCCGTCGAGGAGCAACCGCTAAGAACAGAAAATGATTTAGCCAAACCGGTGTCTTTTTTTCCAACCGATCAGGAACCGGAATCAGTTCCAGAAACCCCTCAACAACAAGAACCGGCCCCGGTTGAAGAATCAACCCTAAGCCCGGAACCAGTCGCCAACCAGCCCACCCCTCAAGAGCCGGCTCCTAGCCAAGAGCCTAGTCTTGTCCAAAAACCGCCAACAACACCTCAAGAAACCTCTTCTCAGGTGGCCATCGACCCCAAAGCCCAAGACAAATAATTCTTGTTTAAAAAGAGTAAAAAAGGGGCTATTCTTAGTTGATTTTGGCCCGAGTTCCAACTTTGAAGTTTTGAATTCTTTTGGTGGTCCCTCCGGGGACTTCTAAAACAAGTTGGGCCATCTTTTTGGGCCGATAAACCGGTAAGTCGGCAATTTTTCTGGCTCCTTGGGGTTGGGCCCAGGCGATAAAATCTACTACCTGCCAGTCTTCGTCTAGCCAAATAATATCCAAGGGGATTAGGGTATTCTTCATCCAAAAAGAATGGTAGTCTTTTTTATCAAAAATAAACAACATGCCGCATTGATCGCAAAGTTCTTTTCGGCCCGATAAGCCCTTGGCCCTTTCCTGGGGAGTAGCGGCCAATTCAACTTCAAAAACCACCCCCTCAATGGTAACCTGATTAA
>CAZUWK010000029.1:0-1397 GCA_964624185.1 uncultured Gammaproteobacteria bacterium | reverse complement strand
GGAGTAGCGGCCAATTCAACTTCAAAAACCACCCCCTCAATGGTAACCTGATTAACCGAACCCACCCTTTCATAAATTTCCCCCGGTTTATTTTGATAGCGCCAATACCAAGCCAAGCCCGCTCCAATCAAAACTAATAGAAAAACCGACAACCACCAACTCTTAAGCGCCATTATTTTTTATAATAACATCTTTTCTTCTTGTTTTTTCTTGTCCACCCCCGGAGTGTTTGTGCCTAACACTCCGGGGTTGAACCAGGGGTTTTCTTTTTTGCCCTAAACCGGTTACAATAATTTTTAATGAGAAGTGCCCAAAAATATCGCCTGTTGACTATTCTTTCTTTTGTTTTAGCCGTTGTTTTGACGGGTAGCGGCTTTTGGTATTGGCAAAGGGCCGATGATAATAGCTCTAATCAAGAAAACCAGGTCGAAATAGCCACTACCAATCAAGACGAGAAACCCAACGCGCTCCCCTCTTTAACCATTACTCGGGTGATTGACGGCGACACGATTGAGGCGGATAAGGAGAGAATCCGTCTAATTGGTATTAACGCCGAAGAAATTCCTCTCGAAGGAGAGGCTTCTTGCCGAGCCCTAGCGGCCAAAGAATATTTGACTAGTCTCTTGCTTGATAAAACGGTAGAAATTGAAGTTGGTCAAGAACCAAAAGATCAATATAACCGCACCCTGGCCTATGTTTTTTTTGATCAGGGGTTAGTTAATACCCTTTTGGTTGAAGAGGGCTTAGCCGACGTTTGGCTAATTGCTCCCAACACCAAATATCACCAACAACTAATTGAGGCCCAAGTTATAGGCCAAGAAAAACAGGAAAATATTGACTTTTGTCAAACTCTAGATTAGGTTAAAATAACGTTATGACCGAATTAACATCAGAAACTTTTCCAGGGGAACAAGAGCCAAGACCAACAACAGTATCGGTTAGCCAGCTAATTGAGTTAACCCAGGGGAAAAGAAGCGCTTTCGGCGTTGAGCCTAAAAAAGATGGTTCTTTAGCCCAAGAATCCGATATTTCTCTTCAGGAAAACATTCGCGCCAATACCGATCCGGTTTTGGCTAGATTAAAAAAACTGCAAGAAGAAAAGGGCGACTCTTTTGATTCTTTAGAAAAATTAATTGAAGCCTTAAATGAGTTAACGCCGGAATCTGACCCCAGGTGTTTTCCTAATTTGGGTGACGAGACCAAATTTAATGTCGCTGGTCGGGTGGTTAAGATGAGTATAGGGGGAGAAGCGATCGATTGGTTTCTTGATGAGATGTTTGCCGGCAATCAGAATTTGCTTCACTTTGCCGGGGCCAATACCTGGGATAATCCACCAGGGCAGTTTGATAAAAATATTTTTTTGCCAATTAATTATATTATCGAAAAACCAAATAGTG
>CAZUWK010000028.1:0-8319 GCA_964624185.1 uncultured Gammaproteobacteria bacterium | reverse complement strand
TGAACTTGCTCTGAATCTTGGTAAAGCAAGATGAAGAGAGTCCAAGCCGAGGAGCTTTTGTATTGGGTTTTTTGCTAAAATATTTTTAGCATGATTGCTCGGAAAAATTTTGATAATAACTCCCAAAACTTCTTTGATAAGCTAGTTAAATTTTTCTTTCGGGCTTGGTTATTGTGCATTGCGGGGGCAATACTAACAGTGGTTTATGTTGTCGGAATTCGCAAAGAGCTTTTTAATGAAGCGCCGGATGTTTTCTTTTTTATTCTCTCCGGCTTTGTTTTATTTGGGCTATTGTCTTTTGGAATCCTGTTCTTAATTCTGATTTTTAAATCCTCTTTAATATCTGTCTTGGCCTCGTTTCGGAAAGGACCCGAAGTAGTTTTTGGTTTTAAGTTGCTACTTTTGTTTATATTTTTCCCGTTTGTTCTACTTTTTAAAACTATTACTCCAGAGAAGATAACGGGAAAAATAAAATTTTTCTCTAAACCAAGAATAAATGCTTCTTTCTTCGAGCGACTAATAAAAATGATGTTCATTTTTACGGTTATTCTCCCGACATGGGTGGCAGGTTATTTTTCGGTCTTTTATTTCCCTGCCTTGCTATTGGGTGTAATTCCCTCTCCTAGTGAGGTGCAAATAATTGGCCATTCGATGCTTCCTACTTTAGAGGAAGATAAGCTAGAAAATGTCTATCTTTATAGTAGTGTTGCCGCCAACTTTAGGAAATTACAAAGAGGGGATATTGTTGTTTTTAATGCGGCTGATCTGGCAGACGGTGAAGCCGTTTCTTATATAAAGCGGGTGGTGGCAATACCGGGTGACAGAATAGAAATCAGGGATGGATTTTTTTATCTGAATGGGGAAATTACCGTGGAGCCCTATACTCTTAAGCCTCGCTCAACCTTTGGCAGCAAAGATTTTTTGCCAGACTGTAAAGAAGTAGTAGTTTCCGATAAACATGTTTTTGTTTTAGGAGATAACAGGGCTAGAAGTCGGGACTCCAGAGATCTAGGTTTTATTTCAATTAGCAGTATTACTGGGACTATTCCATATAGTAAGCAGGAAAAGCTTAAGAATAAGTGGCGAGATGTAAGCCACGACAAGGAAAGAGCGGGTTTGGCTTCTTTTGAAGCGAATGATTACTACCAGCTTTTAAACGAAAAAAGACAAGAAGCTGGCCTACCATTACTTGTGGTAAACGAGAAACTTGAGGTAGCAGCCAGAAAAAGAGCGCGAGCCATTATCGAAAACAACGAGATTGATATTTCCCCCAGTGATAGTAAATACCCAATTGACAAGGCCCAAAGAGAAGCTGGTTATTTCAACATTGTTCATGGGGAAATTTTTACTTATGGTTATTTTGACGCTGAAGATTTACTTGGTCATTATTTTGAGTTTGGCGAAAAGTATTTGTTAAATAAGGAATATCAAGATGCCGGTGTTGGAGCAGTCGTCGGAAAAATAAATGGTTGCGAAGTTCAAGTTATTGTTCAGGAGTTTGGGGGTTATGTACCACCCAACTATAATCAAGAAAATATCGATTCATGGAGAAATATACTTTTGCAATTAAAGGAAGTTCAACCCAGCTGGGCGAGACTAAAAGATTATCAGGAATTTTACGAAAAGAACAAAACAGACATTGACAGAATAAATGAGATTCTTTCTATAAGAATTGCCAATATTTCAACTATCGTGGCTAAAATGGAGGCCAATCAATGGTTGACTGCCGAGGAAAGAAAAATGGCTGACCAAGATAAAGCACTTTACGAAGAACAGGAATCTTTGGCTAAAAAACTAAATAGCCAATAACGCTGTGTTTCAAAGTTTTTAGGTAAACACTCCTAGGTGACATGATTATGCGCGGAAACAACAATAGGCCAAATCAAAAAATGTCCGTGCTAATGGTATAAAATGCTATAATAACATCAAATGCCCTCTTTTCTAAGGAAGGTTCCTGGCTTTCGATCTGGGAGATGGTGGAAAGCTTTATTTGCCTCAGCCTTTTATTTTTTTATTTTTCTAATTATATTAGCTATAGTAAACCCCTCGGCTCCCACGCTTGCTTTAGATAAAATTGACCCCACTAATAAAAGTTCTGTTTCCATAAGCGGCAAGACATCCAGTGGCAAAGAGGTTTATTTGCTGGAAAACAATCAAGAAATCCAGCTTGTAAAAGCAGATTCTAAAGGCAAGTTTTACTTCCCAATTAACGACTTAAAAGATGGAAATTATACCTATACTGTTCAGGTTTGTAAATCAGAAAAGAAAGATAAATGTAATACTGAAAATATTCTTATTGTTGTTGACCAAACCCCGCCTACCAAGCCAGTAATAGCTTTACCAACAAACCTACCAGATGATAGTGAGGAAAACATTATTATCAAAGGCGTTGCCGAAGCAAACACCAAAGTTATTGCTCAAATCAACGAAGGCGGCGCACATCAAGAGACTTATGCTAATGATAAAGGAGAATTTGAACTTAAAACTGGGCTGGTTTTAGGTGCGAATACCATAAGCGTTAAAGTTATAGATAGTGTTGACAATGAAAGTGAAGTCGTAACCTCTGCCATAAACTTTAACCCCACCAAATATAAAGCCAAGGTAGCCAGAGTTGTTGATGGAGACACAATAAAGCTGGAAACAGGAGAAGTGGCGAGATATATAGGGATAGATGCTCCTGAGACAGTTCATCCCTCTAAGCCAGTTCAATGTTATGGTAAGGAAGCGTCTGATAAAAACAGAGAATTAGTTGAAGGCAAAGAAGTAAAATTAGAAAAAGATGTTTCGGAAACCGACAAATATGGAAGACTTTTAAGATATATTTGGTTAGGAGACATTTTGGTAAACGAATATTTGGTAAGAGAGGGCTATGCTCAATCAAGTACCTATCCGCCAGATGTTAAATACCAAGATAGGTTTATTGAAGCCCAAAGACAAGCAAGAGAAGAGAAAAAAGGTTTGTGGGGTGAAGTTTGTGATCCTTCACCAACATCTACCCCTAAGCAAACAACTACGGAATCGTTAACCACTACCTCTACAAATCAAAGTTTGTCACCTCAGCCGCAAACCCCTGTTCCCCAAAACCCAACAATCCAACCGTCAGCACAAACAGGAGGTAGCTATATTTGTAATTGCTCTAAGACTTGTCCGCAAATGTCATCTTGTGAGGAAGCCCAATATCAGCTTAATGTATGTGGTTGCGAAGCCAGAGATGCAGATAAGGACGGAATTGCTTGTGATGCTGATTGTCAGTAATGGTTAATCTTTTGGGTTTCGATAAAAAGGATTTCTATTTTCAGGGGTTATTATGATAAAAATAAAAGTATATTGCGATAACGCGAATTTTCCCTCTTGGCTGAAAAAATTAAGACAGCTAAAGTTAGTAGAAATATTTTATTGTCCCTACGAAACCAGAACAAGAAAACTAACTCAAAGCAGACCATCCGTTGTTAAATATAACGGTCATTTTCATTATGATGACCTATATCTTGAATATGATTCACCCATTTCGAATAAATATAGCGAAATTAAAAAAATTGTTGGCAGTCGAAACGAAATGGATGTAATAAATTTAGACGCTGCTTACATTAATAAATGTGACGCTTTTATTACAAGTGATAAAAAACACCTTATTGGTCAAGAAAATGAAATTAGGGATAAGATAGAAACCCTTTTAGAGCTGAAGATTTACTACCAAGACGAAAAAGGACGGTTTCTTTATGAAATGGTTAAGCGTGGTTTAAGGGAGTTTTTGTTAAGGATAAGGGGCAGTTTCCCTAAAGGAAGTAAAGCTATTAAAAGGTAATAAATTCATAACTGGCTGTAGGGGCGAAAAATAATGAGCGGCAAGGTAGACTAGAAAATTTAAATAGAATAAACTTTACTTAAAGGGTGCTTTAACCATTTCTTTATTTAAATTATCGCCGAATTTAAGGCTTTGTTACTATTTAACAATAAAATTAAATATGAGAAACGTTTTAATAATTGTACTCTTGGTCTTTTCAGGGCTTTTCATTTATAGACAATTTTTTAAATATCCCTACAGGTATGTGGGTTATTTTTATCCCGATATTGAGAATATGGATAATTGGGCTGAAAGTGAGCCTTTGGGGTCATTAGACTCTTGTCATAACTGGGTAAATGAGATGATAAACAAATATAAAGTTTATGATAGTAGTGGTTATGATTTTGAGTGTGGGAAAGATTGTTATAGGGGTGATCCCTACAATCAAGGGGTAACTTATACTTGCCGTTCATCGGTCGAGTAAGGAGCTTGATTAATTATACGAACTCACGTTTAAGAAGTTTCAAGTTAATTTTAAGCTCAGTTAAATAAAAATCAAGATCCAACTTATTGTTGCAGAACAAGTCTTTTTGAGGAAGCTGTTTACTTACTGGAGAGAAACTATTTTTTGAAAAAGATTTTTGAGGACATGAGCTTAAAAGATAAAAAACCGCTTGTTTTCTTTCTTTTAATAATTGGAGTTATATTCTTTGTTTTTTGGTCGGGCAATTCTGGGCTAGCCCTTGATAGAGAGAACTCTTTTGTTATTTGTAATAACGGCGCAAAACATAATTTTAATCATCCCCCACTAAGGATACACAGTGACGCTACAGTGGAAAGTATGGCTAAAGGAGAGTTATTGCTTTCAGATGAGGACGCAAGTAGATTATGTGGTGATGGCGATAAGACGAATAAGGTTACCATAAGAACTAAAGAGGGCGCAGAGTATAAATATTTAATAAATTATGTTTTTCAGATTGGTTACAAATAAGAGAAAATTTATAATTAGTTCGAGCTTCGCTTATTGAGGGGAGTTAAGTAAATAGTGAGTAGTAAGGTGGACTAAAAATTCAGATATAGTTTTTTTGCCTGAAAAGATACTCTTTTAACCACTTCCTTATTCGAGTATCATCCAAGTGTGGGAGCAAAACAAAACTTAATATAATCAAAAATGCTTAAGGTCTGAAGCTAACAGACCCTTGGGGTCGGAAGCTAGGGTCGGAAACAACGATAAGCGTAACCACTCCCAGAACAAGAAAGGTTGCCCAACCGATAATTAACGGTAGTCGGTATTTTTTGAAAGAAACAAAAAATTTTTTATGCTCATTGTCCAGCTTAGGAGACTGAGAGTTTTGTCCTGATATCTTAAGTGGTTTTTCAATAACCTCCATTTATATATAAATATATAAAAAGCGTATCACAGAGATTGGCACATAACAAGGATTAATTTAAAAGTTAGCAAAAATAGACAAATAAACAATGACTTCAGTTTAGCAGGCTCAGCGTTCCATTTGCACCACATCCGAAAAGGCCTGTACTATCAAGGAAATGGATTTATTATTACCTCAGGATTAGGGAGCCAGATAGGACTTAAGTTATACCCCAGGTCTGAAGTTAACAGACCCCAGGGGTCGGAAACTATTTTATAAATATTACTTATAAAATAGTTTTATTATGTTTTCAAGAGTATCAATATCTGTTGGGCTCAAATAGTAGCCCCTATGTCTCATTTCTTCAGCGTATCTTTTGCCCTGGGCCTTAAAAAATTTTCCTAGTTTTATTTGACCAGCTCGTATTCTGTAATTGGTAAAATCTTTAAAAATTTCTGCAAGCATTTGGTGATCTTCTTGACCTAACCTTAAAGATTGTTCTTTTTCGGATTGAAGCGAAGAAATTGTTATATCAATTTTCCAGTTAATACGGGCGTATTCTTTTCGGATTATTTCGAGCTGATCCGGCGTAATATCATTACTGTATGTCATTAGGGCAAGTGGTAGGTACCTGGCCATAAAGCCTAAACCAATATTTTTAGCTTCTTCAAGAGAAGTAATTGGTATTTTGGGAAGTAATAAGTAATTGTGGTGGAAACCACTTGTTAGTATAGAGGTATAAGGAATGGTGTTTGTTGCTACAGTTGCGCCTTGGGTCAACGTCAATTCAGATAGTTCATACTTTTCTGCAACTAGTTGCGGCATGAGTGCAACACCTATTTTCGGGTCCAAAACATATCCTTCTAGGCCAATTGAATCTAAGGGTAATCCATACTCCCTTATCTTTGAAATCATCATTCTTGGCGGTAATTGATAAAAAAGACCACGAAAATGTTCAGTATTTTTAGGATGGATAATCCTATCCCTTATTAAAGATTCTCTGTCTTTTGGGATGTCTACCATTAAAACATTCCTTTTTTCTGAATGAAAAGAATCATTTTCGCATATAGTGCAAGAATTTACTCTAATATTGTCAACTGATTGCATATAGCCGCAAGTATCACAAATGTTTACGCCCACCGAATCTATATAAATAGCACCAGTAGATAAAAACTGTTCTATTTTTTGTTCAAGCCAGGTTTTTGTACTATCGTCGTCGTCTCTAATTACATCTCTTCCTTTGCTCGGAATTCCCAGCTCTTCTAATATCTTATATTTGTCAACCAACAGCGAATAGGAAAAGGCTTCTCTAGACTTATATCTGTTTTGCTGGGACATAAAGGCCTTGTCCATTCTCATTCCTATACAATTCCATAAATCTACTCTGGGCATTAGCCTTCCAGATTCGTATTCAATTATTCTGTTTATATTTTCAGCCACGAGCATGGGGATAAAACGATGGATAACTCTTTCGTTTATGGTATCGAGGTTCTCGGCCGCTGACGCAGTAATAATTTTTCGTTCAGATTCTATCATTTTATCCGAATAAAAGTATAACATAAAACCCTATAATTGTTTAAATTTATATTGTTTTTACAAAACTAGTCATGTATCGTACAATACGATCTAATATCAATCTAATATTGATTAAAGGATTTTTATGAAAAAAGACAAAAAAGTTTGTATAAATCAGAATGAAGATGGCAAGCTTTATATGCCCGATTCTGAAGTCAATATCCAAAAAAGGTACCAAGCCCCAATCGATGACGTTTTAAACTTTTTTAAAAAATTAAACAATAAAAATATATATAGTATTTATTTAAGGGGTTCTATTGTCTTTGGGTTGGGAATAAAAAATATTTCTGACATAGACTTTTTTATAGTAACCTTAGGGCCTCTGGTTGACTTTGACAGGTTAACAATAAAAAGACACATGGATAAGTTGAACAAGAAGTATCCATTTATAACTAAATTTGACATTGGATATTTTACATTAGATCAAATATTGACAATGAAAGAAAATGTTTTAATCAAATTAACCTCGCTGTGCTTATATGGTAAAGACATCAAAAGTAAGATAAAAGATCCTAAGCCTGGTAAAGATGTAGCTATTTCCCTATCGCATTTGGAAGAAGAGATATTTAAAACTAAAAATGAAATTAGGATTGGAATATATGACAAAACAAATACAAAGGCAATGTGCGTATGGATAATGAAACGCATTGTTAGATCTGGTTTAGAACTTGTGTCGGAAAGGGAAAAGTGTTTCACCCGAGATTTAGGTTTGTGTTATGAGAAATTTTCAAAATATTACCCGGACAAAAAAGATGATATGCACAAGGCGCTAACTCTGGCCCTAGAACCAACAAATAATACCAAGGTAATAGAAAAAGTATTTAACAATTTAGGAAAATGGCTAGTGTTAGAGGGTAAAAACTTAGGGTTAACCCCTATTAGTCGTAATGACATAAACAAAATTGTGGTCGAGAAGACTATATCTCTTTTTGGCAAAAACAGAATTATTTGTTTATTGCGTTATGGTCCCAAAATAAGATTTGATGGCACCCCCCCCTACGGATTTTGATTTTTTATTGTTGCTTGATAAATACCAAAGTAAAGACTACTTGTTGTTATCTTTTTTTAAAAAATTAAATTTACCCATAGAGGTTTTTGTCGATTATAAGAATCAAATTCTTTTGAGGGGAATTAAAAATTATCAGAGGGGTCGTCACGGATCATATTTTTTCAAAATTCTCGCTTCGGCAGATACCCTACTAGGTAGGAATTTTTACAAAGAAAATGAAGGAAAATTGGATAAAAACAAAATTAAATCAGATTTACTATATAGAATTGAAGAATATTTTTATAGGATACAAAAATCCATCGTTAACGAAGAAGATCCCAGCAAAGGGGATATAGAAAAGTATTTAGGTAGGATTGTAACCGATTTGCTTTTGGTGACTGGCGATATTCAATTTTCGGATATGCATAAGTATCACTATACGAAAGTGATGTCTGACATGTTAAGTCATTCTAATACTATGAACCGCGATATAGCAGAATTAATAGCCAAATTTCAATCTAATTCAAAAATCAACATTGATCTTTTGGGCAAACTTGTCGGAGCATTATACGAACAATATTTAGAAATAAGCAAAAATATAC
>CAZUWK010000027.1:0-8358 GCA_964624185.1 uncultured Gammaproteobacteria bacterium | reverse complement strand
CACTTGCTGGAGTCTTTTTTTCTGTTTAGTCCAATTTATTTTTCCCCTAATTCCGGCAGGATGGTGCTTGGGAAAGACCAGAGGGGTAAGGTCGTGAACAGTAACTACGGTTGGTTTTATTTTTTTGGGAAGAGTGGGAAAAAAAATGTCAAAATAAGGATAATGAAGAAGAGAAAATTGTTGAATTGCTGAATTGTTAAATTGTTCATCAATTAATGTTATTTTAAATTGGGAATATTTTTTGTCTTTTTTAATTAATTCTTGTAAATTATCGACTAAGTTTTTGGTATAAAAACCGACCCCGCGAAAGCGGTTGGCGTTTTTAAGCGGTGAAACATCAATGGCAACAGACAATCTTTTTTTATTATTCACTTTCCTCTTGAATTTTTTTGGCCAAAGCATTTAAATCATAGATTTCTGCCAAACAATGAACCCCGGTGGGATCAAAAATTCTGCTTTGAGCAAAAGAAGAATATTTCTTTATTGGCTTAGTAACCAATAAAACCCGGTCTTGACCGATAGTTTTAGTCAAAGCCGATAAGTTTTCTGTCCCCCAACTTTCACTTTTATATTTACCTAATTGATAAGCATTGGTCCAGCCATATTTATTTGGCTCATGCCTTTTAACGTTATTGGCAAAATAAGTCGGGTCAATCTTGGCAAAAAAGGCTAAATTTAAAATCATATCTTCGGCCAAATCATTAAAAATCACCCTATCGTAATTTTTTTCTTTTTCAATTACCTCTTGGGCTAAAATGGGAATTTCATAACGCCACTTGCTGGCATTAAATCTGGTATGAATAAAAAAATAATCAACCAAAAATCGAGAAGTCTCAAAAGACAAAAACAGAAAAATAAAAAACAAAACAACTTTCTTAAGATTTTTCTTTTTAAAATGAACAAAGGCTTGCCAAAAACCTAAAATAATTAAAGTTAAGGCAAAAAATAAAAACAAGGTGCTACGATGTTCGGCCGGTTGACCAACCAAGCTTCCTGATAAAGGAGAAAGAAAAAGTCCAGCTAAAAAAACTTGACCCAAAATAGATTTTTCTTTAATAGCCCAAACAAAAAGCCGATAAAAGCCTAAAAAATAAAAGGGAATAAGCGATAAAAAGAAAGCTCCATAATTTAAAAAAGCCGGTCCTGTGGTTGTTCCCCCCTCAAAAAAAAGAAATTGGGGAGAAAAGTGGGCCAAATACGACCGAACAGCTTTTTCTACTCTTAAAACCGGCTTATTCCAAATAAGATAGCAAACCTTGGAAAGCCGGACATTTTTGTTCATAAACAAATAGCACATGGCTCGGTTTTCATTTATTTCCAGGCTTGAACCAAAGTTAATTCTCTGCGACTCTTGCCCCAGCCTCTTACTTGCTTCCGGATTAGCAGCTTGAAAAATTAAGGGTAGAGAAAATAAAATAAAAAGGGCGAAAACAAAAAAGGTTTTTTTTAAAGTAACCTTTTTAATTTTAAAAAGCAGATAGAGAGAAAAAACCAAAAGAGCCGGGCCCATTAAACGATGAACAATATAGAAATAACCAGACAAAGAAAAAAGAAAGACTGACAAAAAAGAGTTAACATCAATAAGCTTGTCTTTATCCGGTTTTTTAATAAAACGAACAAGAAACAGAAGACCAAATAGAAAAATACCATTAGCGACATTGCTTTCAAAAAATTGGCGGGAAAGACTAAAAGACCAAGGCGAAAAAGTCAGAATAAAAGCCCCCAAGAGAGGTAAAATTTTATTTTTGGGAAAGAGCTCCCTGATAATTAAATAAGTGGCAATTATAGAAAGAAAACCGGCTATTGCTGAGGGCAGGCGAACGGTAAAAATCGATACCGGTAAAAAATTAAATAAAAAGGCGACTAAATAGGGCAGGCCAGGAAGCTTGTGTTCGCCGAAAGCCTTAAAGGTGAAAGGAAGCTTTTTTCCCCACTCATCAATACCAGCTTGCTGAATGGAAAAAGCATTATAACCAACCGAAACCTCGTCACAATGGGTTCCGGGAGGAAGATTACCCAATTGGATAAATCTAACAAAGCCACCAATAAGAAGAATTAGGCTTAAAATAAGAAGAGATAACTGTGAATTTTTCCTATTTGATTTTTTTGTTTTTTTGATCATGTTTCTTCTCCCAATACTTAATGAAAGCCACCGGATAGTGAAGGGCAGAAAAAAGAGCAAAAACCAAACCAGGAAAACCATCAAGAAAGCCCTTATGTCTTAAGTAACGAGACAAAAATTCGACCATAGCTTTTACCTCTATTAGAGTGTAGCGCCAAACATTTGGTTTTATTTTCGGATTATTTAGATATTCTTGGGCCGTCAATTGGGTGTAGCGGTTAAACTTGACTAAATATTCGCTAAAATCAGGGTAGGGATAGTGAAGTAAATGACCGGACAGTTGGCCAATTTTACCGGAAGGAACTTCCATTTGCTCATGAACCGACCGGCAAGGCAAATACGCCTGACCCTTTTTAAAAAATCTAATCACTGCGTCTGGATATTGACCCCCCTTAGACAACCAACGGCCCAAGAAAAAATTTTTCCTTCTAACAGAAAAAGCATCATCCCTACTCCCCTTTTCAACTATGGCCAAAACCGCCTCTTTTAGGTCCTGGTCAACGATTTCATCGGCATCAAGCTGTAAAACCCATTCGCCCCGACAGGCATCAATGGCCATTTGTTTATTAATATGGAAAATGGGTTTGTTGGTGGTTTTAATAACTTTGGCGCCATATTCTTTGGCAATTTGGCAAGTTTTATCGATAGATTCACCATCAACAACAACAATTTCATCTACCCAATCCCCAACTGCCTCAAGACAAGAGGTAAGATTTTTTTCTTCATTGTAGGTTGCCAGCGCCACCGAAAGTTTAATCATAAGTTACTAATAATATACATTATTCGGTAAAACCGATTTCAAATGCCTTAGTCTTGTCGGGAAAATAAATTGTTTTAATTACCCAATCGTCGGGGACATCGCCCGGCTTGCCGACAAAAAGCAGTTTCCCCTCCTCCCTCTTGGCAATTTCTTTAACCGAATCGCCCGGGTCGGAAAAATCAGGAAAATAAAATTTGTCAAACTTGTCTACCCAAACCCAACCATACCTTTTGGCTCGAACTTTTTCCACTTGCTGATATTCCTGGGGAGAATAATTAGAATTGAACAAGAAAAAAATGTAGGGCTCGCCATAGTGGCGAGTAAAAAACACCTTGTCATAATCGTCTTTGTTTTCCCAAACAAAAGTTACCGCCTCTTTATGGCCGTATTGCCAATCTTTGGCTCGACTGACAGGATAAACAAGGTAATATTGCCTTAGGTAGTAGCCAAAATTAAGACTTAAGAGGAAAAAGAAAAGCCCCAAGGCGGCTGTTTTAAGCTTAGTTTTTTTAACTCTTTGCCAGCAGTCCCATAAACCATAGGCGATAATTATCTGCCAAGCCGGAAGGGCGCAAAAGGTTCTTAGGGCGTGAGGAATAGAGTTCATGGTGGTAGCGGCGGCCACCGGAGAAACCAAAATTTGAGTAAATAACAAGAAGGCGGCCAAAGACTTTTCCCGAACTAATTTTTTACCCAAAAGGTAAATGCCCCAAACAAGAGCAGGAGCAAAAACAATCATAAACTGACCAAAACCAGGGATGCTTTGTTGGGTATGTTCGGCCCCGGTAAAAAATAAAAAATTGGGAGAAAAATGAGCCAGATAGTTTTTGCCAAACACCCAAGCGTAATGGGTGCCCTTATTATGAATTAGCCGGGCCAGAGAATCGGGCCAACCCCTTGCCCAAAGCCGTCCTCGAGCATCGTTAATGCGCAAAACAAAACCGGGATCACCCTGAATGCTAATTAAATCATAACGGCCCTGAATAACGGGTGTATTAAAATTAATAATTAAAGGAAGGGCAAAAACAATAGCTACCAATCCAGCTAAAATAAGAGCCTTAATGTTTTTTAAAAATAGCTTTCGATCAAAAATAAAAACAGCTAAGAAAAAAATTGGCACAAAAAGGCGAGAAGAATTGTAGGTGTAAACCGATAAACAGGCTAAAAAAACCGAAATCGGTAAAAAGAAGGGCTTTTTTTTGGCTTGATAAAGAAACAAGATAGAAGCCAAGATCAATAATTGAGCCAAACCGGCCTCAAAGGCAGCTCGAGTAATTTGCAGGTGCCAAATGTCAATGGCTAAAATAAAGGCTGAAAGCAGAGCTAAATTTTTGTTCTTGAAAAGTTCCTTGACAAAGAGATAAGTAAGACCAACTCCAATAACCCCAAATAGAGCCGGCATAAAACGGGCTCCAAATTCGGTTAAGCCAAACAGGCCCACTCCGGGAATGGTGGCATAGATAAATACCGGCAGTTTATACTCCCCAAAGGACTCAAAACCCAACAGTGGCCATGATTTTCCCCATTCATCTTTACCGGTTTGGAGAATAGAATAAGCATTATAAGCAATGGCGGTTTCGTCCCAATTTAAAGATGGGGGCACCCGATCAAGAGCAGAAAACCGCAAAAAAGCCGCTAAACACAAAATCAGAATTAAATAAAAAGTGGGGGATTTAAAAATGGACTTCATCTTTTTTAAGTAATCCATACTTAGTAAATAGTAAACGGTAATCAGTGACCAGCAACTTTTGACTTTTAATTTTTAATTGTTAATTGTTTTTACCCCCACCAATAGCCTCTAGTAAACAAAATTATCCCTGAGGAAAAGACCAAAAATATTATTCCCAGCAAGATAAAACGAACCCGCGGTTTTATTTTAACAAAAATATTGGCCCAAAAAGGGAAAAGAGCTAAAAAGGTTAACAAATAGCGAGGCATCGTTCCTAGCGATCCGGTTAAGAAGGGTAAAATAAAGGCCAGAGTGGAAAAAGCCAATACCGGCTTTGCTTTTTTATCTTTAAGGGCCCGGTTCCATAAATAGACAAAACTAATCAAAGCCGCTAAGGTAATAAAAAATTCGATCAAAACGGTGTAATAATTAAGCCAAGAAAGATTCGGAGGTGGAGAAAAAATAGTCGACAAATAATTAGCTAGGGTTTTAAAAGGAGAAACAAATTGGGCTTTCCCCCAGGCCTGATGAGACAAACCAAAAAGAAGCGGATTACCAAAACGAATTCCTAAAAATAAACTATAAAAAACTAAACCTAGGGTAGATAAGCCAGAGAAAAAGATTTTCCTAAACCAGGAGATTTTTTTATCTTGTAAAAGAACCCAAAAAATAGCCGGAGCAATAAAAATACCGACCACCCGAGTTGCCGAGGCCAACAAGCCCAACAAGGCCGAGGACCAATATTTTTTCTCTTTAAGAAAAAATAGGCTGGTAATAGTAAAAAATAAAAACGGTAATTCAGTATAAAAAGCATTTAAAAAAACTGCCCCCGGAGAAAATAAAAACAATAGATTAATAAGCCAAATTTTTTTGTTCACTATCCCCTCTTTTTTCAAAAGACGATTAAAAAAGTAAATCGTTAAGGGCAAAAAAACAAAAATAATTATTTGCCCGGCAAGAAAATAATCAGAAAAAATTTTGTTCAGAAATCTTAACATTAACGGATAGAGTGGGAAAAAAGAAAATGTGGGCAAGCCCTGACTATAACCATAACCAAATTCAGCAATATGAAAAAAATGTTCGGCGTCAAAATTGGCCCATGACCAAAACAAAAAGTTCTTATTCCAGGGAAAATCAATAAATGAAGAGGGGACATATTTTTCAACTAATAAAAAATAGCCCAAAAAAGCGACCAAAAAAACGCCAAAACGCCAAAGCAAAGAGACAAAAAAAACCGTTTTTAAATTAGTCGGGTCAAGTTTTTTAATTTGAGTTTTTATTTTTCTCATTCTTTAACCAAAAGCAATAACCAATTGCTGTCAAAAGAGAAAACAAGCTAATATTATTGGCGATTTGGGCAATTTTAGTTTCTTGCCAACGAATCTGAATATTGTGCTCTCCTTCGGGCAAAACCAGCGCTAATAGGCCCGTTTCCCCTTGGGCAAAAGTTTGGCCAATATTGCTTTGCCAAGAAGGAAAATAAAATTTGGCAAAAACAACTTCGGTTTCTTTTTCCAACCTTACTAAGGCTTGACAGGAAAAGTCTTGGCAGGAAAGGGCCTGGCTAAAATCATAACGATAATAGTCGGTTGGCGCCCAAATGGGCAAAATTTCGTTGGCGTTAGTGGTGGTTTCGGTCGCCTCTTGCGAAGTTAAAACTTTTTCTTCAGAAAGAGCCTGGCTAATTTTAGGAAAAGAGTAATAACAACCAAAAGAAGCGGCTAAAAATAGCAAAACAGTCAAGTTAACCCAGGCCTTTTTCTTGGTCGCTAAAATCCCATTAAAGAGAAAAGTAATGGGAAAAATAAAGGCAAAGTTAAGAAAACCTAAAAATCGCCAAGGAAATTGAACTCGAGACAAAAAGGGTACTATTTGCCACAAGAAGGCTGATCGATGATTCATTAAAAAAATAAACCCCAAAGAAGAGGCAAAAAACAACCAAAGAGGGGCCGGTTTGGTTAAAAAAAGCTTAATTTTCTTTTTAACAGAGCAAATTATCGCCAAGGCCAGGGCCGATAAAAATAAGAAAAGATGGGGTAGGCCAATCTGAAAAGACATCGTGTCCCCTGGCCCAGGCAAAGAAACGCCATAATCCCAAGGGGAATAAACCAATTGGCTAATGGTCGGAAAATGATCCCACCAATTAAAAACTGTCTCTTTTGACAGATGAACTAGCTGGGTTTCCAAGAGTGCCGGAAACCAAAAAAAAGCCGACAATCCCAGCCCCAATAAAAAAGGCCCGATTATCTTAACAACCCTTTTACCGGCCGTTAATAACAAATAAAGGGAAAGCCAAATCACTCCCCAAAAAGAGACAATGTTGTGGGCCATAACAAAAAAGGCCAATAATGAAGAAAAGAAAAAAACCAGCATTGGGGAAGGGCGTTTTTTAAAAACAATCTCCTCAGCAAAATAAAAAACTCCCGGCAAAATCATCAGCGCCAAAAATTCAGGCAAATTACCCCGAACATAAATGTTGGTAAAAGTATAGGGGGAAAAAACATAAAAAAAGGCTCCTAAAAAGCTGGCAAAGTAAGCAAAATGCCTTTTTAGAAACAAAAAGGCTAGAGAAAAACCACCAACAAAACCCAAGACAAAAAGAAGCCGAACCGAGGAAGCCAAAGAAAAACCAACCAGATGAAGCACTTCAGCCAAATAATAACTTAAAGGATAAAAATAATTAAAAACTGGCGCCCCTAAGCCCCCGGCCAAGCCCGGCGCCCAACGAGGCGGTATTTGCCCGCCCCTAATGGCCTTATCAAATTCAGCTAATCTAATCAGGTGAAAAAAACCATCGTGAGAGGCAAAAAATTCAAACTTTAACAAGGGAAAAATAGCATAACCCAAAAGACCAATAATTACGATTAATAAAGGAATTAGCCCCTGATAAAAAGAGGCCCTAATAAGGAAATTAATTAATCTGTTCTTTATTGGGCCATGATATTTTCGACTACTTTCTACCAGATAGCGATTAACCCTTTGGGGTTCTCTTTGGCCGCTGGCGCCATGATGATGAATCATTTTGGCCTGAGGAAGGTAGTAAACTTTTAAGCCGGCTTTTTTTATTTTTCGACAAAAGTCCAAATCTTCATAATACATAAAAAACTTTTCATCAAGTAAGCCAATCAAATCGGTGGTGGTTTTGGGAATTAGCATTGCCGCTCCAACTACCGCCTCAACTGAAGTTGGCTGGCCGCCTCTGGGCAAAAACTTTTCAAAGGCTCCAGACTTTTTAAACCAAAACTGTTGGATCGCCCGACCAACGGTAGGTAAATTATAACAAGAGGCCTGCGAGGTTTTGCCATCTTTGTTAAGCAATTTTGGCGCCACCAAACCGGCGTCTTTCTTTTTATCCGTCAATTCTATGAGCTTTTCAATTGATCCGGGCAAAACCCTGATATCGGAATTTAAAAGAAGAAAATATTTTCCGGTCGCTTTTTTAATCCCTTGATTAACCGCCCTGGCAAACCCGGCATTTTCTTTATTCAAAATAACTTTTAGGTTTGGTATTGGTAATTTGGAGCTGGTTTGAAATTTAGAATTTGTTTGAGATTTGGAGCTTGTTTGTTTTTTGGAATTTTTGCCTTTGGCAACCCGCCAATCACGCTCCACGAGCCGTGTACGAATAGTACCCGGAAGGCGAGTGGTAAGTTTAGGCGGGTGAGTTTTGAGCTTACTCAAGTACTCTTGGCTGCCATCAGTTGAGTTATTATCAACAATAATGATTTCATAGGAAAACGGTTTAGTGTTATTTGGAGTAGCGGGCTTTAGCCCGCGCCCATCCCCCAAGCTGTTGACAATAGATTC
>CAZUWK010000026.1:0-8375 GCA_964624185.1 uncultured Gammaproteobacteria bacterium | reverse complement strand
CCGTCATTCTGATCCTGAGCAAAGCGAAGGAGAAGAATCTTCGGTAATTTGAACAATTGTTTCCTTTTTGCTAATATAATCAGGCAATGTTTGAGTCAATAAAATCGTTTTTCGACGATTTTGCCGCTTTCCTAAGGGCCTGGCTAACTTTTTTTAAAAAAGGCCTGGTTTCGCTAACCTCTTTTTTAGACGAAAACAAGTCTCGAGGAGCATATTTTCTTTATCGTAAAAGGGGAAAACTGGCCCGCCCTGTTAGTCATTTCGGGGTGGGGTTAATGATGATTTTAGGGGTAGCAATTTCACCGCTTTTTTCTCCTGACCAAATTGATCGGGCTATTGGTGAAGGAGGAGCGGTTTTAGGGGAAAATTCTTTTAATTTCACTGTTTTAGGAGTGGAAAATAATAGTTCCGGCAGAAGAGGGGGAGTGGTTGATTATGTTGTTGTTGAGGGAGACACCGCCTCTTCGATTGCTCAAAAGTTTAACGTTTCTTTAGACACGATCAGATGGGCCAATGATTTAAAGTCGGTCGATGATGTTAAGGTTGGTCAAACTCTTAAAATTTTGCCCGAAACTGGTGTTTTACACAGTGTTAAAAGAGGAGAGACGGTTTATTCAATTGCCAAAACTTACGGTATTGATCCTCAGGCCATTGTTGATTTTCCTTTCAATACTTTTATTAATGATGAAACTTTTGCTTTGGCAGTTGGTCAAGATTTAATTGTTCCGGGCGGCGTTATGCCTAAGGCTAAACCCTGGTCGCCGCCGACTGTCCCTTCGGAGACTATTCCCCAGGCTCCCGATTATGTTGCTTCTGCTTTAGGCGAATACATTTGGCCGACCACCGGAAAAATTTCTCAAGGCTACCACTGGTATCATAAGGCCATTGATATTGCCGATTCGTCTGGTCCGGCCGTAGTGGCCTCTCGAGGGGGAACGGTAGTTGATGCCGGTTGGACTGCTCCTTCTCGGGGTTATGGCATTTATGTTGTCGTTGACCACGGTGACGGTGTTCAGACTCTTTATGCTCACCTTTCTTCGGTGTCCGTTAGCGCCGGTCAGCAAGTTTTGAGAGGGCAAGTTCTGGGTCGGATGGGTTCCACTGGCCGCTCTACCGGGACCCATCTTCATTTTGAGATTCGCACCTCTTCTGGCAATGTCAACCCATTGAGCTATTTACAGTAAAAAGCTCAAAGTTTAAAACTCAAAATTCAAAACTGCAACTTAAAATTAAAAACTTTTGGAAAAGAACCACGCAGTAAGTGGGAGGGTAAACCGTAATCACCCTCTCCGTCATTCTGAGGTTTTTTGTTTTGTCATTCTGAGGGTACTCCCGAAGAATCCCTTTCGCCCCCCGTCATTCTGAACCGCCCCTTCCTCCGTCATCCTGACGAAAGTCAGGATCTTTTCCTGATTCCGGGTCAAGCCCGGAATGACGAAAAAGGGAAAACGTCATCCCAGCCCCCTCCCCCGTCATCCTGAACTTGATTCAGGATCTGGCCCTTAAATGATTTCGGGATACAAATCCCTCATTTTTGGGTTTTGGGATTTAATTAAATCTAGTTTCCATTCCCGGCGCCAATTTTTTAGTTGTTTTTCTCTTTTAATTGCCTCCTGGATACTATCGAAAACTTCATAATAAACTAATTTATCAATATTATATTTTCGAGTGAAACCCTCGACTAGCTTCTCCCTGTGTTGCCAAACCCTTTTTATTAAGTCGCCGGTAACACCAATATAGAAAACAGTATTTCTTTTATTGGTTAAAATATAGACAGCAATTACTCCCATTAGATTTAATTTAGCATGTTCTTTTTTTGGGAGGGGATCCTTCGGCCGCCTGAAGCGGCCTCAGGATGACGAGAGGAAGGGAAGAGGTCTCAGGATGACACTACTTCCCCCGTCATTCTGAGGTTTTTTGTTTTGTCATTCTGAGGGTACTCCCGAAGAATCCCTTTCCCCCCCCCGTCATTCTGAGGGTACTCCCGAAGAATCCCGTCCGAGAATGAGATCCTTCGCTAGCGCTCAGGATGACGGAGGAGAAGCGCTTCAGGATGACGAGAGGAAGGGAAGCGGCCTCAGGATGACAACAATTTAGCAATCTAGCAATGCAGCAATGAAATTTTTATCATTGACACTCTTTCTAAAATAAGCTACTATCAAGAATATGGGGGAAACATTTGAGGGGGCGCCAGTTGCTCCGACTGCCTCGAGAACAAAACCTTCCTTAATGATGAAATATCTACGATACTGGTTGGCCTTAATTATTTTTTTAATTCCCCTGGTTTTTGTTCCCTCTTTGTATGATGTTTACTTCTTGCCCAAAACTATTATTTTGTTGGTGGGGGTTCTTTTGGGTTGGCTAGGGCTATTGTTGCCGGCGGTTCTCAATAAAGACTCAAATAAAAATCAAACAATTTTTTTTAACGATAAAAGAACTTTGTTTTTTTCCTCCTTGCTAGTTTTAGCTTTTGTTATTTCTTCTTTTTTACAATCTAATGTTTCAGCTCGGATTAATGCTTTCTCGGGAACCACGGCTGTTGTTTTGGGAGGGTTTTTATTAATGTTGTTGCTTAAGCAGATTAGAGGAGAGGGCAAAGAGGCAAAGCGGGTTCAGGGCCTAATGCTAGGAGCCTTTACTGCCTCAGCCTTGATTTTATCCTTGGTGACGATTTTTCAATATACCGGACTACTGGCAAGGTTTTTTACTTGGGAAGTTTTTTCAGTTAATACCTGGACACCAACAGGGTCAATTTTAACAACAATTATTTTAATTTTTTTGGCCCTGGTTTACGTTTTAATAAACCTTTTGAAAATCTTAAAAAGTAATTTTAAATTGCTCAACCTGGTTGGATTGTTAATTCTATTAATTATTTTGGCTCTAGGAATAATTATGGGCGCGATTGCCCTAACAGAGTCGGAGCCAATTTTAATTAGCTTGCAAAACGCTTGGATAGTAGCAGTAGAAAATTTTAAAAGTTTTGTTGGGGCTGGCTTTGGGGTTGGGCCAGACAATTTTAGGATTGCCTATGCCCGTTTTCGACCGGTAACTGTTAATAATACCCCGGCTTGGGCTCTATATTTTAGCAACTCTTTTAATCACTATCTAAATTTATTAACTGAAGTTGGCTTGTTGGGCTGTTTGGGCTTTTTAGGCCTGGCGGTTGTTGTTTGGCGTCAATTTAAGGAGGCGAACAATCGCTTAATTACGGCTCACCCGGAAATAATCGGTCTAATATTATTAATTGTTGCTCTTTTTATTCCCTTCGATATTAATTTATGGTTAATATTTTTTGTTTTGTTGGGATTAATTGGCTTGTCGGCCGAGAGCAGGGGAGTCGGCCTAGGCGAAATAAGACCCAAACTAGAGATCAATCACTATTTATTGCTGACTGTTTTAGGAGGGCTTTTGTTGTTGTCGGGCTTTTGGTATGGCCGAGTTGCTTGGGCCGATGTTTTGTTTGCTCGTTCGGTGGCCGCCTTTAATCGTGGTGAGGGCGGTAATGCTTATAATTGGCAAATTGAAGCCTTAGAGAAGAACCCCCATTCGGATACTTACCGGTTAGGTTATGCTCAAACTAATTTAGCTTTAGCCAGCGCCTTTTCTCAAAACGAGAATCTAACCGAACAAGATCAACAGCAAATTGCTATTTTAATTCAACAGTCAATTAGAGAAGCTAAAAACGCGGTCGCCATTAACCCATTTTGGTCTAGCAACTGGGTTAATCTGGCCGGGGTTTATAGGCAGGTCATTGGTGTTGCTCAAGAGGCCGAGCAATGGGCAATTGAATCGTTAAGACAGGCCATTACCTTGGACCCAGTTAACCCTAATTTGAGAATTGAACTGGGTGGGCTTTATTTTGCTTTGGGCAATTTTGAATTGGCCCAGCGCCAGTTTGAAACAGCCGTGAACCTAAAGCCTGATCATGCCAACGCTCATTATAATTTGGCCGCCGCTTATGTTCAGCAGGAAAGGTGGGCTGATGCCGCTCTAGAATTACAAACGGTGCTTTCTTTGGTTGAACCGGGTTCAGCTGATTTTGATCGAGTTCAGGAAGAATTAAACCAAATTAAAGAGCGCTTGCCTCAACCGGAGCCAGTTGAGGGTGAAGAAGAGGTTAGTCAGCAATTACAGCAACCAGGAGAATTGCCCGAGCCACAGTTTGAGCCAATTGATTTGCCGGAAGAAGATATTGCCCCTCCTGAACCGGTCTTAGAAGAAGAACCAGCCGATGAGGTTTTGGCCCCCGAAGAAGAAGCCCCCATTGTTGAAGAAGAATCTCCCATTCCTCCGGAAGAATAAAGCGCGGAATAATGTTATAGAATTTTACGCCGAAGAACGCAGAAGCCTAAAGCACACTGGATATAACGGGATTATTACAGGATCTAACAGGATTTTCTATCGTTGGTAAGAATAACTCTTTTTAGGTAAAGATTAGTGCTACCGAAGTTAACTAAGAGACCTACTTCCCATTTTGAATTTTTAAGATAGGAGTAAAGCTGGTTTTCTAATTTTTTTGGGACAAACCTTAGTGCTTTACATTCAATAATTACTTTATCTTCAGCAACAATATCAAGGCGATGATTCTCTAAAATTTCTCCGGTATCTTGGGAGCGGATTTTTATCCCCACCTCTTGCCGACAAAATAACCCCTCTTTTTTTAATTTTTCTAGAAGCGCTTTCTGGTAAAGCTTCTCCTTATGCCCTGAACCGTAGGTATTGCGCACCTCATAAATACATTTGATGATTTTCTGGGTGATATTACCGTGAAGAAGCTTTCCTTGTTTGTTTCTAACCTTCATGAAGAAAAGTATAACAGAAATCCTGTTCTATCCCGTGTGCTTTATCGTTTTATCCTGTTTAATCCTGTATGCTTTGCCCGTTGTATCCGGTGTGCTTTAATTTATAATCCACCAATTGAACTTAACTTCTTCGTTGATTGCTTGATTTATGCCCACCACAAAGTAATTCTTTCCATCCTGTTTAATCCCATGTACTTGTTGGTCTTCCCCCAGTCCCGTTTCATCCCGTGTAACCTTCGCCTTAACATAAAGAACCTGGTTTTGGGTGTCAGAGGTTGGGGTAAGGTAGACCATTGATTCGTCTGCTAGTCGATCATTGAAGATAACCAAGTCGGTTTGGCCAACTGGTAGGGTTGCTTTACCGGCTGAGGCGTTGGTGACGATTCCCGGTGCCCAAATATTAATGTTATCAAAGTTTTCTGAGGCGGCGATAATTAGATCTTCTTCGTTTTCTTCCGGTCTTGATATTGCCAGGCTATCGGCCCTGACGGTACCGGCAAATTGAGCTGAACCCGAGGCGTCAATTTGGGCCACTGTTTCTTGATTGATTCCCTTAACTAGCAACTTCCCAAACCCGCCCCCGTCATCCTGGGCTGTTTCCTCCTCGTCATCCTGGGCTGTTTCCCCTCCGTCATCCTGAGCGCTAGCGAAGGATCCCATCCCATCTCCTTGCCCGATATTGTTGGCAAGGTCAAAAACCAGATTTTCGCCTTCGTGTGGCCTAATATTGCCCGCCACCAAATCACCGCCAACGGTTAAGTGTTGAGCAATAAAGACATTGCCGTTGGTATCAATCATGAATTTGCCGGCCAGGATATCGATTCCTCCCAAGCCCTCTTTTTGTAAGTAAATAGTTCCGTTGGGGTTGCTTAGGCTGTTGTCGGCAATGACAATCTGGCCGACAATTAATTGGTCGGCAATAAAGACATTACCCATGGTGGTTTTCCCTAGGACGGTTAAATTTCCCTGATGAATAAAGTTGTCGGCAAAAGTGCTAATTTGGTTTTCGGGGACGGTTATTTCTTCATCAACAGGCAAATCGCCATTAGTATTAAGATTGAGCCAGCCTTCCACCTCAGCCAATAGCGCGTCAATATCAAGCTCCCCGTCATCCTGTATTAGTCCTGCTTTTTCCTGTTCTATCCCGTGTGCTTCTTCGCCTTCCTCTATCCCGTTAAATCCTGTGTTTTCTCCTGTTTCATCCTGTGTCCTGTTTATCTCTTCTCTTACTATTGACCTTAGGCTATCCATGCTAATATCCTTGGCCAGTAACTCGCCAAAGCCCCCACCTCGGGCAATGACTCGGTCAACATAAAGAGTACCGGCAATGGTAGCATCTTGGGCAACATCCAACTTTTCAGTTTTAACACTTTCCGCTTCCAGCTGGCCGATACCGACATTCTGGGCTAATAAATCACCAAAACTGGCCCCTTGGGCGTTTAGTTGACCAATTTCGGCAGTAGCAGATATTAATTCGCCAAAACCGGCCTGTTCGCCTGTTATTTTTCCAACCTCGGCAGTAGCGGACTTTAGTCCTCGCTCAACCTGAAGATCGCCGAAAAGAGTAGTTTTTTTGGTTTCGGTATTAAATTCTGCTGTTTTTTCTCCTTCAGGGTTACTGATTACAAGTTGCGAATTACTAGTTACTATCTTTTCCGTTTCGATAACGGGGGAGACAAGTTTTTCTGTTTTTAATCGACGAGCAGTCACGGTGTCAGCGACAAGGCTGTTTGTTTCTATTAAGCCGGAGCGGATTTTGCCAATAACTGCTTCGCCAAAAGCCCCAATTCGAGTGATTGGATTATTTTCTTTGTCTTTTACTTGATATATTTTAGTTTCTTCTGTTGTTTCTCCAATAAGCTTAATATCGCCGCTATCTGTTAGGTAGACTTGGGAATCACTCCAGGAAGTATTGACAAAAGCCATTATTTTACCCACATAAGTGCCATCGGGTAGTTTGTAGCAAGGTTTTTCTGGGTTTAAACCGTCATCCTTGGGCCAATTAATATCATTTAATGAAGAAACTGCTGGACAGATAGCTTCATTCCAGTTTTCTGTTCCCTCCATGGCATTGCCAACAATTGTTCCAGCTTGAGTAGCCTTAGTGCCAATTCCCGGTAGAGACGAGGAAGTAATTGGATCTCCTGGTTGAATATTGCCATTGGTGGTTGAGATTTTAACCGGCACTCGTCCAGCCAAAGCGACTGTTGCTTTAGGTTGGATTTCGTTTTCGTTTTGTAATATTATGCCTGGCTGTGTAGAGACGATACCGAAGATTTTTTTATCATAAGGCCTGGTTGATAATTTAACTTTACCTGTTTCTTTGTCTATGGAAACGATTTCGGCCTGATCGATTTTTTCATTTTCAGCCGGAACCATTTCGGCTAAGTCGGTGCTGTTATAAGCAGACTCTCGAACCACAAACCTATCAAAATAAAAAGTGGCATTAACATTGGGGTAATAGTTAAAAACTTGGATGCTAATACCGCGGGTACCTGAACCCACTGCGATACCAGTCTGGGTTTTTTGGCTCCAGCTGGTGCCAACGCCGGCATCGAAGGAGATCAGCTCGCTATAACCGTCGTCGGTGGTGCAACGAGAGTCAGTGTATTTAAGAACTCGCCAAATAAGCCCCTTTGTGGTCGCAACAGAAGACTTGACACTCATAGCATATTGGTAAGTTTGTCCAGGGGTTACAGGAATGCAAGATGATCTGACTGCGGCGTAACTGCCGGAAGTAGCGTAAATAGCCAAGCTGTAGGAGCCGTGTCTTCTTTGGCTACTTGTTCTGGTTCGGGAATAGGTTCCGGATTGTCCCCAGCCAAACCATCCATCCGGGATATCGTCACTACTATTGTGAACTTCAAAACTCCAATTAGGTACCATACTGGGGTTCATGGCCAAGGCATTTAAATCATCCCTATCCAAGGAAAGATCACCTTCAATAAGGGTATTTCCTTTGACATGAAGTTTTGTCTGCGGCGCCGTCGTTCCGATGCCGACGTTGCCACCATAAGTCACAGTCATTTTTACGTCATTTATATCTACCATATTAGTATCTGCGGCATCATCGCTGGCAAAATATAAGTTACCTCTGCCATAACTTGCTGTCCTTTCGAAAAGAATACCTCCTTTTGAATAACCTGGATAACCGAGCGCGATTCCATTCCAATTAGAAGGGCCAATAGATGATGTGAAGCTCGCGATGATGTTATTCACTTGATAATAATCAACATGGAGTCTAGATTGGGGCTCCGTTGTCCCAATTCCGACATTGGTGCCGTTATCGTAGATAAGTGAATTAGTTAGGGTGTAGGTTCCGTTCCATTTTGGTATGTAGTTTGTAGTGGAGTTTGAACGCAGGACAGTGTTTGGGTCATTTGGCCAGGAGGAGGAGTAGCTATAACCGTCAACCATGTCAGCGTTAAGGTTAGTAAATTTAGTGGTTGAGGAAACGGTATGGGGAATAAGAGCGCCGGAGGAATTAAAGCGTTGGTTGCCGGCAACGTATAAAGAAGAGCCGATATTAGCCGTGCCGTTAACATGCAGTTTATACCCCGGATCCGCCGTCCC
>CAZUWK010000025.1:0-8539 GCA_964624185.1 uncultured Gammaproteobacteria bacterium | reverse complement strand
TTTCGCAAATTATAAATTTTGATTGTCGCCAGGCCTTTTTTTTGAGCTCTTTTTAAAATACTGCTATTGAAAACTGGTTCAAAAACTTCAGGAAAAAGAGTCAAGATGTGAAAAACCATTATGTCCCTATTTTAACATTAAATAAGTTTTATCTTGATAGATCCCGGATCTGACAAAGAGGATTTGAGCCTGACAGATCCGGGATCTGGCAAAGAAAAGGATTTGGTTTTTAGCCTTTTTGTGTTATATTTCAATTATTATGAACAAAGCTAAAACGGCGGTTGTTGTTATTCCTACTTATAATGAGGCCGAGGTAATTGGGGAAATGATCGACCATCTTTTCACTAAGACTTTTCCCAAAATTGACAATTGGCAAATGCATCTTCTGGTGGTGGATGATACTTCTCCTGACGGTACTTACAAAATTGTTCAAGAAAAGCAAAAACAATACCCTAACCTTCACCTTTATTTGAATAAAAAAAAGGCCGGAATTGGTTGGGCTTATGTAGTTGGCTTTCGTTATGCGATGGAAAAATTGGGCGCTGATGTTTTGATTGAGTTTGATGCTGACTTTCAGCACCCGCCCAAAGACATCCCCCTTCTGTTAAAAGAAATTGACAATGGTTATGATTATGTAGCTGGTTCACGGAAAATTAAGGGGGGTTCAAATCCTAAGGGCTGGGGTTTTAAACGACTTTTCTTTTCTGAGGTCGGCGGTCTTTTGGCCAGGTTTATTATGTTTTTTCCCGGAAAATTATTTTTTGCGGTTACCGACCCGACGACCGGATTGAAGGCTTCTCGAGTTAAGGGTTTCGTCGACAGAATTAATTTAGAAAAACTTTATTCGTTTCAGTTTGGTTATAAGGTAGAACTCTATTATCAGATGCTCAAACTTGGGGCAAAGTATAAAGAAATTCCTCTTCAGTTTGGTCTGCGTGATAAGGGGGAGTCAAAAATTGCCTCCAATACAGCGATAGATATTTTCCGCAGTTGTTTTTTGGTTCGCTGGCACGATCCGGCCACACAAAGCTTTTTAAAGTTTGGCGTGGTGGGTTTCGTCGGTTATTTAGTTAACGCGATTTCTTTGGCAATTTTTTCCGGTTTTTCTTGGCCAGAGTGGTTGATTTGGCTATTGGCCACAGAACTGGCCATAATCTCCAATTTTACCTGGAATAATTTATGGACTTTTTCCCAAAAGAAATTTACTCGCCCGATTGATTTACTGAAGAAGTTTTTACAGTTTAACTTGACTTCGGCCGGAGCCTTAATAATCCAGCCCCTGGCTGGCAATTTATTGGTCAAAACCTTTGGCCCTCAGTATCGCCAGCTTTATTTACCGGCAATAATTGTTTTTTTGATTTTGCCTTATAATTGGCTAATGTATAACGTGGTAATTTGGAAAACTTTTAAGCCCTCTTTTTTGAAAGCAAAACCAAACCAGGCCCAAAAGTCTAGTAGCAATAAGACCAATTAGGCGATTATTTTTTGCTCAATAGCCGGAAGAGGAAAATTATGACTTGTTTGGAGGCTGATCAGTTTATTACTTCTTTTTCTGAAATTTTCAAAGAGGAAAATCAATAGCCTTCGTTAACACTGCCGCTTAGAGGTAAGGCGTCCAATCGGCCAAGGGCATGGTGTTAAAGGCGATGAAATTAATTGCGTAAAGGAATAGGGCAGGAAGTAAAATAACTAGGGCTAAAAGAAATTTTTTGCTAGTGAAAAACTTTTCTCCTCCGATTAAAAGAAATGGTATAGCCGGTAATAGGTAGCGGCTAATATCTCGATGGGAAACGAATAAAATCGACAAATAAAAGATAGTGGGGAAAAGAAATAGAATGTCAAACCGGTATCTTTCCCACAAAGAAAACAACAATATTAGGCCGGCAAGATAAATAAAAACAATATCTTCTAGCCAGATTGTTCTTACCCATTCTTCCAGGTAGTTAAAGACCTGAAACGGCGGCCAGTAAAGATGGATATTATTACCGGTTTTAAAATACATCCAAAAATCACCTGTTGTCAGGTAATAGAGGCAAAATACCAACAACAAGCCCACTGGGGTAATTAGCATGGGCCAATATTTTTTTAAGACTTTTTTAAATTGATTTCTGTTTTGATAAATCTTAACCAGGGTAATTAAGCCCAGCGATCCGGCCAGGAGAACCCCCGGACTCTTAATGGTTTGAGCAAGAATTGTCAGGATAGCGCTTTTGAAAAAATGTTTCCTTTTGAAAAAATAAATTGCCCCGATAATGGTCGCTAAAAATAATGGCTCCGGGCTAGGAACAGCCCGAATTACCAACCAGCGAGCGGGGAAAACCAAAAAAATCAGGGATAGAACCAAAGCTTTTTTTTCACCCAAGAGCAACTTAACCAGGTGATAAAAAGCCAAGATGGCCGCCAGAGAAGAAGCTAGGGTAACTAAAATAGCCGCATAAGGATAGTTAATTAATGGTAATTGAGCCAAGAGCCAGATTAGGGCCGGATAAAGGGGAAAATGAGCCGGAAAATAATGGGCCGGTTCGGCAAGGCCCGGAAAAAAAGTCTCTATTTGTTCGGGAATATACCAAGTTTTGGCGGCGACGATATAGTTTAGACTGTCAAAGTTTAATAAAATAGTGGAAAAATTAAATTTTTCTCGATATTCTAGCCCCCCAAAAGAGTCAAGATGAAGGACAAATGGTAAATAAAGACAAGAAAGGGAAAGAAGAAAAAAAATTATCAAAGTGGCAACAGGAAAATTCAAGGCCAAACAAACCACTTTTTTAGACCAAGCCTTAATTTTTTTAATCATCTTCACCCATTATAATACATAAAAAAATTGCCAATAAAGTTTTGTTATACTTAATAAACAAATATGACTTGGTTAAAAAAATATTGGCAAAAAAGCCTGGCCTTATTGTTTTTGGTTTTGGTGTTTATTTTTACCCACCGCTTCTTCTTTTTACCCGGCGACTTTTCTACCCATGATGGCGTCCATTTTATTCGTCTTTATAATTTGGAGAAGGTTTTAGGCGAGGGCCAATTTCCTCCTCGCTGGCTACCGGACTTGGGTAAGGGTTATGGTTACCCCTTTTTCAATTTTTACCCCCCTCTGTCTTATTTGGTTGGGTTGTTATTTCGTTTTTTTGGCGCCTCATTTACTCTAGCCAACAAGTTAAGTTTTGTTTTAGCCGGGGCTGTTGGAGTGGTGGGGATGTTTTTGCTGGCCAAGAAGCTTTTTGCCAGCTTTTGGGGTGGGGTAATAGCCGCTCTATTTTGGCTTCTTTTGCCTTATCGGGCGCTTGATCTTTATGTTCGGGGGAGCCTAGCCGAATATTGGGGTTTGAATTTATTGCCTTTAGTTTTTTATTGGACTAAAAAGTTTTTTGTTGACCAAAGCCTGAGACGGGGCCTGGTTCTTGCCCTGGGTTTGTTTTTTTTGCTAATTGCCCACAACGGAGTGGCTCTAATTGGGGTTGGTTGGCTGGCTATTTTTCTGCTTTTTTTGCTCTTGATTAATCAAGACTGGTCTTTTTTAAAACCTAAAAGATGGTTAGTTTTGGTCTGGCCCTTTTTATTATCGGCCCTTTTAGCGGCTTTTTTTGTTATTCCGGCAATTTGGGAAAAGGACCTTACTCAAATTGCCGATATGACCAGCGACTACTATGCTTATTACAACCACTTTCCTTCTTTGGGACAATTATTTATTAGTCGTTTTTGGGGTTATGGCGGCTCAAACTTTGGCTTAAACGACGGAATGTCTTTTCAGATTGGCTATCTTCATTGGTTGGCGGCCCTGGCGGTTTTTTTCTTGTTGGGTAGAGAGTTGATATTGAAAAAAAAGCCGGTTTTTAAGGAAAAGAAGCAGTGGTTGGCTCTATTTTTCTTAACCTCTTTTTTGGGTTTTGCCTTTTTGACTCACCAGCGCTCTAGTTTTCTTTGGGAAAAGTTATCATTTCTAGTTTTTTTGCAATTTCCTTGGCGTCTGCTTATTTTTATTGGTTTTTCGGCTTCAATTTTGGCCGGTTTTTTAGGCGCCTGGATAAAAAGGGGAAAGTCTTGGCTGTTTTTTCTTTCCGGGTTGGTTTTATTGATTTTGGGTTTTTCTTATTTTCAGCCTCAGAAAATGGCCGACATTGATGATAACGCCTATTTGTCTTCACCCTTATGGGAATATCAACAACGAGAATTTTTAACTGATTATTTACCCAAAACCGTTGCTGTTGTTCCCGAAGAACATTATCGTCCTCCTCTGGTTTTGGGTTCCGGCAAGACCAGTATCATTCTTGATCAGGCCGATAAAATTGTTTTCGGTTTTTGGAGCGAGACTGATCAAAAGGTAACTATTAAGCGCTTTTATTTCCCCGGCTGGCAAGCTAAAATAAATGGTGAGCCAGCGGCAATTGGCACCAACCAACATGGCTTTATGGTGCTATCTTTACCGGGCGGCCAATCTCGAGTTGAATTATCTTTTGGCCGGACTAAAACCAGACGATTAGCCGAGCAGATTAGCCTGGCTTCCTGGGGACTGTTTTTGTTGTTGTTAGTTTTGTCGGTGAAAAGAAAAGACAAATTAAAAGACTGATGATTAAAATTTTAAAACAGCAAGTTTTAGTTTCCAAAAAGACCTTCTTCTTTTTTCTTTTATTATTAATTGTTAGTTTGGCGGTGCGTTGTTATCGGCCCAAAGCCTTAACGATATTCTTGGACGATCAGGCTCGTGATGTTTTGGTGGCGGCTCAAATTATTAAAGAAGGGAAGATCCCCTTTATTGGTCCGATGGCCTCAATTGGCAGTCTTTACTTGGGGCCGTTGTTTTATTGGGCCATTACCCCTTTTTTGTGGTTGGCTAACTTTAATCCGGTTGGGCCAATTCTTTTGGTGGCTATTTTGGGGTGGTTGGCTAATGTCGTTTTGTTTTTTTTACTGGCCAAGTATTTTAATCTCCGCTCGGCCTTTGTTGGCGCTTTTCTTTATGCTCTATCTCCGGTTGTTGTTGGCAATACCCGTTTTATTTGGAACCCAAACCCGGTGCCCCTCTTTACCCTGCTTTTTTTGTGGTTTTGGCTTGATTTTTGGCAAAAGGGCCGGTCCCGGGACCTGTTTTGGGCCGGGGTAACTTTGGGAATTTTAATTCAATTACATTATGTGACTGGGGTGTTATTTTTGGTTGCCTTGGCTGGTTGTCTGGTTTGGACAGGAAAAAACAAAAGAAAAGACTGGAGTAAACTGTTGAGACCGGCCGGTTTTTTACTCTTCGGTATTGTTTTACCGTTGGTGCCTTTTATTCTTTTTGAAATCAAAAATCACTTTATTAACACTCGGGCCGGTTGGCAGTTTGTTTTTGGCAGTGGTTCCACTGATCCTAGATTGGTTTCTCCGACCAAGTCGCTAATGGATCTTCTGGATCGGTTAATCAATGAAGCCTTAGTGGTTGGCTGGGGCTTGGTTTATTTTGTTATTAGTTTTTTGGCTTTTTTAAGCTTGGTTTTCAAAAAAACCCATCCTAAAACCAAAAAATTAGTTAGCTGGTCTTTGTTTATTTTTATCTTCACTCTGATAACAGTGGTGATGGTTATTAAAGGGCAAGTCCATCTTCACTATATTGGCCTGCTTTTGCCGGTATTCTTTATTATTATTGCCGGAGCCGATTATTTTTGGCAGAAGGTAAAATTTTTGGGTTTGATTAACCTTTTGGCAGTGTTATTAATTTTAGTTTCTTTTGTCAAATCAAACCACAAACTGCTTTTTAAACAAGGCAATAATCAGCAGATTAATCGAGCTCAAGACATCGCCGCCTATATTGGCCAAAAAGCCCAAAGTAAAGAAATTTTTGTTACTTCACTGAGCGGCTCGCCTTACGCCTATACCTATCGTTACTTTCTATATCTTGATGGTTTTGTTACCGATTCGTTACAACCATCTTCGGTCTTTGCTATTTGTGAGGGGGGTAACTGCGGTGATCCGGAAGGTCATGCTCTTTGGGAAATTGCCCAATTTGGAGTTTTGAAAACCGTTTCGGCTGAGCAGGCCGGTTATGGAGTTTGGGTTTATGAGTTAAAACCGGCAGATTAGATTGTCCACTCCCGGAGTGTTAGGCACGGACACTCCAGGAGTGGACCAACGAACAAAAAAATTGCTTTTTAAGCCTTTTTCTGATAAAAACAGTTTATGGTTGTTAATAAAAATTCCCAAAGAATCTTTCTTTCGGTTGTTATCCCCTGTTACAATGAAGAGGCCAATTTAAACCAGGGGGTTTTAGATCAGGTGGCCAGTTATTTGGCCAAACAAAAATATTCCTGGGAAGTAATTATTTCTGATGATGGCTCGACCGATAATAGCAAAAAAATAGTTCAAGATTTTGTTGATAGTCACCCCGGTTTCATTCTTTTAGAGAACCAGCATGGCGGCAAGCCCTATGCGGTTTGGCAGGGGATTAAAAAGGCCAGGGGAGAAGTGGTCTTGTTTACCGATATGGATCAATCTACTCCTCTTAAAGAGGTCGCTAAACTATTGCCCCACTTTGATGATGGTTTTGAAGTAGTGATTGGTTCTCGAGGAACCAAAAGAAAGGGTTTTCCCCTTTACCGACAATTGGCTAGTTTAATTTTCTTGTCCCTGCGAAGGCTTTTGGTTTTGGCCAATATTAAAGATACTCAGTGCGGCTTCAAAGCTTTTAAAACCAAGGTGGCCCAGGAGCTGTTTCCCAAATTATCGGTTTTAGAAAATTGGCAGGAGGCCTCGGGTTGGCGAGTGACGGCTTTTGATGTTGAATTGCTTTATTTGGCTCAAAAATCAGGCTATAAAATTAAAGAAGTAGTTGTTTCTTGGCAAGATGAAGATGTTGCCACCGGGAAAAACAAGAGTTTTATCAAAGAATCTCGGCAAATGTTAGAACAAATTATTAATGTTAAGAAAAATGATTGGCGGGGAAAATATGATAAGCAAGGTTTAGGTCCTAAATAAAATTTGGGAGATCAAAACGAACAGAGAACCTATATGACTTAATGGCTGGTGATCATGGTTGAATTGTTGAATTGATAAATTGTTTTTTGATCTTTTGCCCAGGACTAAGCTAACAATTTAACAATGCAGCAATATAACAATAGTTTTTGGTTTTAAAACAATTGCCCCGGGATTATGTTTTTCTTGGTAATTTTTTTTTCTTACCTCGTCTTGTTTTTCTTCTCTTATTTTTGGGTAGATCTTAACTTGACTTTAACTTCCTGGGGGCCGATAAATCAAATTTTGGAAAGGTTTAAGTGGTTGGGCTATTTTAACCGCCCTTTGTCGTCTCGACTTTATTTGGCGATTATTTTACTTTTGGTTTTAATTCAAATCTATTTGCTTTTTTCTCATTTTATTCATCGGACCAGTCTTAAGAAATTGCTTTTATTGGCCGGAGCGGTTGTTTTAATTTCTTCTTTGGCCTACCCATTTTTATCTCACGATTTGTTTAGTTATTTATTTGATGCCAAGATTATCTGGCACTATCGGCAAAATCCCTATCAGTATTCTCCTGATCATTTTGCCTCTGACCCTTGGCTAAGGTTTATGCACTGGACTCATCGAACCTGTCCTTATGGGCCAGTTTGGTTGGGCTATACCCTAATACCGGCCATATTTTCCTTCGGCCGTTTCATTATTAATTTTTATGGTTTAAAGCTTTTCAACGGTTTAGTTTTTTTTCTTTCGGGTTGGTTATTGCTAAAAATTACTAAAAATAATCGCCAAGTATTTGCTTATTGGTTTTTTAACCCCTTTTTGCTAATTGAACTTCTAGTTAATGCTCACAACGACTTGTTAATGATTGGCTTATTTTTTCTGTCCCTATTTTGCTATCAAAATAGGGCCAGAATGTTGGGGCTAGCGGCTTTTTTTTCTTCCATAGCAATTAAGTTCATTAGCGGTTTGGCTTGGCCCTTGCTTCTTTTTCGCCGTCGTCATTTTTGGGCCACTCTATTTGCCGCTTTTGCCCTGATCGGCTTTGCTTGGCAAATTAATCGCTTTCAGCCCTGGTATTTTACCTGGCTTTATTTGGCTCTTCCCTTAATATCAATGACCAGCTTTTCTTGGCTGGTGGTTTTTGTTTTTCAAGCCCTTTTATTAATTTTTAAATATCAGCCTTTTTTGGCGACTGGTTCTTGGGAAACCACGGCTCACCCGCTTTTTTTTCAGGTTTTGCTAGTCGCCTTAGGTTTGTTTTTCTTAACCCATTTATCTGTTTTTCGCCGATTAGCCGGCAAGCTTTTTCATCTTCCCCTAGAAAGATGAACCAGAATCTTTCCTGTTGGTGGTTTATGATTATGGTTTGCTTTTGTCCACTCCCGGAGTGTTAGCCTTGTCCACTCCGGGAGTGGACAAAACCCTTCGGTCGCGCCCAAACGCTTGGTACTCGCGTTGCTCATATTGTTCTATCTTGTTATGGCTCCCTTCGGTCGCGCCCAAACGCCCGGTACTCGCATTGCTCATATTATCCTATCTTGTTATAAGTCGGCTCTGCCTCCTTGTACCGCCTTGTGTTCGCCTCTGGCTCACACTATTAAATCTTGGTATA
>CAZUWK010000024.1:1323-8607 GCA_964624185.1 uncultured Gammaproteobacteria bacterium | reverse complement strand
CGAAGACGACAAGGGTCGTTTTCTTGCCTTGTTGATTGGTGTAATAACACCACGGTTATCTTTTTTATCTCAAGAGTCAGAATCTTTGGCGAGTTCTTGCCTCGCATGGGTCAGCCTCGGTAGAACTCTTTCCATTCGCCAGGTTTACATCCTAGCCTCATGGTGGCGAGTCTACGGGGCATAGTAGCCCCAGCGAGAATCGAACTCGCATTACTAGGATGAGAACCTAGCGTCCTAACCGTTAGACGATGGGGCCAAAAGTAATTCAAAACGCAAAGCTCAAATGTCAAAACTTCAAGTTCTGAAGGTCTGCCCTAGAATTTTGGGTTTTGATTTTTATTACCTACTACCAGTTATCAATTATACTAAACCGGTCCTAATTTTACCAAAAAAGCAATTTCGACTAAGCTTAGATTTTAATTTGACAATTGTCCATGATAATAATATAATTTTTTTCACTGTTTTGTGATACACCCCCCAAAAGGGTCCATTTTTTCGGGATTTTTCCTACCTCTTTTTAGTGTTTTTAACAAAAAATTATTTAATTAAAGATATTTTATGAATCAAAAGAAGCTAATTACTAAGCAAGGACTGGCCGATCTTAAAGACAAACTGGCCAAGCTTGAGGCTCGGCGGCCCGAAATGGTTGATCGAGTAGAAACAGCCAGGCAAATGGGTGATTTAAGAGAAAATAGCGAATATCACGCCGCCCGAGAAGATCTAACCCTTTTGGACACCCAAATAGAAGAGCTAAAAACGGCTTTGGCTAATGTCAAAATCGTTAGCGGGGCCAATGGCAGCCCTGAGGTTGGTCTAGAAAGCCTGGTAACAATAAGAAATGGCAATGGCCAGGAATTGGTTTATCAGTTGGTGGGCGAACACGAATCTGACCCCTTAAATAGGAAAATTTCTTATACTTCACCTTTGGGACAGGTTTTAATGGGTCGCAGGGTTGGTGATAAAGTAGTAGCCGATACCCCCAAAGGGAAAGTAAAATATAAGATTGTTACTGTTAAATAAGTTGGTCTTTTGTGATAAACTAGTAGCCAAATGGCTGGTCGTTTGGAAAAAATTAAAAAAGAAAGAATTGCCAAGTTAAAGAAACTGCGTTCTTTGGGAATTGACCCTTATCCACCCCGAACACCCCAATATACCCCAATTGCCAAGGCTCGAAACAAGATGGGTCAAGAAACAGCCGTCGTGGGTCGGGTTATGGCTTGGCGTTCTCATGGTGGGATGACTTTTGCCGATATCAGGGATAGCTCAGGCCAGGTTCAGGCGGCTTTTTTTCTGGATGACTTAAAAAAAGAAAGATATCAACAGCTGGAATTATTAGATGTTGGTGATTTTTTGGCTCTTTCCGGCTTGGTGTTTAAAACTAAAAGGGGCGAAACAACCATTAAAGCTTCTTCTTGGCAAATTTTAGCCAAGTCCCTAAGGCCCCTGCCCAATAAATGGAAAGGCCTTAAAGATATTGAGACTAGGTCTCGAAAGCGATATTTAGATTTGATTGTTAATGAGCAGTCGCGGAACACCTTTATTTTAAGAAGCCAAATTGTTACTGCGATGAGGCAAATTTTAGATGATGAGGGTTTTTTGGAAGTAGAAACTCCCACCCTGCAACCGATTTATGGCGGCGCTTCGGCCCAACCATTTATTACCCACCACAATGCCCTTGACACCGACCTTTATTTAAAAATTTCTGACGAGCTTTATTTAAAGCGGTTAATTGTTGGTGGCCTAGATAAAGTTTATGAAATTGATCATAATTTTAGAAATGAAGGGGTGGATAAAAGTCATAACCCAGAATTTACCCTAATGGAATGTTATTGGGCTTATGCTGACTATAACGACATGATGAATTTAACCGAAAAAATTTATTCTCAAATTGCCCAAAAAGTATTAGGAACCACCAAAATTACTTTTTTCGGTCAAAAGATTGATCTTAAAACGCCCTGGCCAAGGTTATCGATGTTTGAGGCAATTGAAAAATATTTAGGTTGGGAGGCGGATAAAATCTCTGATCAAGAATTAAAAGCCAAGTTAAAAAAGAAGGGCGTAAAATTAGCTGGTGGTTATAACCGGGGTTTGGCAATTGCCGATCTTTTTGAAGAGGTCGAGCCCCATTTAGTCGAGCCGGTTTTTATTACCGATTTTCCTAAAGAAACCACTTCTCTTTGCAAATTAAAACCGGATAACCAAGATTTAATTGAACGTTTTGAGCCCTATATTGCCGGGTTTGAAGTCGGCAACGCTTATTCGGAACTAAACGATCCTCTTTTACAGCGACAGTTTTTTGAGGATCAAGTGAAAATGCGGGAAGCCGGCGATAAAGAGGCTTCGCCAATGGACGAGGATTTTTTAGAAGCCCTGGAGTATGGTATGCCTCCAACTGGCGGTTTGGGTTTGGGGGTTGATCGATTGGTAATGCTTTTGACCGGTCAGGAGAATATTCGTGACGTAATTCTTTTCCCCACTCTTAAACCGAAAGAAAAATGAATATGAATAGAGAAAAAATTTTGACGATTATCAAACGTCGAATTGATAATGAAAATATTATCAAGCACATGCTAGCTATGGAGGCTTTTATGAGGGGCTTGGCAAGGCGTCAGGGTGAAGACGAGGACTCTTGGGGTTTGGCGGGGTTGGTTCATGACCTGGATTATGATGATAATACCACCCCCCAAGAACATGGTCTAAAAACAAGAGAGATTTTGGCTGAAGAAAACATTAATTTGCCTGATAATATTCTTCAGGCGGTGGCGGCTCACAATTGGCACAATAATGGAGTAGAACCCAAAGAGTCTATGGATTGGGCCTTATTTTCTGGAGATTCTTTGACCGGTTTAATTGTCGCCTGTGCCCTAGTAATGCCTGAAAAAAAGTTAGCCTCGGTGACGGTGGAGTCGGTTTTGAAGAAATTTCCGGTTAAGCGTTTTGCTTCTGGCACCAGAAGAGAAGATATTAGACTGTGCCAGGAGAAATTAGGGGTTCCTTTAGAAGAATTTGTTAAAATTGCCTTAGAGTCGATGCGGGAAATAAGCCAAGAGCTGGGATTATAAAAAACTATAGGAAATTTAGCCTAAAATTATTGACAGATCCCGGATCTCTTAACAGAAACTTATTCAAAATGATTGATATTAATTTCATTCGCGATAATCAAGATTTGGTCAAGAAAGCGATTCGTGATAAGCAAATGGGTGATGGCAGTTTGATTGACCGTCTTGTTTTAGTGGATGATCGGCGTCGGCAATTAATTAAGTTAATTGATGATCTGCGTTCGCAAAGAAATGAGGCGGCCAGGGAAAAAGATATTGACTTGGGTAGGGAAATTAAAGTTAAACTTCAGGAACTTGAGCCCCAATTAAAGAAAGCTGAAGGCCAGTATAGAGAATTAATGTTGCAAGTGCCTAACTTGCCCTCTGATGATACTCCAATTGGAAAGAGTGATGAAGATAATCGAGTAATTGAGACTTGGGGGAAAGTGCCAAAATTTAGTTTTTCTCCGCTAGACCATATTGAGTTGGGTAAGAGGTTGGATTTAATTGATTTGGAAAGGGGAGCCAAAACGGCTGGTTTTCGTGGTTATTATTTAAAAAATGAGGCGGCCAAACTTCATTTTGCGGTTCTTTTTTATGCTTGGCAAAAGATAATCGAGGCTGGTTTTACGCCGATGGTGCCGCCGACAATTTTACGAGAATTTGCCCTTATTGGCAGTGGCCATTTTCCTTTTGGTAAAGAAGATGTTTACCAAATTGCTAACTCTTCTCGACTTGCTTCAGGCGAAGAATCGGGAGAACCGGAATATTTGGCCGGCACGGCCGAACCCTCTCTCTTGGCCTATTTTGCCAATACCACCCTGAAAGAAGCCGATTTGCCGGTTATGGTGGCTGGTTGGACGCCTTGTTATCGGTCAGAGGCGGGCAGTTACGGTAAAGACACCCAAGGGATCTATCGAATTCACGAATTTGCTAAGGTTGAGCAGGTGGTTCTTTGCCGGGCAGATGATCAGGTTTCTGATCAATGGTTGGAAAAAATGAAAGATGTTTCGGCCGGAATTTTACAAGATTTTAATCTTCCTTATCGGGTGGTTAAGGTTTGTACCGGCGATATGGGGGCGGGAAAACGGAAAATGTATGATATTGAGACTTGGATGCCCTCCCGAAACGGATATGGTGAAACCCACTCCGATTCTAACCTCACCGATTGGCAGTCACGCCGCTTAAATATTCGCTATTTAAACCAGAAAGGAGAAAAGGTTTTTGTCCATGCTCTGAATAATACCGTTTTAGCCAGCCCGAGAATTTTAATTGCCATTTTGGAAAACAATCAACAAAAAGACGGCTCAGTCCTTATTCCCAAAGTCCTGCAAGATTTAGTTGGTACGGATAAGATTACCCCTTAGGGCTTTATCTTCAAAATCAGTTATTTTAACCGGAACAATTTTACCCACTAATCCTTCATTGGCATTTTTTTTAACCTTAATTTTAGTGGGCCAATAATTGTCCGATAACCCCCACCAGCCATAAGAGGTTGATTTTAAAATTAGGACCAGCCTTTGGTTGCCTACCAAGTTTTTTGTCTCTATTTGTCTATTTTTTTCAAGAGCAAAAATTAGTTTTTCTTTTCGGAATTTTTTAGTTTGATCAGAAACGATTTGCCAAACACCTTGCTTGAGCATTTCTTGGGCTAGGGTTTTAGGCCGAGGCGAATAGGGGAAAAGATGACCAAAGACAAAACCGTTGTTTTTAATGAACCCTAGAGTTTGGTCAAATTCTTGATCAGTTTCGTCGGGAAAACCAATCATAATGTCAGCCCGAAGAGTAAAGTGGGGTATTTTTTCTTTAATATAATGTAGTGATTTAGACAATTTGCCAAGGTCGGCTTGGCGATTCATGCGCCCTAAAACCGTTTCTGATCCGGACTGAAGGGCCAAATGCCAATACGAAGATAATCGTTGATTTTTTTCTTGATCGGCAATAAAAATATCAATTAGTTTTTGGTCGACTAATTTGGGGGTTAGTGAGCTCAGTGACAAGCGGGGGATATCAGTTTTTTTTAAAATTTCCTCAATTAAATCGGCAAAGCTGGTTGATTGACCAAGGTATTGGCCAAAAAGGGAGAGATTGATGCCACACAGAACAACTTCTTTTGCTCCCAATTGACAAGCGCGGTTGATTTCGTTGATAATTTGTTTTGGTTTTTTGCTAGTTGGTTTAGTTCTTAAATAGGGGACAATGCAGTAACTGCAGAAATGATTACAGCCGTCTTGAATTTTAACAAACATTCTCTTGTTAGATCCCGGATCTGACAAGAGAATGTTATGTTTTAATCTTGCTAGATCCCGGATCTGACAGGAAAAGGAGAAGCGTTTGGCAATAATTTGGGGAATGGTTGATTTTTTTTCATTGGTAATGAACAGGTCAGCCGGCGGCAGATGAGTTTTTTTAGAAACCTTTAACCAGAGATTAGCTGCACAACCGGTGGCGATTAAAAAACAATTAGGGTAAGTTTTTTTTAAATGGCGAATAGCCTTGGCGCTTTCTGTTTCTGCCTTTTTGGTAATAACACAAGTATTGATAATAACAACATCAGGTGGCCGGCTATTTTTAGCTTCCTGGCAGCCAAGAGCGACAAGCTGATTGCTGATTTTTTTAGTTTCGGCTTGGTTAACCCGACAGCCTAGGGTTTTGGTTAAAAAAGAAGTTTTGGCCGACATAGATTAATTATTATAATATGATTTTTGATTTTTAGTATGGGTTGCTATAATTAGAAAGATATGAAAAATATTTTTACAAAATTATTTTCTTCTCAAAAACGAGAACTGTCTCGTCTTCAGGACCTAGTAGATAAGATTAACAATGGGGAAAAAAATTTAGAGAAATTAACCGATAAGCAGATTGGTAAAAAAAGCCAAGAGTTAAAAAAAAGACTAAAAAAAGAAAAAATAGAGACTCTTTTACCGGAAGCTTTTGCTTTGGTTCGAGAAGCGGCCAAAAGAACTATTGGCCAGCGCCATTTTGATGTTCAGATGATGGCCGCCATTGCTCTTTTTGAGGGTAAGATAATTGAACAAAAGACCGGTGAGGGAAAAACTTTGGCGGCCACTCCAGCCCTTTTTTTGCGGGCCTTGGAGGGTAAGGGGGCTCATTTGGTAACGGTCAATGATTATTTGGCCAGGCGGGATGCTGGTTGGATGGGGCAAATTTTTTATCTTTTAGGGTTAAAAACCGGGGGGATAATTCATGATCAGGCTTTTGTTTACGACCCTGAATTCAATCAAAAAGCGGATGATGATCGATTGGGCCATTTGCGGCCGGTAGAAAGAAAAGAAGCCTATCAGGCTGATATCACTTATGGGACCAATAATGAGTTTGGTTTTGATTATCTTCGCGATAATATGGCCCATAACTTGGCTGATAAAGTTCAACGGCCTCACTATTTTGCCATTGTTGATGAGGTCGATTTTGCTCTAATTGACGAGGCCAGGACCCCCTTAATTATTTCCTCTCCTGAAGCCGAACCGACCGAAAAATATTATCAATTCGCTCGCCTAATTCGCTCGCTCTCAGTTCAAACCGATTACATAATTGATGAAGAATCACGAAGTGTCTCCCTAACCGACCACGGTATTACCAAAATTGAAAAATCTTTAGGGGTGGACAATCTTTATGAAAAAGATTTTGAAACCATTCATCATATTGAAAATGCCTTAAAGGCCAAGGAGCTTTTTCGACTCGACCGAGACTATGTTATTAAAGATGGAGAAATTGTTATTGTTGATGAATTTACCGGTCGGTTAATGTTTGGCCGCCGTTGGTCGGGAGGGTTGCATCAGGCGGTAGAAGCCAAGGAGGGAGTGGAGATTAAACAAGAATCTAAAACCCTGGCTACCATTTCTTTTCAAAACTATTTCCGGCTTTATCAATATTTATCCGGCATGACCGGAACGGCTATGACCTCGGCGGAAGAATTTCGGAAAATTTACCGCCTAGAAACTTTAGCCATTCCTACTAACCGGCCGTTAGTCAGAAAAGATCATGAAGACGCTATTTTTAAAAATCAGCGGGTCAAATATACCGCGGTGGCTAAAGAAGTGGCCCAATTTTACCAAAAAGGTCAGCCGGTTTTGGTTGGGACCACCTCGATTGAAAAAAATGAAATTGTTTCCCGGTTATTAAAGCACAAAAAAATTCCCCATCAGGTTTTAAATGCTAAAAATCACGAAAAAGAGGCTTCAATCTTGGCTCAGGCTGGCGCTAAAGGGGCAGTGACGGTGGCAAC
>CAZUWK010000024.1:0-1223 GCA_964624185.1 uncultured Gammaproteobacteria bacterium | reverse complement strand
TTGGCAGAAAAAACATAACGAAGTGGTGGCCTTGGGAGGTCTTCATGTTATTGGTACGGAGAGGCACGAAGCCAGAAGAATTGACGATCAGTTAAGGGGGCGGGCTGGCCGGCAAGGTGATCCGGGCTCAAGCCGATTTTTTATTAGCCTCGATGATGATATGATGCGGGTTTTCGGCGGTCAGCAAATTGCCTCCCTAATGAGCCGATTTAATTTTCCGGACGATATCCCAATAGAAAATCGGTTAATCTCTCGCTCAATTGAACAAATTCAATCTAAGGTCGAGGGGGTTCATTTTGATGCTCGAAAACGACTGGTGGAGTATGACGATGTGGCCAATAGGCAGAGGGAGATTATCTATCGGGTTCGAGATCGAGTTTTGACTTTGGCCGACCAAGAAGACTTTGAGGCTTTAAAAAATAATTTGTTGACCCGGGTCAATCAGGAAATTGATAATCTAATAGGAACCAATTTTACGGCCTTTTCTTCTGAGTCCGATCAGGGGGAAGTTAATCTTCAGGCCCTGGTTCGGGAATTTGCCGAAATTTTGCCTCTTGATACCGATTCTCAAAAAAACTTGATGAGAGTCTTGGCTGGCAAGAGCCAAGTTAAAGTAGAGGAACGCCTTAAAGAGCTAACCAACAATTTTTATCAAGACTTGGTGAAAAAAATGGGCGAACGAAGACTGATTGAAATTAGCAAATTAGTTTTATTGGGCACCATTGATCGTCTTTGGGTTGATCATTTAGACCAAATGGAAGAGTTAAGGGAAGGGGTAGCGGTCCGCTCTTATGGCCAGCAGGACCCATTATCAATTTATCGCAATGAAGCCTTTACTCAGTTTGAGCAGTTGATGAGCCAAATTGATTATCAGGTGGCTAGAAGAATTTTTCGGGTTCAATTTGCCGCCCCAAACCGGCCCTCAATTTTTCAAAGCGCTCGAACCAATATTGATAGCCAGGATGGCATGGGCCTAGTAGGGGAGCCGAGTTTTCCTGGCCAGTCAAAGCCAGAAAACAAAGTCAAAACCGTGGTTCGCGAAACCAGTCAACCGGGTCGCAATGACCCCTGTCCGTGCGGGAGCGGCAAGAAATATAAAAAATGCTGTTACCCCAAATATGGCTAATAATAGCCTGACTGTTTTTTCCTCAAGAAAACCTGAGGCCTATGTTATAATCTAGCAGGGTAAAACTTCTTTTTTTTCGAAGAAGCTTCTCCGAGGA
>CAZUWK010000023.1:0-8769 GCA_964624185.1 uncultured Gammaproteobacteria bacterium | reverse complement strand
GGGAAGATAAGGGAAGATAAGGGAAGATAAGGGAAGATAAGGGAAGATAAGGGAAGATAAGGGGAAATAAGGGAAGGGATGGGAGAGTACGCGGGAGGCAGCGAGAAATTGGGACACAGAATGGCAAGCTTTTTAGAAGGGGATAGCGATTAGGGGAATAAGCATTTCTTCGGCGGTTATACCGCCATGATGACCTAGTTTATTAATTTTTTTTTCACCATCATCTAGCCAGGCAGTTTTATTATCTTTGGGCAAAATTAAAACATCGCCTAAGCGTTTTCGAAATTTTTTCGAAACTTGGTGGTTACCAAACCAACCTTGATCTAAAAGTTGTTTGATGGGATAAACATGGGCCTGGTCGGTCAGTTTTTCTTTTAAATATTTTATTGTGGTCTTAGTCTGGCCTTTTTTTAAATGCAAGAAGACATCTCTTGGGCCGCCGGTGGCCAGAATTGGCTGGCCATTATTTTTTTGAGCCAAACTATTTTTTAATTTGCGAAAACGATTGAGGTAAATAGTTTCTTTAGGGTTAACTTGAATCTGGCCATGATCAGCGGTAATTAGTAATAGTTTTTTGCCATCGCAAGGTGATTTTTCCATGGCTTGAAAGAGGAATTGGCTAATCATAAAGCCAATTTGAGCTAATTCGGCTTCAAAATACTTGCTTTCCGGGCCATATTTATGGCCAATAGAATCAAGGGAGTCAAGGTAGGTGTAGGTAAAAGTTTTGGGATACTTGGTGGTAATTTTATTGATAGTGGTGTCTAGGGTTGTTATTAGTTCAGAAAGACTGGCAAAGGGGATTAGTTTGGCGCCTCTTTGGGCAGTTTTAGCAAAGGCGCTTTTGTAATAGCTTTGGTGGTTGAGGGCAAAAGAGGTAACGTCAAATTTATTAAGTTTTTGATAAATAGTTGGTTGATTAAAAAATATTTTTTTGGGATCAAAGCCTAAATCAACAAGTTGGTCCTGTTGATGACTGTTATCCAAACAAAAGGGAAGAGTCTTAATAATGTCGCCAATTTCAGGCAAGAACAAGCGCCACTCAAATAGACCATGCTCTTGAGGGAGAAGACCAGTGCTGAAAGTTGATAAGGCGCCGGCAGTGGTGGAGGGAAAAACGCTTGTCAGGGGTGAGACAAGGCTTTTTGAAGGAAGAGAAAAATATTTTTGGAATTTTCTAAAGGAAAGATAGCCCAGACTATCAATCAGGATAAGAAAAATGTGCGAATAGTCGCCCTTACCTTTAGGGAAAACATCTTGGGGCATTTTTTGTTGATTATTTTGGCCAGTTAGTAGATTGATGATGGCCTCATGAAGATTGGCGAAGCAATAATTGTCATATTGGGGAAAAATCGTTTTTGGGCCGACAAGTTGTCTTTGGGCCCGGCGGTTAAGCATAGGGGTATTATACCTTAAAAGCTTAAAGTCAAAAATAGTAAAAATTGCTAAATTGTTAAATGGCTATATTGTTATTGGCGCAAATTTCTAAGTCCGCTAATCCAGGAAAAATACGGGAAATAACGGGAGATAACGGGAGAATAAGGGAGAATACGGGAGATGACGGGAGTATCCTCGGGGGGGGCGTTAACAACACAACAAGGCCGCAATTAGTTTTACTATTTGCCTATAGTCAACGCGGAGACTGAATGTTAAAATTAAGCCAAGTGTCTTTAAGAGAGTTTAGCCTACCAAGTGGTTTACGGGTTCTATTTTTGCCCGACAATAGTCCCAGCGTGACTGTTTTGGGTTTAGTGAAGACCGGTTCTCGATATGAGGCGCCAAACCAGGAAGGCTTGGCTCATTTTTATGAGCACATGGTTTTTAAGGGAACTAAGAGCTTCCCTTCTAAGAAAGCCCTAGCTTTAGCGGTAGACAAAATCGGCGCCGAATATAATGGGGCAACTGGGCAGGAGTATACCTATTATTACGTTAAGACAGCCAAGCGAGATTGGGCAATTGGCCTTGATTTAGTTTCTCAACTCCTAGTTGAACCCCTATTGGCCGAAGAGGAGATTAAGATTGAGAGGGGGGTAATTTTGGAAGAGCTTCACATGTATTATGATATTCCTCAATATCGGGCCCAAATAGAACTGGGTAAATTACTGTTCCCTAATCACCCCTTGGGGACTAGCGGTATCGGTACAGATGAGACAATTAACTCTTTTGTCAGGAAAGACTTTTTAGAATTCAAAAACAAGTTTTATGATTTAAGGAAAATTGTCTTAGTCGTTGCCGGTGGCGTGAAGGAGGAGAAAAGCCTTAGGGAGGCAATAAAACAATCATTTTTTTACTCAAAAAAAGCAGATCCAAGGGGGGTCACTCCCAAATTATTTAAAGAGAGTGGCCAGAGAGAAAAATTAATCAAAATAATTACTAAAGAAACCGACCAAGTTCATTTAGCCATGGGGGTAAGAGGATTTGGTCGTCACGATCAAAGACGATATGCTCAGAGCCTATTAAATATTATTCTTGGCGGAGGGATGTCTTCACGGCTTTTTCAAGAAATCAGAGAAAAGAGAGGCCTATGTTATTCGATTGCCTCAGCGGTGGAATTGTTTAATGAGGTCGGGGTTTTTGAAATTACGGCTGGACTAAATAAAAACAGATTGACGGAGGCAGTAGAAGAAATTAAAAACCAACTGTTTTTATTGGTTAAGAAAAAGGTTAGTAAAGAAGAGCTAGATAAGGCGAAGCATTTTTTTGAAGGAAAGTTAGCCCTATCGCTAGAGGATTCTTACAAAAAAGCCCACTTTTATGGTAAGCAAAGACTGCTCGAGCCGGATATCAAAGATTATAATCAAGTGATAAACAATATCAAAAAGGTCGAATCTGAGGATATTTTGTTGGTTGCCAAGAAAATATTTTCATCCGAAAAAATTAAACTGGCTCTGGTTGGTGATGCCCTTGAAGATAAGGAAAATATTAAAAAATTAAAGGGGAGGTGAAGTAAGTAAATGGAGCAATCAGTAGTATTAGTCAAGCCCGATGGAGTCCAACGGGGTTTAATTGGCGAAATCGTCGGCCGTTTTGAAAAAGCGGGTTTAAGACCGGTAGCCATGAAGATGGTTTGGATTGACAAGAGCTTGGCCTTTAAGCATTACGGTGTTGATGATGACTGGTTTGAAAATATCGGTCAAAAAATTAGACAGTTTTACGAAGAGCACGGCATGGACCCCAACGAAGAATTTGGTAAAATGACTAACCATCAGATGGGAGAGATGGTGCAGAAATGGAACGTGGCCTATTTAACCGAAGGTCCGGTTTTGGCAATAATTTGGGAAGGACCGGCAGGAACAGTAGAAATAATCAGAAAGATTGTTGGTTCTACTTATCCAATTTCTGCTCCTCCGGGAACGATTAGAGGTGATTTTGGTCTTGATTCTCCGGATATTACCAACGCCGAGAAAAGATCAATTCATAATTTAATTCACGCTTCAGGAACAGTCGAAGAGGCGGCTCGGGAAAGGGAATTATGGTTTAAGGAGGATGAGATCTATTCGGAAGAATTTAAAAGCCGATAAACCAGTTTTTCGGGGTGGACTGTTTTTGTTTGGGGCGATTGTTGGTATTGGGATTTTCGCTTTGCCTTTTGCTGTCTATCGGTTTGGCCTGTTAAAAGGGTTTTTTGCCTTAATCCTGGCGGGGCTATCGACTTGGGTATTAAACGTGGCTTACGCCAAGTTGGTTTTAGTTTCAGGAGAAAACTTTCAGTTGGGAAGTTATGGCCGTCGTTATTGGGGGAATATTGGTTGGCTTTTAGGCAGCCTAACAATATTAATTAATATTAATGGCGCCTTGCTGGCCTATTTGATTGGTGTTGGGAATTTTTTACATTTTCTTTTTCCGGTGTTGACCTCTTTCTCTTGGGGATTGGTTTTTTTACTGATTATTTTTCCGGTTATTGCCTTAAGATTGGGGATGATTGCCCGGATTAATGAGGTTACTGTTTGGTTGTTAATTTTTATTATTATTAGCTTTTTAATTTGGGGAACACTGGAGTTTGGCTTAGTTAATTTTACCGTTGCCCCTGTTTCAGAGGGGAGTTTCTTTCAGCTTTTTTCAATATTTTTCTTTTCTTTTGCTGGTTTTACGGTCATTCCGGAATTGGCAGAAATTTTAAATTTTGAAAAAAAGCCGATCCTTCGGGCTGTGGCGATGGGCAGCTTATTACCGGGAGTTCTTTATGCCTTGTTTATTGTGGTTGGTTTAGGGGTCTTGGGCAGTCAAGTGTCAGAAGAATTTATTTTTGGCTTAGGAGAAGTATCGTTGGCCTGGGCACGGTTGTTGTCTTTGGCGGCAATTGCGGCTATTGGCAGTTCTTTTTTTGCCTTTGGATTTACTTTAAGAGAATTTTGGCAACGTGATTTTGGTTTTACTAAATCTGCATCTTTGATTTTAATTCTTTTGCCACTATTATTATTTTATCTTTTTGGCAACAGAAGCTTTTTAGGAGTAATTAGTTTTACCGGAGGAGTTTCCTTCTTATTAATGGCAACACTAATTTTATCCTGCCTTTTGAAAGAGAAAATTAATGGGAGAAAAATAGGTAATTAATAATCCGTAACTAGTAACAGGTAATCAGGAAACATGCATGATGTATGGTGTATAGTGGCTTTTTATTTTTTATTGTCATTTTTGAGTCCGTCAACTGACGGACGAAGAGTTCCGTCCGAGGAGGAGATCCTTCTCCGATGAGCCGGCGGATCAGGATGACGAGAGAAAGGAGGTGGCCTCAGGATGACGGGAGAGCATGCGGGAGGGCTATGGGAAGATAGGGGAGAATTGGGGGAAATATATGGGAGGGGACGGGAAAGTACGGGTGGATAGGGGAGGAAGCGGAAAAAAGCCCCCCCTCAAGAACAAAGAAGAAAAGAGCCCTTTTGGTCGGAGAGCCGGGACTTGAACCCGGGACCTCTAGCTCCCGATGCTAGCGCGCTAAGCCACTGCGCCACTCTCCGTATTTATTTTTTTGGGAGAACAAGTTTATTTTAACTTGGGCTATGTTAAAATTCAATTGTTGTTTCCTGAATTTATTAGCTGACGTAGCTCAACGGATAGAGCAGTCGCCTCCTAAGCGACCGATGAAGGTTCGACTCCTTCCGTCGGCACAAAAAGGATTAGTGAGGTCGGTTTATTCTACTCCAGGGAAATTGAGTAAAGATCGGAAGGACGATTTTTGTTTAACGAAGTTAAAATTAATAGTTGTTTTCCCGAGGGGAAAGGAAAAACATGGCTATCTTCGAATGGTCCTGAATAAACGGTAGCTTGATTGTGACCATCGTACTCAATAATTTCAATTGAGAAGCTTTCTTTTACTAATAATAAGTGTTGAGAAGTTGGGAACCAGCTAACCTCCACTTCTTTGTTATTGGAAACCAAAAAGTTTTTATCCTCCTTGCGGTCATAAACATACCAGGAGTCGGGTTTTAGATTTCGGGTTTCTTTTTGGGTTGAAGATCCGACGACTTCTTTGGTGATGAATTTTTCCGGTAGGGATATTTTTGTTCGAACCTGGTAGAGAATTTTTGTTTCGTCGGGAGAAAAGGTTAGATTTTCCCCCTGACTGGTTAATATTTCTTGCATTTTTTCTGGTAGTTTTACAAAAATTTGTTGAAAGGATAGCTCCTCTTGTTTTTGCCAATCGGCCAAAATTTGTTGGGCTTTAGCTTCTCCCTCTCCGATTAAAGGAGGAATAGTGAAATCGTAGGACTGATTGGTGTCGATAAGAAAGTAGTCATTTATCTGTTCGTTTTTGGCAACAGTCATAAGAATTTTCCTTGAGTCTGGTGACCAGCGAAGGGTAACGGCCTCAAAGTTAAAAGTGGCTGGTAGTTTAACTAAACTTCGGGGCTGGAAGGAACGGACTAAGGGTTTTTCGGCTAAATTAATAAACCATAGACCGATTTTACTGTCTTCTTTTTTCGGAGATAAGTTGGCTGTGGTAGTGGTTAATTCTGGGTCGGACTCTAAAGACTCGACCTCAACCGGATTATTAACAGCCTCTTCAGTAATGACAAAATAAACCAGCTTAGTGCCATCGGGAGAAATTTCCGGCTGACTAGCGCCAGTAAAACTTAGCGCTCTTAAGTCTGGGGCAATAGGAAATAGTAAGGCGTTGGTTTCGGCGACGACCTCTTTTTCAATAGTGATGATTTTTTTCCAGGTAGTGAAGCCCGGCTTCTTTATTTCTACCTGATATTCGCCTGGAGAAAGAGTAATGGTTTGGTCGGTGGCGGTTTTTAGCTTGCCGTTAATCCAAACTTGTGCCCCTTCGGGGATTGAGGTGGCGGATAAAATTCCAGTTGGCCGAAAAGTCTTATCGCTGAGGTCGATTCGATAGCCCCGCACAAAGAAGCCCATGATTAAAGTAAGAACTCCCACCATAATTAGGCTGCCAAAGGTAATTAAGTTTCTTTTTTGAGCCCGATTCATAAGTTAATATAATAACACAAAAAGACTCAAAGTTAATCTTTTTCCCAAAAAAGAAGGAGAAAATATACCAGGCCAGAATGCTATAATGAGTTGGATCGGTAATTAATCTTCTTATTAATGAGTAAAAGAATATCAAATATTGTCAGAGGACTATCGTCAAAACGAGTGGGAATTGATTTGGGTACCGCTAATTGTCTAGTTTATTTAGAAGGAAAAGGGATTGTTCTTAATGAGCCAACAGTGGTAGCAGTGGCCTTTGATGATAATCGGGTAGTTGCTGTTGGCCAGGAAGCAAAAAAGATGCTTGGCCGAACGCCGGAGAATATTGTTGCCTCTCGGCCCTTAAGAGAGGGGGTGATTGCCAACTATAGAATCACCGAAGCGATGATTCGTTATTTTATTCGTGAGGCCCTAGGACCTCATTTTATAAAGCCCGAGGTGATGATTTGTATTCCGGCTGGGGCAACTCAGGTAGAAAGACGAGCGGTAATGGAGGCAACGATTCAAGCGGGAGCAAAAACGGTTTATTTAATTGATGAGCCCCTAGCGGCGGCAATTGGAGCCCAAATGCCGATTGCTGAAGCCTCAGGCAATATGATTGTCGATATCGGTGGGGGCTCGACAGAGATTGCCGTTATTGCTCTGGGTGGAGTAGTAGTCCACGACTCTCTCAGGGTAGGGGGCAACAAGCTTGATGAGGCAATAATTAGTTATTTAAGGAAAAATTACAATTTAATTATTGGTGATCAAACAGCCGAAGAGACCAAGATTAAGATTGGCTCAGCTATAAAACCAGAGAAAGAATCTAAATTGGAAATTAAAGGCCGAGACTCTTTGTTGGGGTTGCCTCGCTCGATAGGATTAACCAGTACCCAGATAAACGAAGCGATCAAGCCGGTTTTAGACCAAATGGTTGGAGTGGTTAAGGGGGTTTTGGAGAACACTCCGCCAGAGTTGACTAGGGATATTATTGATAAAGGGATCGTTCTCTCTGGTGGCACCAGCCTATTAAGTAATTTGGATCGACTGATGACTGAAGAGATCGGGGTGCCTTGCTTTGTTGCTCCCGACCCGATACTTTGTGTTGTTAAGGGAACAGGGATTGCCATAGAAAATATTGATCTTTATAAGAGAGCAATTAAGAAACAATAAGAATTTTTGAAAAATAGCCAATCACGATTTATGACTAAGATTAACCTCTTGGGGGTTTTGATTAATAACCAGAGCAGGAAAGAGGTATTAGAGAAAGTTGCTCAGATGGCTACTGACAACCAAAAGCATTATATTGTTACCCCTAATCCTGAATTTGTCGTTTTGGCCGAAAAAGATGCCGAGTTTAGAGATATTCTTAATGGGGCCGATCTTTCCGTGCCTGACGGAATAGGCCTTATTTGGGCGTCTAGGCTTTTATATGGGCAAGGTGGTCTTAGGGAAAGAATTACCGGTGTTGATCTAATGGTTGATATTTGTCAGATGGCGGTTGAGAAAAACTGGGCGGTTTTTCTTTTGGGCGCTAAAGAAGGGGTAGCCCAAAAATGCGCCGAAAAATTGAAGGAGAAATATGGCTTACGGGTTTTAGGAACCCATTCTGGTTGGGCTGATCAATCAGAGGATGAGGTAAATCGCCAAATTATTAACAGAAAAATTGGTCGTCGAGAGTGTCATTTTGTTTTTGTCGCCTATGGAGCCGGGAAACAGGAGAAATGGATTAAGAGGAATTTAGGCAAGATTCCGGTAAAAGTAGCGATGGGGGTGGGGGGGTCATTTGATTTTTTAAGTGGAGAAGTCGGGCGAGCGCCGAAACTGATTAGGAGGCTTGGTTTGGAATGGTTATGGCGTTTGATTAGTCAGCCATGGCGATGGCGAAGACAATTAGCCCTGCCAAAGTTTGTTTTTTTAACTTTAAAGGAGAAGTTTCTTTAGCGGCCGATTAGTCTTTTTTTTCTTGAATGCCTAAAAGCCAGAGAACTTGCCCCCTACGATAACGGCGATCGCCTCGAGAGTTAATTCTAATGGCGGGCAGTTTGCCTCTTTTACCCCAACGCTTAATCGTTAGTGGCGACACTCGTAATAGCTCAGCCACTTCCCGGACCGTTAATAGATCAGGTAGATTGTCGAGGGTTAATTTTTTATCGAGGTCTTTTTGGTTGGTCATGGGTTAATGTATTATAGGACTTCTAACTAAGGCTTCTAATAGAAAGTGTATCAAAATATTAATTAGTTTGTCAAGGAGGAGAAAAAAAGGACTGGTTAAAATAGCCTCAAAAGATATTTTTTGAGATACTAGTTAATAGATAGGTAAAAATAATTGATAGTTAAAAAGTCTACCCGTGAACC
>CAZUWK010000022.1:7540-9229 GCA_964624185.1 uncultured Gammaproteobacteria bacterium | reverse complement strand
TAACTAAAATAAATACCCCGGTTGTGTTAATTCCCGGCCATGGAGCCTCTTTTAATTTTAAGGAAATGTTTTTGGGCCAACCCGACCCTGATGGTTGGCATATGACCCCGGGGGTAAGGGTTTACGACAACATTATTACCTCTTTGGAGGCCAATGGCTATGAGAAGAACAAAGATTTATTTATTTTTAATTACAACTGGCTTAATTCAATATCTGATACCACAAATGAGCTTTATAGTTTTATTGAAAATATTGTTCAGTCTTCTTCTGCTTCTGGTGTTAAGATTATCGGGCATTCTATGGGCGGTCTAATTGCTCGAGCTTGTTTTCAAGAACAAGAGAACGAATGTTTTATTAATCAACTTGTTACCGTTGGCTCGCCTCATCGAGGGGTGTTGGAATCTTATGGGGCTTGGGAAGGTGGTGAAATTTGGCGGGATGGTCTAACAAGGTTAGCCTTTGAATTATTTTTAAACACCCAAAGACAACCTCTAGAGACCGATAAGGAAGCCTTAAGAAGATTATCACCGGCTCTGGCGGAAATGCTTCCCGATTTTGCTTATCTTAAAGACAAACAGGGCCACGATATTGGCTTTAGCGATAACGATTATCCCGTCAACCCGCTCTTAGAAAAAATTAATCCCCTGATTTCTCCTAATGAAAAAAGCGATTTTATTTTTGGTGATAACCAGCAAACCCTGCGCTGGTTGATGGTTGATAAAGACCTGGCCTGGTTTGATCAAATTTTAGGCAATTGGCAATTTGGGAAGCCTACCGAGAAAGAATTTTCTAGCCAGGGCGATGGAACAGTGTTGACCTTAAGCGCTTATCCTGATGAGGAATTATCAGGTCGGTTTTTTGACCTTAGTCATAGAGAAATTATTTCTGACCCAGTTGCCGTGGCGGAAATTATGGCTCTATTGGGTCTAAAGCCCCAGCCAGATTTAGAATTTTTAGCCAACGAGGAAAACTTTTTGGTTTTTTATCTTCATTCTCCGGCCCATCTTGAAATAGTGGATCAACCAACCGACTCTGTTTTTCTTGGCGATGATAATGGTACTAAGTTAATTATTATTGCCAATCCCGATCCGGAAAAGGATTATTTGGTTAACATTGTTGGCGATGGAGCAGGCCCTTATCGATTAACAGTGGGCAGGGTTTATGATTTAGAAACGACTTCTTCTTGGAGAGATTATGGCGGCTTTATCGAGCCAGGCCAGACAGATACCTTCAAGATTAACTTCGGTCAATCTATTGAAGTAGATACAACCGGAACACTTCAACCTATTGAAGAGCTTTTCCAAGATCTAGCCTCTTTTAACAATCAAGATTTAGTAACAAAGACTATCTGGTGGCAGGGTTTAACTGCCAACGATTATCGGCAGGCCCTAATTTATGGATATCGTTTGCGAAATTGGCTGGCTCTATCAGCAAAAAACGACCGTCTAGAAATAAGCGATTTGTTAACAGGTCTAGAAAAAATAGCCTCAATTATTACTTATTTGGAAGAATTAGCTCTTGTTAACGAACAGCCACTTGCCAGTGAGGAGTTGGGATTAGTTTCAGATTATTGGTCTTCGGGTTTGCTAGAGCCATTCGCTTCCGCCGAAGCGGGTGATAGCCTGTCTAAGTTGGCCGCCCTTGATTATTTGGCTTCTAATCAATACTTTTCTTTAATTGAGGAAAAAA
>CAZUWK010000022.1:4641-7440 GCA_964624185.1 uncultured Gammaproteobacteria bacterium | reverse complement strand
TTCAAGACATTACTTTAGTTTTGGCCGCCTTTGTCTTGATTTACTTGTTTTTGTTTCGTCCCCACCAGGTTAATGGCATGTCGATGTACCCCAATTTTCATGATAAAGATTTTATTCTTTCCGAGCGAGTTTCTTATCGTTTCCGAGAACCTAAAAGAGGCGAAATTGTGGTTTTTAAGGCGCCGCCGACCGAAATTTGCGCGGCGATAGAATGCGAATATATTAAGCGGGTAGTAGCCCTGCCGGGAGAAACGGTTGAGGTTCGGGATGGGGCTATTTTTATTAATGGTAAAGCTCTCGTTGAAGAGTATTTACCCGACGGCGTGTTTACTAGCGCTGGCGATTTTCTTCACGAGGGAGAAGAAAAAATTGTTCCCCAAGACTATTTTTTATTTTTAGGAGATAATCGGGGCGGTTCTCGCGATGGTCGTGATTTTGGTTTTGTTGCTAAGGAGAGTGTTGTTGGTCGGGCAATATTTCGTTATTGGCCTTTATCTGGTTTTGGTTCGGTGGCCAATGTTGGTTTTTGATCACAAATCTTTTGGTAGAAATTTTTTAATTGGTCTTCGGTTTCCTCAATACCCCCATCCCAGACAATGGTAATTCTGGTTTGGGAGCGAGACCGACTAATTTTTACTTTGGCCTTACCGGCAGAAGATAATTTTTCTTGCAGATTTTCTTTTATAGTTTGGTATTCTTTACCAATTAGCTGGTTATTTTTTTGGCTGGTAAATTTTTGTTCTGATTTTTTGGTGGTTCGGGAAAGTTCTTCTGCTCGTCTAACCGAAGCCTTTTCTCGTAAGATTTGTTTATAAACTTGAATAATTTTTTCTGTTGTTTTTAAACCGGCGATAGCTCGAGCGTGGCCTTCGCTAATTAGGCCCGACAAAAGCCCGTCTTTAACGGCATCTGGCAATAAAAGCAAACGCAGGCTATTGGAAACATAGGCAACGCTTTTGCCGATTCTTTGGGCAATTTCGCTAACTGAAAGATCAAATTCTTCTTGAAGCTGTTGAAAAGCCTTGGCTCGATCCAGGGAAGTTAAATCTTCTCTTTGAACATTTTCGATTAGAGCCATTTCCAGCATTTGTTGGGGGTTAGTTTTTTTGACTATAGCCGGAACGGTTTTTAAGCCAAGAATCCTAGCGGAACGCCAACGTCTTTCTCCGGCAATAATTTGATACCCGGCCGGAGTTTTGGCCACCACCAGCGGCTCTAAAATACCATGTTGCCGGATGGAATTAATTAGATCGGTTAGTGATTCTGGGGCAATAACTCCCCGTGGCTGTAAAGGGTTGGGCTGAAGGTGATCGATGGGAATATCAAGAACTTGATTAGGCATTAACTAACGACCTCGACTAACTTTTTTCCTTGTCGTTTCAAAAAATTAACCGATCCGGCAACGATGGCAAAAATGGTGTAGTCTTTGCCCATTTTAGTCCCTTGGCCAGGATGGAACTGACTACCTCGTTGGCGAACAATAATGTTGCCAGGGATAACCGGCTGATTTTGGTTCTTTTTAATTCCGAGCCTTTTTCCTGGCCGGGAGCTTTTTTGTTTGGCTTTAGCGCCCGATTTGGTATGAGCCATATTTAGTTAATTTTAGTAATTTTTAACTTGGTTTGCTGGGGCCGAAAACCTTTAACTTTGCGATAGCGAGACTTAGCCTTATAAGTGACCACCCTAACCTTTTCCCCTTTTAAGTTTTCCACCACTTCAGCCTCAACAGTGTTATTTTTTAAGTACGGTCGACCAATTTCTGTTTTGCCATTGGCCATTAATAAAACCTTGTCTATTTTTATTTTTTTAGCAGAATCAACCGCCAAATTATTGACCGTGATTTGGTCGCCTTCTTCTACCTGATATTGGTGGCCAGCTACCTCAACTATGGCAAACTTTTTCATAGTGAAAACATTATAACATATTCGCACTCTAGCGCGGATTAAAATCCGCTGCTTCAAGAAAAGAACTTAAAGTAGCGCAGTTTCCACCAGAGGCGGACAGGTACTGCGCGCCGACGACTAAGCACCGAAAAGAATAACAAAAAATAATTTTAGGGGTTTAGGTTTTGGTGTTTGGTGATTCCTTGGAATAATTTTTATTGCCTGAACATCCAAACCCCCTATTTAATTCTGGCGTTTTGAAATTTTTATACTATCTTATTCTTAACTCCTCTGTTTTGGTGAATCTTTGTTGGGAAAAAATGGCCTGGATGATCCCTAAACAAATCATGGTGGATAAATAAGAAGAGCCTCCATAGGAAAAGAGGGGTAAATTAAGGCCGGTAATTGGCACCAGGCCAATGTTCATACCGATATTAACTAGGGTTTGGAAAAAGAGCATGGTAGTAGTGCCGATAATAAATTTTTGTCCAAAGGGATCGTTTATTTTTTCTGATAGGCTAAGTAAGTGCCAAAAAAGGATTAAGTAGGCAATGATGATCGAGATTCCCCCCAAGAAACCAAAAGCCTCGACAAAAGAAGCAAACAAAAGGTCGTTATGGCGTTCTGGCAAAAAAGCTAAACGGCTTTGCGACCCCAAACCCAAACCACGGCCAATTATTTGCCCGGAACCGACGGTAATAATTGCCTGACGAGATTGATAGCTGGATCCTAGGGGATCGTTTTTGGGGTTTAAAAAGGCCGTTACTCTTGCTTTTTGAAAAGGGGCCAGGATTGTCCAAATCATCGGCAACAGCAGTAATCCCAATCCGGCGATAGCCAGAAAATAGCGGCGAGTATTTTTTTGGTGAAAATTTATTCCCGCCCAAGCCGATAATAAAATTAGGCTGCTGCCTAG
>CAZUWK010000022.1:0-4541 GCA_964624185.1 uncultured Gammaproteobacteria bacterium | reverse complement strand
GTCTGATAAGGGAAAAGAGCCAATATAAAAAAGAAGATAAAGCCGACTAAAACATTAATTACCTGGTCGAAAAAAATAGTTTTATCAATGGCTGATAATGATAGCAGCCCCAGGGAAGTTAAGAAGACGACAATGGCTAAAATAATCCAATCAAAGTGTTGTCTTTTTTTATTCATAAAAACCCCAGGATAGTTTTTTCGAGAAGCTAGCCGATGATAGCCGGACCGGGACCCTTGACAAGCCTATCAACTTGAGTTCTTTTTTTGATTTCGTCTTCAAAAGCGCTGGGCCAATCAGGTAAAGACAGAGACACTTTTTGGCTAGGCTTAAGCTGGGATTTTTTTCTTAATTGTTGGATTTGTCTGATAATTTCTCGAGCTTGGCCTTCGTCTTTTAGTTTGGGAGTAATTTTGGTATCGAGGTTAACTTTTAGGCTTTCCCCTTTTTTCCAGTCAACTGTTTTAACATTAATTTCCTCTTTAAGAAGGTTAATTAATTCTTGACTTGGGCTTTCTTTGGGGCAAGTGATAGTAAGTCTATTAAGCGGTTGTCTTAGTTTAATTTGGGCATTCTTTCGAGCGCCATGGGCCAAGCTGGTAATATCACGAATTAGGCTCATAGCCTCTTCTAGCCCTTGGTCGATTTCTTTTGGTTGGTTTTTGGGCCAATCGGTTAAATGAACAGAGTCTTGACCAGTTAAATTGTAATGAATTTCTTCGGCCAAAAAGGGGTTGAAGGGGGCAAGGAGGCGGGTTAAGGTCACCAAAACATAATAAACAGTTTTTAGGGCGGCCTCTTGGTCTTGTTTATCAGGGTTTTTGGGGTTCATTCGTTCTCGGGAGCGGCGAATATACCAGGTTGACAGCTCTTCAACAAACTTCTCAATGGCCAAAGAAGCAGTAGCGGCGTTATAGCTGTCTAGGGCAGTAGTGGTGGTGGCAATTAAACCGTTTAAGCGGGAAATAATCCAACGGTCAAGCGGGTGGGCGGCTGGGCCAATAATGCTAAAGTCAATATCGGGACTGATATTAACATAGGTAACAAAAAAGCGATAAATGTTCCAGAGTAAGATGTGAAATTGTCGGCGGACCTGGTCGGCGTTTTTATAGCCAAAACTAACGTTGATTTCCGGGTTGTGAGTCATATAAAGCCAGCGTATGACATCGGCCCCCATTTTTTCTACCGCCTCGTCAAACCAAATGGCGTTGCCTTTGCTCTTATGCATTTCTTCACCTTTTTCGTCTCGGACTAGAGCATGGCCCAAAACTGTTTTGAAGGGCCGGGAATCTTCAAGTTGAGTGGCCATGGCGATCATGGAATAAAACCAGTTTCTGAATTGCCCCGGGAAGCATTCGGTAATAAAGTCGGCCGGATACCAATCTTGCCAATATTTTTTATCATCAAGATAGCTTATTTTTTTAGTTTTTGGGTCGATTAGGGTGGAAAAGGAAATAATCCCGGCGTCAAGCCAAGGGTTGCCCACATCGGGGATTCGAGTTATTTCTTGGCCGCATTTAGGACAAGTGATTTTAACCTGGTCAATCCAGGGCCGATGGGGGGTGTGGCCGGAAAATTTTTGCCAACCGGAACTGGCCCGTTTTTTTAATTCCTCTTTACTGCCAATTATTTCGAAGTGGCCGCAAGAACACTGCCAAATCGGCAGGGCCAAACCCCAGTAGCGCTTTTTGGAGATTAACCAGTCGTGCATGTTATTTAACCAGTCAAGTTCTCTGGCCAAACCAAATTCAGGAATCCAGGTGATGGTTTTGGCGACTTTAATCATTTGTTCTCTTAGAGTTTTTCCGTCAGAGGCTCTTGGCTTATCCATGGCAATATACCACTCTTTGACTAATCGCCAAATTAATTCTTCTTTACAGCGCCAGCAAGTCGGGTAGCTATGGGTGTAGTTTTCGGCTTTAAAAAAGTAGCGACCATTATCGTTTTTCTTAAGGGCCTCAATAACCAGCTCGGGATTATCTTTAGCACTTTTTCCGGTTAAATTATCATAGCCCTCAAGGTATTTACCGGCTTCATCAACAACGGGAAAAATAACTTCTTCCCAGCCTAAATCTTTTTTAACTAAGTTGTGATCTTCGGTACCGGCGCCAGGGACGATATGAACCAAACCGGTCCCCTCTTCTTCGTTGACCAAGTCTTTGGCCAAAACAAGCCGGTGGAAGTGGTCGCTTTTGGCAACCCCTTTTATGATCGATAAATTATCGAAAGGTCCTTGATAGTGGCTGATTTTTTCTTTCCTGACCAAGTCTTCTCCGTTGGCGGTTTTTAAAAGTTTTGCCCCAGGGCCTAAAACTTTTTTCATTAAGCTTTTGGCCAGCCAGTATTTATGGCCCTCAAATTCGGCTAGAGCATAGACAATTTCGGGGTGAACAGCCACCAGGGTGTTGGCGGGGATTGTCCAGGGAGTGGTGGTCCAAACCAGAAGAAATTCGTCTTTGGCGGCTTTGTCACTATGAATAACCGGAAAACGCATAAAAACTGACTCATGTGTCAACTGTTGGTAACCTTCGGTGTCGATTTCATGTTGAGAGATGGCGGTACCACAACGAGGGCACCAAGGGACCGAGTCTTGGCCTTGATAGATTAGGCCATCGTCAAAACAGCGTTTTAGGAAATACCAAATAGTATAGTTATTTTCTTCGCTCATGGTGTAGTAGGAATTATCCCAGTCCATGAAGTAGCCCAATCTTTGAGATTGTTGGGTTTGAATTGCCGAATATTTTTCTACCCGAGCGCGGCAATCATTGACAAATTTAGCCAAACCGTATTTTTCAATATCTTTTTTAGAGGTAAAACCCTTTTCTTTTTCTACTTCCACTTCAATCCACAAGCCCTGACAGTCGAAACCGTTTTGAAAGCGCTGTTTAAAGCCCTGCATGTTTTTATAACGTTGAAAGAGGTCCTTGTAGGTTCGTCCCCAGGCATGATGAACACCCATAGGGTTATTGGCCGTGATTGGTCCGTCAAAAAAAGAAAATCGCTTTTTACCCGAATCGTTTTTATGAAGGTAGCGGTCGACAATGTTATTTTTTTGCCAATATTCTAGCCATTTATGCTCGTTTTTAATGAAATCGGCCCTGGGGCTAACTGGTTTTAGGGGTGGTTTGTTTGTCTTGGTCATTAGGCTCATATGATACTAAAAAGCGAGCCTTTCAGCAAGGACGAGGGGCGCATTGTATCAGAAACTAAATGATATTCAATATTATATTATAGGTTTTTTGCCTCGATAATCTTTGTGATACAATTTAAATCAAGATGGCTAAAAATTTTGGTGAATTAAAAGAGCGGGGTCTTTTGGCTCAAATCACCAATACCGGGATAGAAAAAGCTCTTGATCAAGAAAGGTTAACTTTTTACCTGGGCCTTGATCCGACCGCTGACAGTCTTCATATTGGCCACATTGTTCCGGTTATGCTGGCGGCCCACTTGCAAAAAATGGGTCATAAGCCAATTATTTTAGTTGGCGGCGCTACGGCCCTAATTGGCGATCCGAGCCAAAAGGCCAAAGAACGCCCTCTTCTTCCTCGAAGTCAAGTCAAAAAAAATGCCGCCGCCATTAAAAAACAAGTGGAAAAGCTTTTAGGCTTTCAGGGTAGGAGCGGCGCCATTATGGTTGATAATGCCGATTGGCTGGTTTCCTATCATCTGATTGATTTTTTACGCGATGTTGGCAAGCATTTTACTATTAACGAACTGCTCGGCCGGGAATCAATCAAGCAAAGGCTAACCAGTCGAGAGCAGGGCATTTCTTTCACCGAGTTTTCCTATATGATGCTTCAGGCGGCTGACTATTTGGAGCTATTTCAAAAACATAATTGTCAATTGCAGATTGGCGGTACTGACCAGTGGGGAAACATTATTGCCGGAGTTGATCTAATTAAAAGAAAGTTAAACAAAACCGTCCATGGCTTGACTGTCCCCTTGTTAACCCGGTCTGATGGTAAAAAGTTTGGCAAAACCGAAAGTGGGGCGGTTTGGTTGGACCCGAAGAAAACTTCTCCTTATCAAATGTACCAATATTGGCTTAATGTTGCCGATGAAGATGCCGTTGCCTTTTTGAAAATGTTTACCTTTTTGCCTTTGGGGCAAATCAAGACAATTGCTAATCAGGCCAAAAAAGACCCCGCCGGCCGCTTAGCTCAAAAAACCCTGGCTTGCGAATTTGTCAGGATGATTCACGGCGAAGAGGAATTAGCCGCCATAACCGGGGCTTGCCAGCTTCTTTTTGGCGAAGAAAAAAACCAAATTTCCGACAAGGAGCTGGCCTGTCTTTGCTCTGCCGCTCCCCAAAAAGAAATTAGTAAAAAAAATTTAGGCCGGGGTTTACCCATCGATAAGGCGGTTGTTTTGGCTGGATTAGCCAGTTCTAAGAAGGAGGCGCGAAGATTGATTGGCCAAGGTGGGGTTTACCTGAACAATCGTCGTTGCCGAATTGAAGAGAAAATAACCGAAAAAGATTTTCTTTCCGGTAAGGTGGTTTTGCTTAGGGCCGGCAAAAAACGTTATTCTCTTTTAGTGTTAAA
>CAZUWK010000021.1:0-10081 GCA_964624185.1 uncultured Gammaproteobacteria bacterium | reverse complement strand
GCAAAAAAGCAGTTGACAGTTAAAAGTTAGAAATAGGCGCGGGCTAAAGTTCGCTAGTCTAAAGAGAAATACGGGAGAAGACGGGAGATTACGGGAAAGTACGGGAGGGGACGGGAAGATAAGGGAGAAATGCGGGATTAGAAAAAATACTTATTGCTAATTTAGCAATTTAACAATATGGCAATATAGCATTTTTGTTTATTCTATTATCCACCACATGAGGGTTAGATCTTGGGATAAGGGTTTAGAAAGAGAGACGATAAAGTAGGGGGCACCACTATCAGGATTAGTGACTTTGCTTTTAACATAAAGAATTTGATTACTCATTTCTCCTTGAGGGACAAGATTGATTTTCTTATCTTCAGTCAAGTTGTTATTGTAAATGATGGTTTCGGTTTTTCCGGCAATGATGATTGCTTCTCCGGCAAAAGCATTAAGGTTGAATTCTTGCTCTTGTTGGGTATCATTTTTTTCTTGAGGGCTGGCAATAACCAGGTTTTCCGGTAATGAGGCTTGTTCTTGGGGAAGAAGATTAATATCGGCGGGAATATTTTTGGGTTCAGGCGTTGGCTCGCCGGCTAAGAATAGTTCTGAACCCTGGCTAATTTTAGCCTGAGAAAGCAGTTTTTCTAAATTGGCAATCTCTTGCTTGATGACTTCTATTTCTTGGCTATCCTGAGGCAGGAGTGAAGCTAGGGTTTGGTATGAGGCAACAGCCTGGTTAATTTGCCCCGCCTTAATTTGAATTTGTCCTAGGTCGGCTAAATTCTGTAAGTTGTGGGGTTCAATATCATAGGCAATTTTGGCGTAGAAACTAGCGTCTTGATAGCGGCCGACTTGAGCTAATATTTGGCTTTGGGTTTTGGGGTAGGTTGGGTTTTGGGGAGACAATTTTCTGGCTTGATCCAGGTCGGCGACGGCTACTTCTAGGGCATCAGGAGAAAAAGAAGCAATGCCTTGGTAAATTTTGGCTCTTTGGGCATAAAGGCGGTCATCTTTGGGATAATGATTAACGCCCTCGTTAATGGTTTCCAGAGAATTTTGGATGGCAATAAGGATGTCTTCTTTATCTTGGGGCGATTGATTAGGATTTTTCGAGAGCGCCTCAGCCTTGGCTAGAAATCTTTGGGCAATGTTAATATAGTAGGTGGCATCTTGGATTGGTGATTGATTTTGGGTTTGCTGTTTAGATAGAGGGGTGATGACTGGCTGAGGGTCGTTTTTAGAGGTTACTATAACAATAGTAAAGGAGGCGATTATAGCAATAGTGCTTAGGCTGGCCAAAATAAAAAAAACGGCTCTTTTATCTTGGGAAAGGTGAAAACGGCCTCTATCTTCAATAGTAAAGACTTTGTTTAAATCCCCCTTTAAGGGTGCCTGCGTTTTTGGGTTGTTCTTTTCAGTCTGTTTCTTCATCAATTAACTGTTTAACATTTTGGCTCTCTTCTAGCAAGCGGTGAGTTTGTTTATGAATTTTTTTTAATTTTTTAGTTTGGTCAAGGTTAAGATGAGCAATATCAGCCAAGAGAGAACTTAGGGTTTCGCTAATTTCAGCAAGAGTAGTTTTAAGATTAAGGCTGAGCCAGATAAGAGCGTTAGTTTCTTGTTGGGCAAGACTTTTTTCATTAGCCTCATTGGTTTTTTTTAATAGGATAATTTCTCCCTGCTGATTGAGTAATTGCAAATATTGTCGGCCAAAAAGTATCGCTAAAGGGGTAATCAGCAATAAAGAGGCTAATTGAATAGCGGCGTTAGTGCTGGTTAGCGAGGGAGCAAAAAAAATCATTATTAAAATAGTTAGAGTCAAAACAATGGGGGTAGAGGCTAAAAGAGCAGTACCAAAAAGAAGAAAATAAATAGTAAAAAAGATTGGCGATTCTAGGCCGCCGGTGTCGGAGACTAAAAGAAGGGTGACGGCGGTAAAGATAATTAGGTTGGCCGGATGGGCCAGAAAATTATCGCCGGCAATTTTTTGGCTGATGAAAAACAAGATGGCCAAAAAAGCCATTAGCTGAAGGTTGTATTTTTCAAAAGGCGACTGGGTCCAAAAGAAAATAACTAGAGCAGTTAAAACCAGGGAGGAAGCGATAAAAAGAGTATTGATAAAATTTTGGCTAGGCTTCATGGATAGCTTTTAACTAAAATTAGAATAGCGAAAATAAAAACTTTGGTCAAGCAGTTAATGGGCAATCGGTAGTGAAGCTCAAAACTCAATCCGCCGGCTCATCGGAGAAGGATCTCCTTTTTCCGGACGGGATTCTTCGGGAGTACCCTCAGAATGACGGGGGGGGCAGGATGACGAAGAGAGGATACGGGAGGGTTACGGGAGGATACGGGAGGATACGGGAGAGTTGCGGGAGAGATGACGGGAGAATATGCTAAGATAGAGGCTAAGTTTATCTGAACTAATCTAATTATGAATAGTAAAAAAAACAAGGAGACCAATCAGTTCAGCTTAGATTTTAAACGCTTAGAAGAGTTTTGGGAAAAACGCTGGGAGAGCAAGAGTCTTTATCAGGCTCGAGATCAGGGTAAAAAAGAGAAGAGGTATGTTTTAGTAGAGTTCCCGTATCCTTCCGGGTCCGGTCTTCATGTTGGTCATGCTTTTACCATGACCGGAGCCGATGTTTATGCTAGAAAAGCAAGGATGTCTGGCGAAAACGTTCTTTTTCCAATAGGTTGGGATGCTTTTGGTTTGCCAACAGAAAATTATGCTATTGCCACTGGCAAGAAACCGCAGGATGTCACCAAGGGAAACACCGACACCTTCCGCCGTCAAATGAAAAAAATGGCCTTTTCTTTTGATTGGTCGCGAGAAATAAACACCACCGACCCCAATTACTATCGCTGGACCCAGTGGATTTTTATTCAATTGTTTAAACGGGGTTTAGCCTATAAAAAAGCCATGCCAATTAATTGGTGTCCGGACTGTAAGACAGGCTTGGCTAATGAAGAGGTAATAGATGGTTGTTGCGAACGTTGTGGTGCTCAGGTTTTTCGACGAAAACTAAACCAGTGGATTGTTGGGATTACCGATTATGCCGATCGATTAATTGAGGGTTTAGAAACTACCGATTTTGTTGATAAGGTGAAAGCGGCGCAAGTTAACTGGATTGGCAGGTCGCAAGGAGCGAAAGTTAAATTTCCAATTTCCAATTTCCAATTTTCAAATAAGAATAACAACATAGAGGTATTTACGACCCGGCCGGATACTCTTTGGGGAGCGACTTTCATGGTGGTAGCACCGGAACATCCATTAACAGCTTCGTTGTTAAAGTTTTTTACTAAACGTCATCCTGATTCGCCGGCTGGCGGAGAAGGATCTCAAGAGGTAGCTAAGGACGGGATTCTTCGGGAGTACCCTCAGAATGACAAAATAGAAGAAATTAAAAAATACGTTGAGGGGGCAAGACGAAAATCGGACTTGGAAAGAACAGATTTGGCCAAAGAAAAAACCGGTGTTTTTAGTGGTTTATATGCGATTAACCCCGTCAACAAAAAGAAGATTCCTATTTGGATATCAGACTTTGTTTTAGAAGATTATGGTACAGGAGCGATTATGGCTGTACCAGCCCATGACGAACGAGATTGGCAATTTGCTAAAAAATTTGATTTACCCATTATTCCGGTTGTGGAGCCGGAAAATGATTGGGATTTTAATCAGGGCGCCTACACTAAGGTTGACCAGGGAAAGATAATAAACTCCGATTTTATTAATGGCCTTGCTCCCGATGAGGCCATAAAAAAAACCATTGATTGGTTGGAAGCGAAAGGTATTGGCCAAAAAACAAACAACTATCATCTTCGAGACTGGATTTTTTCTCGTCAGCGTTATTGGGGCGAGCCGATACCGATGATTTATTGCGCTGAATGCGCAATGAATCATAATTTCCAATTTCCAATCTCCAATAACCAAACAAGCTCCAAAAAGCAAATTTCAAAAAAACAAAAAGAAGCTTTTAAGAAATTAAGAAAATATGCCAAGGAGAAGGGGATTAATATCGAAGCCTTGTTTAATAACCCAGGTTGGTTTCCAGTTCCAGAGGAAGAACTGCCAGTAGAACTACCTGAAGTCGAGAGGTACGAACCAACTAAAACTGGGGAATCACCTTTGGCTAATTTACCTGACTGGAAAGAAGTAAGATGCCCTTATTGTGGGCAAAAGGCGGTTCGAGAAACCGACACGATGCCCAATTGGGCCGGATCGGACTGGTACTATTTGGCTTATTGTTTTGCCGACAAGCTAAATAGACCAAAGACCAAAGACCAAAGACCAAAGACCAAGAACATTTTTGCTAATAACAAAAATGTTCTTAATTATTGGCTTCCGGTGGATCTATATATCGGTGGAGACGAACACAACACTCTTCATTTACTTTATTCGCGTTTTATTTATCAATTTTTACACGATTTGGGGGTAGTACCTGAAGAGCATCCTGAACCCTATTATCGTCGAGTTTCCCATGGGGTCATTTTGGGTAATGACGGCCAGAGGATGAGTAAGTCTCGGGGTAATGTGATTAACCCAGATGATAAATGGAAACAATACGGCGTCGATGTTTTAAGAGTCTATTTAATGTTTATGGGACCATTTGAGGCGACTATGGCTTGGAATGAAAATGCCCTAAGGGGAGTAGAACGATTTTTAATTCGTTTTAGAAATTTGATTAAGAGTCAGGTTGGCCTTGATGGTAAGAGAGATGATCAAGCCAAACGACTAGTAAACCAGTTAATCGTCAAAGTTTCTGGTGATATTGACACTTTTGGTTATAATACGGCGATTGCGGCCATGATGGAAACCCTAAATAGCATTTTAGATAAAAAGCTATTGTTGACAAAAGAAGATTTGGGGATTTTAATAAGGCTGTTGGCGCCCTTTGCTCCCTATTTGGCCGAAGAGCTATGGTGTCGGGTGTTAAAAAATGAATTTTCTGTTCATCAACAACCCTGGCCAACCCCTCAAGAAAAGTATTTAAAAACGGGAAAGAGTACAATAGTTATTCAAATTAATGGTCGCTTAAGAGGGAAAATTGATATAGAAAATGACATAGCGATAGACAAAGATAAGGTAATTCTATTAGTTAAGGAAGAGCCAATGGTTAAAAAGCAGCTAAATGGTAAAAAGATTAAAAGAGTTATTTTTGTCCCCCAAAAATTAGTAAACTTCGTGGTTTAAACGGGTTCGGCTGGGCCCATAGAACCTGTTGTGTTGTTGGTAAGATTTTCCCTCTTTTCGATTAATGTTTTTTATGATTGAATAATTCTAATTTTGGGCTATGATTAGTCAGGCTTCTCCTTTTGAAAATCGGCGATACTGGTTTCAGAAAGCGGTTTTATTAGACTGGTTCTTAATTTCTTTGGGATTGTTTCTGATCTTTTTGGCTCTTGCTCAGGGCCAAGGCTGGTTAGAAAAAGAACCAACTGTTTCATGGGTTACTTTTGAGTCTGTTGATCAAGAGGAGGGAGGGATAATTTTTGTTGATGTTGCCGGTGCGGTTAATAGGCCTGGGGTTTATCAGTTGCCGGCCGGCTCTCGGGTTAATGATGTGGTAGTCGCCTGCGGGGGAATTACGCCTTGGGCGAGCCGAGATTTTTTGGAGAAGAATCTTAATCGAGCCCGTTTACTTGAAGACGGAGAAAAACTTTTTATTCCTTATCAGGGCCAAGAGGAGGCCAGTGGCCCAGTGGGGGTTTTGGGCGATAAAATTAATATTAATCAGGCCAGTCGTCAGGAATTAATGCTTCTTTCCGGTATTGGCGAGAAATATGCTCAGGCCATTATCGATTATCGTCAATCACAGGGACCGTTTAATTCAATTGAAGAAATCAAGGAGGTAAAGGGGATTGGTGAAAAAACCTTTGAGGAGATTAAGGATAGGTTGGAAATTTAATGGCTTATTTTTGGCAAGATAACAGCTTAGAGAAAAGTTTTTGGGTCAATTTTTCTAATTTTTTAAATTGCCGTTTTTTTCTTTTGGCGGTTTTATTATTAATAACTTGGGGTTGGCGTTTTAATTTGGCAGTCAAAGAAAAAAGAGCGGTCCCGGAGCAGGTGAGAGTTGAGGGAATCCTTTGGGAGGAACCGAAAAATTTTTATTCGGTTCAGAGTTTTTGGTTAAAGGGTTATCAAATAGAGACCTTAAGTGATTATTCCTTGAGCGTTGGTGATAGGTTGATTCTGGTTGGCAAAGTCACCTGCCAAGCGACAGGAAAGTTTCAAAAAAATTGCCTGATTAATTATCCCGAGATTTCCATTAAAAAAAGTAATTTTTGGTCTTGGCTTATCAAAGCAGTGGCTAAACTGCGAAAAAGATTAATTGTTAGTCTAGAGCGAGTTTTACCCCCGGAACCAGCTTCTTTATTGACCGGTATTGTTTGGGGAAACCAGGGTCAATTTTCTAAAAATTTCTATCAGGATATGAAAAATTCTGGTCTTCTTCATGTTGTGGTAGCCTCGGGAGCCAATGTTATGACCTTGGTGGGCCTTCTTAAAAAGAGTACTCTTTTTTTAGGACGACGATTGTCAATATTAATTACCCTACCGACGATTATTTTTTATGGCTTCATTGTTGGCGCTGATCCGCCAATTGTTCGAGCGGTTTTAATGAGCAGTTTGGTTTTGGTTTCTCAATTATTTGGCCGACAAACAAAACCCCTGAAAAGCTTGTTTTTGGCGGCAGTGGTAATGATGATCGTTAATCCGTTGATATTTACTGATATTGGTTTTCAATTGTCTTTTGGGGCGACCTTAGGGATTTTGCTTTTTAGCCAAAAATTAAAAAAACTGTTGGGTTGGTCGGATTTGGCGACAACCTTGGCGGCCCAAATTATCACTGTGCCGATGTTGGCTCTTTACTTTGGTCAACTATCACCATTATCTTTTTTGTCTAATGCTTTTTTATTATGGTTGATTGAGCCGCTGATGTTGTGGGGATTATTGTTAACCCTTTTGGGCCTGATTAGCCAGCTTTTGGCCGGCTTAGTTGGTTTTTTCTTTTGGTTGCCGTTACAGGTTTTTATTTGGGGTGGCCATTTTTGGGCCCAGGTTTTGCCTAATATCAGCGTTTCCTTTATGTCGGCAATATCAAGTTTTGCCTTAGCACCCTTATTATGGTTGTTGTTGTCTTTTGTAAAAGACGATGAATAAACGTTTTTTTTCGATATTAGTTTTTTTAGGGTCAGTTTTGGCCTTAGTTTGGTTTTGGCCGGACGAACACTTTCGGGTGATTTTTTGTGATGTTGGCCAAGGAGACGCGATTTTATTTACCTATCGAGATTATCAGGTTTTAGTCGATGGTGGTGCCAGTAATAAGGTCTTGGAATGTTTGAATAATAATATTCCCTTTTGGGATAGAAATTTAGAAATGGTGATTTTAACCCATCCCGATAATGATCACTATTATGGTTTAATTTCTGTAGCAGAAAGATATAGATTATCATATTTTGTTTGGGGTGGTTTAAGTAGAGATACCCCTAATTTTGAAAAACTATTGGCCCAGATTAGCAATCAAGATGTTGTTCTGATAACCCCAAGTCAAGATGATGAAATGGCGATAGACAAGATTAAATTTAAGTTCTACTGGCCAAACCAAGCCTGGTTAGTTGAACAACTATCGGATAGTCAAGAAAAAATGGCTAAAAATGCCCCCTCAAAAGATAATAAAGCGTATCAAAATAAATCGATTTTGGCGGCCTTTGATGATAGCAGTCAATTATCGTTTAACGATTTTTCTTTAATTTTTACTGTTTCTTTTGAGGACTTTGATGTTTTGATGATGGGGGATGCTGACAGCAGGATTCAGCCAAAAATTACCGAGCTTGTTAGTTTTCCCGATGTTGAGGTGCTAAAGGTAGCCCATCATGGTTCAAAATATGCTTTTGATGATAGGTTTTTGGCTTCTTTTGAGGCTATTTTGGCAGTGATTTCGGTTGGCGCTAACCCTTGGGGACACCCTCACCCGGACTTGCTCTCTCAACTAGATCGTTATGACTTAGAGGTTTTGAGAACGGACCAGGAAGGAGATATTAGGTTGGCAAGTGACGGACAGACCTGGTGGAGGGAATGATTCTCTTTTTTCGGACGGGATTCTTCGGGAGTACCCTCAGAATGACGGAGGGAGGGAAAGGGATTCTTCGGGAGTACCATCAGAATGACGCTTTCTTTTCCCGTCATTCCGGGCTTGCCTGCCCGCCTTTGGTGGGACCCGGAACCTAGATCCTGAATCGAGTTCAGGATGACGAGAGGGAGGAGGTTCAGAATGACAAAAAAGCCTCAAAATGACGAAAAGAGGAGTTGGGATGACGGGGCGGGAAAATTAGGAATTTTAGTAGGGTATAATCACGGTAATGAATATCGAAAACCGTCTTGAAAAAGCAATTTCATTGGCCTTGAAGAAAATGGGCCTTTCTGGTTGCGACTTTGATTTGGAGCCAGGAGACCAGGACAGGGCTCATGGTGATTATGCCACCAATGTTGCCTTATTAGTTTTTTCTAAGGCTAATAAAGATTTAAAAGTCAAAAATCCGCTGGAATTGGCCGAGAAAATAATCAAAATTATAGAAAAAGAGGCTTCTCTTGAGGGCTTGGTTGTCAAGATGGCAGTGGCGCCTCCGGGTTTTATTAATTTTTACCTGTCAGAAGAATTTTATCAAGGGGTTTTACTAGAGGTGGTTAAAAAAAGAGACGATTTCGGTCGGCAAACAATTGGTCGAGGCAAATCAGTCGTGATTGATTACTCTTCGCCTAATATTGCCAAGCCCTTTGGGATTGGTCATTTGCGATCGACCATCATCGGCCAAGCTCTTTATAATATTTTTTCTTTTTTGGGTTATCGGGTTATTGGCGATAATCATTTGGGTGATTGGGGGACACAATTTGGCGTTCTTCTTTTTCAGATTGATCAAAATAGGCTTGATGTTGACAGCCTGACGATTCAAGATCTAGAAAAACTTTATGTTGACTTTCACAAAAGGCTTGAAAAAGAACCCCAATTGCAAGATAAGGCCAGAAAGTATTTTAAGCGTCTAGAGGCAGGGGCGCCAGAATTAAAAAAAATCTGGCAAAAATTAGTTAGCCTTTCCCTGATCGAATATCAAAGGGTATATCAGCTTTTAGGGGTAAAAATTGATCTGGTTTTAGGGGAGAGTTTTTATCAGGATAAGATGGCCTTGGTTTTAGCTGATGCTTATAAAAAAGATCTGGTTGTCGAAAGCCAGGGGGCATTAATAATTCCCCTAGAAAAGACTTCAGTCCCGGCAATGTTAGTAAAGTCTGATGGAGCGACCACCTATTTATTAAGGGACTTGGCGACAATTAAATATCGGGTCGAGGAATATAACCCAGAACTAATTATTTATGAGGTTGGGGTTGATCACAAGCTTCATTTTGTTCAAGTTTTTGAAGCGGCTCAAAAATTGGGTTATATCAGCCAAGAGAAGCTGGTTCACGTTGCCCATGGCATGATTAGGGGCAAGCTTGGTAAATTATCGACCAGAGCCGGGAAAAGCATTTATTTAGAGGAGATTTTAATTGAGGCAATTGATAGAGCCAAACAGCTAGCCGCCCAGGCTGGTATTGCCAAGGACTTATCTGAGGCCGAACAAGAAAAGGTAGCCAAAAAGGTTGGCATTGGAGCCATAAAATATAATGATTTAAAGCAAAACCCTAAAACCAATATCGTTTTTGATTGGGAGAAAGTCTTATCTTTAGAGGGAAATTCTGGACCCTACCTGCAATATACTTATGCCCGAGCCAAACGGATAATGGAAAAAGAAAAAGGGGAGCCTAATTTATCAAAAGTGCCTAATTATCAACCCAAAGATGATGAGTTATCAGTGATTAGATTAATTTGCTATTTTAAGAGAACAGTTAGACAATCAGCCCGAAACTTCTCACCGAACTTAATTGCCAATCTTCTTTATCAGTTGGCCCAAAAATATAACACCTTTTATGGTCGATATCGGGTCTTGGTTAAAGATCCGGACACAAGAAGCTTCCGCCTGCTATTGACTGCGGCAACGGCACAGGTGTTAAAGAATGGCTTAGATTTGTTGGGTATTGAGGCACCGGAGAGAATGTGAG
>CAZUWK010000020.1:0-10743 GCA_964624185.1 uncultured Gammaproteobacteria bacterium | reverse complement strand
GGGAAAGTACGGGAAATTAGGGGAATCTACGGGAGGGTGAAAGGGATTCTTCTCCGATGAGCCGGCGGATCAGAATAACGGAAAGAGAGGTAAATTCAGAGTCTACCCGCCATCGCTATCGCTTCAGGCGATTAACAGACATGGCAATATAGCAATTTAACAAAAATTGTCTTTTCAACTTAAGAATTTTAAACTAAAAATTTTGAACTTTGAACTTTACGCTTTGAGTTCTAACTATTTATATCCTACCGGTTTCTTTTCTAAGACTAAACCTAAACTAATCCGGCGATTAGCCGGATCAATAGAGTCAATAAAACAACTCACCTTATCACCAACCTTAATCTTTTTCTCAGCCGGAATTTTAGAAATATGAACTAAGCCCTCCACTCCTTCATTCAACTCGACCAACCAGCCATAGTTAGTAATTTTAGTAACCTTACCGGTTATTTGTTTATTTTCCGGATACTTTTTAACTATCTTGTCCCAAGGATCAATTTTTAACTGTTTAATTGAAAGCTGAAGACGACCATCTTCTTTATTCAAAATCTGGGCCTTAATAATATCGCCCGCTTGATAATCGTTAGCCAACGACCCCACTTTTTCCCAGGAAACCTCAGAAATATGAATTAGCCCCTCTAGGGTTATTTTACCTTTACTAACCTCAACAAAAAGGCCATAAGGGGCGATCTTAATAATTTTGGCCTCAACAACATCGCCCTCTTTTATTTCTTCAAGGGCTTGTTTTTCTTTGGCAATTTGATTAGCTTCAGAAACCGCTCTTTCAGAAAAAACCAAGCGATTTTTTTCCCTATCAACTTCAATAACCTTAACTTTGATTCTATTATTAATTAAGAGGTCTTCTTGACCAATCCACTTCGCCCCTAAACACGATCCGGGAATAAAACCGGTTAAGCCAAAAGGGGCCTGAACCAAAATGCCTCCCGCGTTTTGATCTTGACCAATTACCTCAACCTCCTTATTGCTAGAAAGTTTTTCTTGATAAAAACTCCAAGCGTGATCTTGGGCTATGTTCCTTAAATTGAGTAAAATTTGTCCCCTGGGATCCTCAGCTTCACCAACTACCGCCTTTACTTTATCCCCCTCTTTAAGATGGGCGATAAAATCTTTAACTCTTTCCAGCTCCCGACCAAAAAGAACTCCTTCAGTTTTGGCGCCAATATCAAAATAAACCCGCTTGGGAGTAATTTCCGAAATAGTAGCTAAAACTTGCTCGCCTTTTTTAGGGATATAGAAGTCTTCTAGGGTTTGGTCCAACAAATCAGCCATAGTCTGAGGCTGATTACTTTTTTTGGTCTTTTTATTTTTTTTGATTAGTTCTTTCTTAGTTTTTTTTACTTTCCCTTGGGCCATTCATTGCTCCTCCTTTTTTTAGTAATGATTCTAGGAGATATTATAACACAATGGGGAATTAACCTAATTGTTCTAATTACTCTAATGAAATTCCAAATTCCAATTTCCAAACAAACACATTCCTGGGATTATCATAATTAATGATAGCGGGCGGACACAGGGGTCCTTGAACGGGCGGACACAGGGGTCCGCCCCTACGGGGATCAAAATGTAGGGGTCGACCCCATGTGTCGACCCGCACCCGTCATTGTCCAAAATAAGGCAACGCAATTTATCACAAAAATTAAAAAATTTTGGAATTTGTTTGAAAATTGGGTTAATTGGAAATTTTATTATTTACCCACTCCCTAATCTCCTCCCAACTTTCGTCTTTTGGCTCCCAAACCCAAAGGCCATGTTTACTAATTGGTGGGTTAATTAAAAGCTCTTCCGGAAGAGACAAAAATTCTAAAACCATCTTCTGTTGGGCATAAGTCGCCCCCATATTAATCAACAAAGAAGTGGGAATACTAGTATCAATGTTTTCTTGCCAGTAGCGGTAAAGACGACCGACGGTTTTGGGGTTAGCAAGTAAAAACTTTGGGTCAGAGATTTTAGTTATCATTGCCGAAAGAGCTTTTTGCTGACGCTTAATTCGAGCCTCATCGGTTCCCTCCAGGGGGTCGTCACTCTTTCGAGAACGAACATATTCTAACATTCTCTTGCCATCCATAGTTTGCCAACCGGATTCAAACCTAAGATGAGTTAAGCCATTAGTGCCATCATCGGTGGGAAAATAATAATCGTCAAAGGTTCGCTCTACCTCTATTTCAACTCCTGACAGCAAGTCAACAATCTGGGCCATAGTTTCAAAATCAAGAATTAAATAATAATCCGGCCTTAACCCTAAAATCTTTTCTAACTCTAAAACAAGCAGGTTGGTTTTATTATCAAAATCTTGCTTTTGACCATAATAATATAAAGCGTTAATTTTTGTCTTTAACCCATCTAACCATAAATCTCGGGGCAAAGAAATAAAGGCGGCCTGATTGTTTTTGGGACGCCAAAAACCAACCATTAAGGTGTCTGCCAATAGGCCATCGCTGGCCTCTCTTTGGTCTAGGCCTAAAATAAGCAAGTTGGCTTCGCGGGGGTTAGCCAAATCGGCGGCCAGGAAAAGCTCCTTAATTTCACCATAATCCAAACCAGAAGAGGAAGAAAAGTGCCGATAATAGTTAGCGACAAACGCCATCACCCCCAGAACCAATAAGAGAAAAAGGGCCAAAAAGCTAAAGAGAAAATATTTTAATAAGCGTCGCATTATTGATTACTTTTACTAAAGATTGGTGTCTTTAAATTTTAGCATTTTTTTCTCGTCTTCCTAAGACCAAAGGACTCCCTTTTCCGGATGGGATCCTTCGGGCTTCGCCCTCAGGATGACGACTCTTTTTCCCGTCATCCTGAGTGAGGCCACTTCCCCTCTCTCGTCATCCTGAGGCCATTTCAGGCGGCCGAAGGATCTCATTCTCGAATGGGATTCTTCGCTCCGCTTTAGAACGACGAGAGGGCGAAAGGGATTCTTCTCCCGCCGCCCCGACGTTTTTAAAAAACAGCGGGACAGCGGAATCAAAAATGACAAGTAAAAAAATCAAGACAACCCAAGTAGGCAAAAAAAATGCTTTGGCTATGACCTATTTTCTCGTCCCCTTTCGGAAACAATATCGTCAGCGCTGTCGCGTTTCACTTCTGAGTTCGGAATGGAATCAGGTGGTACCACGACGCTCCAATAACCAAAGCAAGTTTTATTTTAACAGAAAAATTATTTTTAAAGAAAACTTATTATCTACTCTTTGTTAGAGCAAGAATATTTTTCTTTGCTCTTCTTTATTAGTCTAATTTTTTAGGAATTAGGTTTTTTTCACATCCAATTTCGATCGATTAGTACTGGTCAGCTGAATCCGTTACCGGACTTACACTTCCAGCCTATCAACCAGGTAGTCTTCCTGGGATCTTTAAGAGACTCTTCATCTTGGAGTGGGCTTCCCGCTTGAGATGCTTTCAGCGGTTATCCGTTACAAACGTAGCTACCCAGCTTGCCGCTGATGCGACAACTGGCCCACCAGAGGTTTGTCCATCCTGGTCCTCTCGTACTGAGGACAGATCTCCTCAAGAGTCAAAACGATTACTGCGGATAGAGACCGACAATTTGTTACTTCTTCGAAAAACGAAGAGGCCTAGACATTTCTGCTAGGCTCCCAATATCGCTATTGGGTTCGGACTATATCTTCCGAGCCAGACTCGGTCTTGCGTATAGTCTCTGAGGATCCCAATATTTCTTCCTTAGAATAACGTTTATTAGTACTTCTTGATGAAGAATATACTAATTTGACGATTATTTTTAATCCTTCTTCGCCAAGATGTTTCTTTTCCCTTATCAGGTCAAGAGTCTTAACGAAAATATCAAAATCTTCTCTTTTTCTTGTTTTTAGAGGGTATTTCTTAAAAAATGGTACTAACTTGTTGTTAAGATCATTACGATCTTTAACAATCAATACCCATGTTTTGTCTTTATGGTTTTTCTTGTGATTGGGTTTTATATAACCACAACCAAGTCTTTTTCTAAAAGCATTTAAGATATTTTTACCACCAGGATTTTGACTAAGATGAAATTCTGTTATCACCTGCCATCCCAAGGGCAAATCTTTCCTCCTAGAAAAACCAACATAAAAACAACCTTCTCCCTCCACAAATCCCAAGAAATACTGATCAGAAATATCGGTTTCCTGCTGATTGTCCGCACTCCAATCATTTTCACTTAACATGAAGATAGCATATCTTTACCTAGTCCTACATGTCAAGTAGACTGAAGATACTATTCCTTTTTCAGGACGGGGTTTCCAGCATATAGCAAGATTTATCTATTGGTATTGCTGTAATACCAATAGCTTTCCTTTATTGGACAAAAAGAAAAAAGTTCAAAAGCGTTCGGAAAGAGACAGTAAGGTCAAATCTATTTGCTGTCTTACGACGCTCTGAACCCAGCTCACGTAGGATTTTAATGGGCGAACAGACCAACCCTTGGAGACTTCTTCATCTCCAGGATATCCTGAGCCGACCGTATACTCCATTGTTTCCAATGGTACAGACTATATCACCACCCCGCTGGTTTAAAAAACCGGACGGGGGTTCGGCGTATTATAGTAGCGCTAATTTCAAGTTGAAACCAACTTGACAACTACTATCTACTCTCGCCGTTTTAGGCGAGCTTCAGTCGTTACGGGGTTACATTAGGAAATTTATAAGCAAACTCCGGCAATAAGTAAGGATAAATTATCCTTGTTAAAAGATGAGTATCTTTAACAGGAATGTAAATTCTATGTTTATTTTTATCCTTATGAACTCTAGCATTTAAATTAAATTTACCTTTTAACGCTCGACAAAGTTTGAGCTGATCAATCAACAAAAAACTTTGCGAATTAAAATAAAATGCCGTTCTGTTGTTATTACTACTGCCATCATCCATAGCCCAAATTGCCAAAACCATTGGATTTAGAAATTGTTTTATGTTACTGGGAATCGCCTTTTTTTCATTAGGATAAAAAATATCATAATAAAAATTAAGGCTTCCTAAGCCAATTGTTCTAAACCACCATGATTTAGGATACGGTTCCCTATTGTTATCGTAGCGATAACTTAATTTTGGCGATGTCGAAACAAACTGTTCCAATAAGCGATATTTATAGAAAACATAAAAACGCTGTTTTAGACAGTGTTCGATCTTAAGATTAGGGTTATTACCACTAAAATTAAGAGTTCCATCTCCCAATAGAGATCCAATCAACAAGGACCGCTGTTTGTTACCTAATGAACTTCCCACGGTATTACCATTGACTTCTAGGTTTATCTAAACCGAATATAACCCAAAAGTCAAGCAGGTTTCACCGTTATTAGCCGAATTATTCACTTTGGGATTACTCCCAAAGGCGACGAATGTTCATCGAGGTCGCGAACTGGCCCGTAGATGTGTACTCTCGGGACCAACCACGCTGTTATCCCCGGGGTAGCTTTTATCCGTTAAGCCCCGGCTTCATCCATAGAAGCACGGGGGATCACTAAGACCTGCTTTCGCACCTGCTCGACCCGCCGGTCTTGCAGTCAAGCTGGCTTGTGCCTTTACACTTTCCTCCCGATTTCCATCCGGGATAAGCCAACCTTTGTGCGCTCGCGCTACCTTTTAGCAAGCGACTGCCCCAGTCAAACTACCCACCAGGCACTGTTCCCGAGTTCGTATCCAGAACTCCCAGGTTAGAATTGGATTTAACAAAGAGAGGTATTCCACTGACGCTCGCCCACAGGGCGAGAACTAAAATTAACCTAATTGATCTAATTATTCTAATTAATTTAAGGAAATAACCAATAACACCAATTCCCAAAAACCAAAAAAATTGGTCATTGGTAGAATTGGGATTTGGAATTTCATTAGAAATTAGAAATTAGAAATTAGAAATTTTAATCCTTGTCCTGCGGACAAGCTCCCTCCTATTCTCGACAATCATTAAATACAATTCAATGCCAAGTTGTAGTAAAGCTCCACGGGGTCTTTTTGTCCTGCAGTAATTAGGCCGCATCTTCACAGCCATTTCAATTTCGCCGAGTAGAGGTTTGTAGACAGTTGTTCAGTCGTTGAGCCTTTCATACAGGTCGGAACTTACCCGACAAAGGACTTCGCTACCGTAGAACAGTTAGAGTTACTGCTGCCGTTCACCGGGGCTTCAATCCCCCGCCTTCATTATTTCCGAAGAAACAACGAAAACAAGGTCATTTAACCTTCCGGCACTGGGCAGGCCTCAGCCCCTATACCTCCTCTTTTTGGAGTTTGCAGAGACCTGTGTTTTTGGTAAACAGTCGCCGAACAATCATTCGCTGAGACCCATCTCGCCCACAGGACGAGAACTAAAATTAACCTAATTGATCTAATTATTCTAATTAATTTAAGGAAATAACCAATAACACCAATTCCCAAAAACCAAAAAAATTGGTCATTGGTAGAATTGGGATTTGGAATTTCATTAGAAATTAGAAATTAGAAATTAGAAATTTTAATCCTTGTCCTGCGGACAAGACAGGCAGGGCATCTCCCAAAGGTTACGCCCAGCTTGTTTGCCGAGTTCCTTAAACCTCTTTCTCTCGCTCGCCTTGGTCTTCTCGACCTACCCACCTGTGTTGGTTCTTGGTACGGTTTTTATAAGTTCTGACTGCGACACTTTTCTTGGAAGATAAAATCAGCCAATTGAATCAAAAAGATTCTTTTCATCGTAAGCTTGACATTAACAAACCAGCGGATTTTCCTACTAGTTCTGCCTTGCTACTTAAACGACAGCAACATCAATCGCTGCGCTAGCCTTATCTGTCTTCGTCATGCCCCAGCTAATAGCGAACTTACAAAAGTACAGGAATATCAACCTGTTATCCATCCACTACCCAAGTCAAACTTGGCTCATGTTAGGACCGACTAACCCCCTGACGACGAACGTTGCAGGGGAAACCTTAGGTTTTCGGCGGCCTGGATTCTCACCAGACTATGTGCTACTCATGCCAGCATTCTCACTTCCGACCACTCCAATAAATTTCGCAATTTATCTTCACCGCAATCGGAACGCTCCCCTACCCCCAGCTGTTTCCAAAGAAACGGCTGGGCTGGAACTTCGGTATGTAGCTTAATCCTCGATCATCTTCGGCGCTAGTTTCCATCGGCCAGTGAGCTGTTACGCTTTCTTTAAAGGATGGCTGCCTCTGGGCCAACCTCCTGGGTGTCTTTGGAAAACTAACTACCTTAACAACTTAGCTACAATTTAGAGACCTTATTTGCCAGTCTGGGATGTTTCCCTCTCGCCTTATCAGCTTAGCCCGATAAGACTGACTCTCTTGTCTTGCCTTTGGTATTCGGAGTTTGATTGATATTAAGACCTTACGGCCCTAAGACCATTCAGTGCTCTACCCCCAAAGACATCTAAACAAGAGGCTATACCTATATATATTTCGGGGAGAACCAGCTATCACCAAGCCCGATTGGCATATTACCTCTAACCACAAGTCATCCAAGCCTTTTGCAGTAGACACTGGTTCGGGCCTCCTTCTACCTCTTGAGTAAAATTCACCCTGCTCATGGTTAGCTCGCCTGGTTTCGGGTCTCCCGCCTTTTTTATTTCTCAATTAATGAGAAAAACGCCCTATTAAGACTTGCTTTCGCTTTGCCTTCACCACGAAGTGGCTTAAACTAAAAAAAACGAGAACTCGCTGGCTCATTCTTCAATAGGCACGATATTAGTCGCCAAAGGCGACCTCTATCTGCTTGTTAGCAAACGGTTTCAGGTACTATTTCACTCCCCTCCCGGGGTGCTTTTCACCTTTCCCTCACGGTACTATTCACTATCGGTCGACAAAAGTATTTAGTCTTAGCTGATGGTTCAGCCAGATTCCCACAAAGTATGTCCATTGTGGTACTTGGGAAAACTAGCTTGTTTTCGTCTTGGTTTCGTATACCAGACTTTCACTGTCTTTGGTCGCCTATTCCAAAGCGTTCTACTACTAAAACAAAAACAAATATGCTTGCCTCCCACAACCCTCACCTCGTGCACAGCACGAGAACTAAAATTAACCTAATTGATCTAATTATTCTAATTAATTTAAGGAAATAACCAATAACACCAATTCCCAAAAACCAAAAAAATTGGTCATTGGTAGAATTGGGATTTGGAATTTCATTAGAAATTAGAAATTAGAAATTAGAAATTTTAATCCTTGTGCTATGCACAAGGCAAGTTTAGACTATTCCGATTTCGCTCACCGCTACTGACGGAATCGCTATTGCTTTCTCTTCCTCCGGGTACTAAGATGTTTCAATTCCCCGGGTAACCTCCACGCGCAAAGCGCGTAGTCCGTCGTGTTACCACGACAGGGGTTTCCCCATTCGGAAACCATCGGATCAGCGGTTGCTTGGCACCTACCCGACGATATCGTTGCCTGCGACGTCCTTCCTCGGCTTTTGTCACCTAGGCATCCACCGTTTGCATTAATGGATGTGAAAAAACCTAATTCCTTGACTACTTAAAAAAAGCTAGAAATTAACTTTTAAAAGTTAAAATTCTCGCTCTAACAAAGAATAGATTTTTTTCAAATCTATCTAATTACATAACAAAACCAATTTTTCAAAGTGCTAGCTCAAAAAAAACATAGTGCTGGTGGAGCTAACCGGGATTGAACCGGTGACCTCCACATTGCAAATGTGGCGCTCTCCCAGCTGAGCTATAGCCCCCCGCTCGCGCTACGCGCGAGAAATCCATAAACTCTAATTTCTAAACTCTAAACAACTATCAAATTCTAATGTTCCAAACAAATTTTTTTAGATTTGGAATTTAAAAAATTAGGATTTGCTTAGGATTTAGGGTTTCGGGTTCAGAATTTTTCTTGTGTTATACACAAGATGGGCTAAAAATTAAAGAACTTTTGCCCTAAAGAAGAAAAAACTTTGCTATCAACAAAATTTAGGAGCCCAAAAAGGGACTAACTAAAGTTATATTTTGGTCAACAAAAAGCATAAAATTTTCTCTTATTAAGGCAAGACTTATTATATAGGCGGTGCTTACCTTTGTCAATAAAAGAGAAAGCCAATTGTTAAATTGCTAAATTGCCACATTGCTCTTATGCTCTTGAGTTTATTTTAAACAAAAAAAGCCAAAAACAACAATATAGATTCCCACGGGCAAAGCCCGTGGTCCTCGCGTTTCGCTCTGTTCACCCGCCATAGGCGGGTGAGCTATTAGTGTCGGTTTCATCCACGGCCACAAGCCGTGGTTTTCACCTATCTTGAAATAACAATGCAACAATCTAACAATAGTTTTCGTGCACGCGCCTGGACTCGAACCAGGGACCTCGTCTTTATCAGAGACGCGCTCTAACCACCTGAGCCACGCGTGCAAAATTGGTCGTTAGTCTTTAGTCGTTGGTCGTTCGTTGTTGATTGTTTTTAGCGCAAACGGTAAGCTTGCTACTCCAGCCAGTCACACATTGAACAGACCTTGCTCACTAGAACGTCAACAATAGACTCCCACGGGCGAAGCTCGTGGTTTTACCTATCTTGAAATAAAAATTGTTAAATTGTTGTATTGCTTAAATTGTTTTAACAGCCAAACTCAAAATAGACAAAACGCTGGTTTAACAATCTAACGATTTAGCAATTTAGCAATAGTTTTTCTATTTCCTATAATACCACAAAGCCAGACTGATCCCCTTTTTTTTCTCCATCAAAAAACCCCGCCCATTTTGGGCGGGGTCATCTTTTGGCATTCCGAATGTGGTAGGAAAAATTCAAATCAAAACATCCGTTGATATTTTGATTATAAAAATGTTTAGAGTCCTTTCACCGTGAGAGGCGAAAAGACTATTTCTTCTCCTAAAAGGAGGTGATCTATCCCCACCTTCCAGTAGGGATACCTTGTTCATGTTCTATCCCACTCTTTCAAGGGGCATGGACTATCTCTTCATCCTTAAATATCTATATTTTTCTGGATGAGAAGACCCAACCATTTTGGCAAAATCAAGATAAGATTGTTTTCTTATATAAAATCGCCAATAGTTTGGATCAACAAGCTTGCTTGGATTATGAGTTTTCCCACAAGCAATGTTGTTCTCCTCCAAAATTTGTTTAACCTTTTTCAAATCAGCCAGATTTTTTTGAGCGAAATAGATATAATAACGAACCTTTTCACTTTTAGATATTCCCCCTTCGGTATCAAAATAGCCTCTTACATAATCTAGTTTATCTTTTTTAGTATTTAGCTTAGTATTTTTAAGCCAAAACCCAAGAAAATTCGACTACATAAACTTGTCTATTTTTTCCCTCTCGGTAAACCCAGGCTTTATAACCAAGATTTTTAATACCTAAAGAAATTAAAGTTACGTATTTTTTGCTCTTCTGACTAATTCGGTAGGTAAGCCTTCTTTCGGTCGCATCATGTAATGCTCCTAAAAGATAAGCCTTAGATATTTTCAGGCGCTGGCGTGTAGTCTCTACGGAGTCCCCATTATCTTTCTGGGGTTCCCTCGCGGTTGCCATACTTGGTATTTTACCAAAAACCAAGGTTAGGATTCCCCGATACAGCCAGATTTTTCCAAGGAATTACTTCCTTGGGTCGCAACAATTTTACGACTTAACGCTCATCACTAAGCTCAGCTTAGTCCCCCCTTTATAAAAAAGGAGAGGTTTCGGCTGCTCCCAGCTTTGCTCATTTGACGGGCAGTGTGTGCAAGAGGCGAGAACGTATTCACCGCGACCTGCTGATCCGCGATTACTAGCAATTCCGACTTCATGCAGGCGAATTGCAGCCTGCAATC
>CAZUWK010000019.1:1314-11002 GCA_964624185.1 uncultured Gammaproteobacteria bacterium | reverse complement strand
AATCGCAAGGCCAAACCGGCGCTATGCAAAGGAGAAACAGTGACGTTGTCCGCCTCGATTTCGACCACAATTTTCGGACGACACCAAACATCAGGAAAAAGATTTTTATCGACAACATAGTTCTTCGGTTTAGAAGTTGTTGCCACCTGGTCACAAAGACTCCGCATTTTCCGCCATTGATCATCAGTTAAACCAGTCCCAACCTTAGAAACTGTTAAAAACAACTCGCCATCCCAGGCTTTCTTAACTCCTAGAAGAAAAGCGCCAATACCAAATTTAGCTCGTCGGCCACGACCTCGATAATAACCCATCACCACCCCGTCAATAGTGTCTGAAAGGCCCCCGCCGGCCTTGCCCTTTTCTTGTTTGAGCTTTACCCAAGTGAAACCTCTTTTGCCAACATCGTAAGGACTGCGCCATTTTTTAACCACTACCCCCTCTAAGCCTTGGCTAATTTGTTCCTGATGATATTTTTTTAATTCTTTTGGACTATCAGTTAAAATTTGGGGCGATAAAAAAATCTTTTTCTTGTCGTTTTTATTAGCAATTAACCTTTCAAGAGCTTTTCGTCTTTTATTAAAAGGCGCGCTAAGTAAGCTTTTGCCATCAAGATATAAAATATCAAAACAATAATAGCGAAGCGGGGTTTGGGCGATGGCTTCTTCGATTTGGTGTTTTCTTTTTCTTTGGATTGTTTTCTGGAATGGCAATAATTGACCGGTTTTGGGATTATAACCAATCACCTCCCCGTCTAAAATAACGCTCTGAGCATCAATCTCTTTTTCTATTCCCCCAGTTATATCAGGAAACATTTCGGCGATATTCTCCAGGCTTCTGGTAAACAGCCAGGTTTTACTTTTCCCCTGATAACGACAAAAGTGAACCTGGAGTCTGGTGCCGTCAAACTTGGGCTCTACTGCTACCAGATCATTGGCCTCGTCTTGCCTAACCATTTTTTCCACCATCTCTTTGGCCCCAGAAAGACGCTGACAAAGAGCCAGATTAATTGGTACCCCCAGGCAAATAGAAACTTTTTTTAACCCCGAAAGGCCATGCTTCTTAATCGTCTTGGCAATATAACCGATATCAGCATGAACGTTATAAGCCGATTCAATTTTATCTCGATGTTTCTTATCATTTGATATTAGCCAGGATAGGGCGTCCAGAATCGTTAACTCAGAAAACCCCAAACGCAATCTTCCTAAAGGAATCCGGACCAAATAACGAACCGACAAAGGATCAACCACCCTCAATAAAGATGACATCAGGGTGATCTTCTCCTCTTGACTGCCCTCCCCCCCTGCTTGAGCAACCATCATCAAATAGTCATAGACATCACTAATTGTCAAAGGGCCATTTTTAGTCAGGATCTTATTAGCATCAGGGTTAATTATTTCTCTGTCAAAATCGGGGAAAAGCTGATTATTAACCTGTTTTGAGCTGGCCTTTTTTAAATCTTGAGCAACAGTGCCTAAGTCGCCGACAGTTTTATATTTTTGTCTAACCTCTTTAACTGAAAAATCAAAAGAGGCAGACAAGACCTTAAGCATCATTTTGTCAGCCAGAGAAAACTCTATGCCTTTATAGGGTGGGGCCAAATAGCCCAAAATTAAATAGCATAATTTATCAACCTCTCCATGGTCGGCCTCTTTTAAGAGAGAGGCTAAAATTCGGGTAATTTCTAACCGAGAATCAGTTTCTTCCAATTTTTTTAGATAGATGGCAAGATCTTTAAAAAACATGATTTAAAAATTTCCAATAAAATTTATTGTTATATTGCTGTATTGTTAAATTGTTAAGGAGCTTTAAATACAAAAACAGACCTAAAAAAAACAATGTAACAATATAAAAATCTAGCAATTTATCTTAATATATACTTTGCCCCTTTAGTTTTGCCCACTTTTCTAATCACCTTTTTATCTCGTAAGTCTTGCAATTCTCTTAAAATCGTATCTTCAGAAACCATCGATAAAATCGATCGCGCCGCCGCCATATTAACGCCACCGTGAGCATTGATGTATTCCATTAGTTTAACCTGACGATTTGACAGAGCGATTTGCTTGCCTCCCAATCGCTTTCTTAAACGACCATCAACCGACAAACGCTCAATCTCTTCTTTTATCCGCCCCAGCTCAACTGCCAGGGCTCGAGAGAAAAATTCCAACCATTCAGTTAAATCTCTTTTCTCCAAATCACGAGACTGGTCTGAAGTTCTTTTTAAGAAACCATAATAATCTCCTAAGTTTTTATCAAAGAATTCCTCCAGAGAAAACAAACGCCTAATATCATAGCCCTCGGCAAATAAAATGAGGTTGGCAAAGGCTCGAGAGGTTCGTCCATTACCCTCAACAAAAGGATGAATCGCCACCAAAATATAATGAGCAATCCCAGCCCGTAAAATGGGATGTAGTTCTCGACCCTCCTTGGAGTTTAAAAATTTAAAAAAGGAGCTGACCAAATAAGGTACCTCCACTGCCGGTGGGGCCCGAAAAACTACCGCTCCCGAAAGAGATCTAACCACCACTTGAGTTTGTCGGTACTGACCCGATTTTTCCGGTTCTAAAATTCTTTTAGTCACCAGCCGATGAATCTTCTTTAAATCTTCTTCTTGATAAAAAATCTCCTTGTTTTTCCTGAGTTTTTTCTCATCAATTAGTTTCTCAATAAAATCAACTACGTCGCGGTAGTTAATTACCTCCTGGACGTCGCGTCTGCCCGCCAAAACATCTTGCCCGGCCATAACTTGAGCCGCCTGAGATAAAGATAATTCATTACCCTCAATCCGCGTCCCAAAATGAACCGTTCTCAAAACGGCATCTTCTTGAAAGCTTTTTTCAAAAGACGGGATCAAGGGGGCCCGATCAATTATCGCTCGAGCCGCCTCCGACTGACCAATATTAACCAAAATCTTGGCTGAAATAGTAAATTTAGGATAAAACAAGAGAAAAACAGGCTAATTTTTAACTGCGTCAAATACGCTAAAAATAATTTTAAGATGACAAAAAACTAAAACTTATTGTTGTATAGTTAAATTGTTAAACTGTTAATTAGCGTTTCGGAATAAATAATAATCACCTAACAACAATCAAACAATACAGCAATATAACCATATCTTTATTCTAATTATAGTATAATAATAGGCATTATGATAAAAAAAACCGCTACCAAAATAGACAAGGAGGACAGCTTTAAAATTCCCTTCCTACCCGAACACCTTGACGAGCCCCATGAAATTAAAAACAAGCTTCAAGAAGAGCTGGATGAATTCCAAAAAATTTTTATTAATGAGTTATCCTCTCTTATCACTTCTGCCTTTGGTTTATTGGCCGCTCTTGCTTGGCGGGGAGCAATCCAAGAGTTGATTAATGTTTACATTAAAAAGGCTTTGGGCGAAATATCAGGAATTCTCTCTGAAGTCATTTTTGCTCTCATTATTACTGTTTTGGCCGTAATGGTTACCTGGCGAATGACCAAACTAAAAAAAAGACTATTTGGGAAAAAGAAAAATAAACCAGCCAAATAATCTGCTTTTTTTCTTCTTGATAAAACACCATGGCCAAAAAAAATTTTTCAATTGTCAAAAAGATATTTCCTTCTCGGTCTACCAAAAGAAAAAAGACTAAAAAAAACCAATCAAAAACAAATAAGCAAAGAAGACTCTTGGTTAAAAAGAACCTTCTTTTTGCCGTCGCTTTTTTAGCGATTATTTCGGGAATTATCTTTTACCTGATCATCCTAAAAGACCTCCCTTCTCCCAAAAAGCTCTCTCAAGAAACCTCATTTTCTACTTCCATTTATGATCGCAACGGCAAACTGCTTTATGAAATTTACGTTGATAAAAACCGTCTGCCCATTAAGCTCGATCAACTGCCGGACCATATTAAAGAGGCCACCTTGGCAATTGAAGACCAAGACTTCTATCATCACTATGGCTTCTCTATCCGGGGTATTATCAGAGCTTTTTATAAAACTGTGTTTGACCAAACCTTGCAGGGCGGCTCAACTATTACTCAGCAGTTAGTTAAAAACGCTCTTTTAACTCCCGAAAGGACCCTAACCAGAAAAGTAAAAGAAGCCCTATTAACGGTAGTTACCGAAATTATCTACACTAAAGATGAGATCTTGGAAATGTACTTTAACCAAACCCCATATGGCGGCACCGCCTGGGGCATAGAAGCCGCAAGCCGTCGATATTTTGACAAACCCGCCTCTGCGCTTAGCTTGGCCGAGGCGGCGCTTTTGGCTGGGCTACCCGCCTCTCCCACTACCTACTCTCCCTTTGGCGCCCATCCTCAACTGGCTAAAGACCGCCAAGCGCTGGTCTTGGGCCGAATGGTAGAAGCCGGTTTTATTTCTCAGGAAGAAGCCAATCAAGCCAAACAAGAAGAATTAGAATACGCCACCATTAAAGAACCCATTTTAGCTCCCCACTTTGTGATGTATGTTAAAGAACAGCTGGTTGACATGTTTGGTCAAAAACCAGTCGAACAGGGCGGGCTGAAAGTAACTACCACTCTTGATTGGGAAATCCAAGAAGAGGCTCAAAAAATCGTTAAAGAAGAAATCGACAAAAGCCTTCAATATAATGTTACTAATGGTGGTGCTCTTGTCACCAACCCTAAAACCGGAGAAATTTTGGCCATGGTTGGGTCTCGAGATTATTTTGATCATGAGATTGGTGGTAATTTTAATGTTACCACCAATGCCTTAAGACAACCCGGCTCTTCAATTAAGCCGATTAATTACGCTATTGCCCTTGATCAGGGAAAAGTTACCGCCGCTACCCCCTTAATCGATGCCCCCACCTGTTTTATTCAAGCTGGCCTTAAATCTTATTGTCCCAGCAACTATAACAACAGCTTTAATGGCATTGTCCAGGTTCGTTTTGCCCTGGGTAATTCTTATAATATTCCCGCCGTCAAAGTTTTAACCCTTAATGGTCTTGACACTTTTATCACCGAGGCGAGAAAATTCGGCTTGTCTACTTTTACCAACCCTGAAGATTACGGCTTATCGCTAACCCTGGGTGGTGGCGAAGTAAAAATGACTGACATGGCCACCGCTTTTGGTGTTTTGGCTAATTTGGGTGTCAAAAAAGATTTAATAACCATTCTCGAAGTTGCCGACAAAGATGGGCAAACCTTACTTGATAATCAAAAAGCTCTTGGCCAAGTTGGCCAACGGGTTATTAGCAAAGAAGCCGCCTACATTACTTCTCATATCCTGCTTGACAATGGCGCCCGAAGCGCCGTCTTTGGACCCTATTCCTATTTGGTGGTCAAAGGCCACCCTGAGGTGGCCGTTAAAACCGGCACTACCAATAACCTGCGCGATAATTGGACTATTGGCTATAACCCGTCCCGACTGGTAGCCGTTTGGATTGGCAACAACGACAACACCCCCATGAGAAGTGTTTCCTCAGGGGCAGTTGGAGCCTCCTCTATTTGGAATAAAATTATCACTTTTGCCTTTGAAAAAGATGAACTACCTGAAGAATGGCCTTCTAAACCGGAAAATGTTATTGGCGCTTCAGTTTGCTCTCTTTCTGGCAACTTACCAGGAGAATCTGGTTGCGAAACCAGATTTGAATATTTTATCGAGGGTCATTTACCATCCGTTGAAGAAAACAGACGAGAAACAGTTCTTGTTAATAAAGACACTGGGGCCCTAGTCAAGCCTGGCGAAGAAGCGGAAAACGTTGAACATCAAGAAAAAACCATTCTTCGCGATCCTTTGGGGGCAATTTTTTGCCTTGATTGTCCCAACTCGAGTCAACCTGACTTAATCCATTATCCACTAAGGGAAAACAATTGATAACAAGTGGTTCGCAATAGACAACAAATAACAAATAAACTAAAAGTTTTAGAGTTCAAAATAAAAAAAGCCCAATTGTTAAATTGTTGTATTGCTGAATTGTTTTAACGGCTAGACTTAAATAAACAAAACGCTAATTTAGCAATATAGCAGTCTAACAATGTAACAATAATTGAATTTTCTCCTTATCCCCACACTTTATAAGCTATACGCTATCCATTCTCTTCATCTCGAGTCTTGTCGGGCAGGAAGAAGCTTTTCTCTGGTGTCAGTTTCCATAACTTGGCCAAAACCGCTAGTTTTTTCTTCGCCGGCAACAAAATATTCTTCTTTACTTTGCTGGCAGGCTTGTTTTGTCTCGTCCCAAGAAAGACAAACCGGCCGGCTAACTATTCCCTCGGGAACCAAAAATTCCTTTGGAGGCTCCTGAACAAGTAGGGCCTCCATTATCCGACGCCAGATTGGTGAAGCTCCAGTTACCCCTGAAGCAATTTGCGCCATTGGTGAATTATCGTTATTGCCCACCCAAGCGGCGACTAATAAATCCGGACTATAACCGATAGTCCAATTATCGCGCAGGTTATTGGTAGTGCCTGTTTTAACGGCCACTTGATACCCGGGAATGTTGATAATAGAGTTTGAACCAAAAACCGGAGAACGGGCCTGATTGTCAGACAAAACACTGGTTAACAACCAAGCCACCTGAGGCGAAATAACTTTCTCACCGCAAGAACTATGATCCGCCTTAGTCCAAACAGTAAGGGTGTGAGGGTCAACCCCAACCCCCTCAAGACAGGGGTTGGCCCAAATTAATTTTCCCTTGTGATCACGAATCTCAACAATTGTCTGCAGAGAAACCCTAGTGCCATAATTGGCCAAAACCCCGTAAACTGTCGCTAGTTCTGTCATCGAGACCTCTCCTCCGCCTAAAGTTAACGATAAGCCAAACCGGTTATCGTCTGCCCAGCTTTCAATACCCATTTGCCGGCCCAAACTCACCATACGGTCAACCCCTAATGTCGCCAAAACCTTAACCGCCGGCACATTATAAGAACAGGCCAAGGCTGTTCTTAAGGTAACCAAACCGTGAAAACGATTATTATAATTGGCCGGCTGGTAAGGGGGTTGGCCGGAAATTCGAAAACTAACCGGAGCATCTAAAATTTGACTGGCTAGGGTATAGCCATTCTGAAGCGCTAAAGCATAATTGACAACCTTAATCGTTGATCCTGGTTGTCTTAGCGCGGTGGTAACATTAAAATTACCATCAGACTCATGATCAAAATAATCTCGAGACCCAACCATGGCCAAAATCTCTCCGGTTTTAGGGTTGGTAACAAGAGTGGCACCGTTAGTAACCCGAAAAGAAGCTAGTTTGTCAAGCTCTTCCTTGACTACCCGCTCTGATAATTGCTGGGTGGCTAAATCAAGCGTGGTGATAACTTGCAGTCCCCCTTCTTCGACAAAACGATCACCAAAAATACTGGCTAACTCTTGTTTAACCTGCATCACAAAGTGAGGCGCCAAAATATCTTGATTAATACTTCTTAGCCTAAGCTCAGCGTCTTGAGCTTTCTGAGCCGCTTCACGACTAATAAAACCCTTTTTTTCCATTTGAGACAAAACCTCGTTTTGACGAACTTTAGCCAACTGAGGGTGGGCGCCAAAGGGAGAATAAGTGGTGGGAGAGGCGGGTAATCCAGCCAAAAAGGCCGCTTCTGACAAGTTTAGACTCCGGGCTGATTTCCCAAAATAATACTGACTGGCCTCCTCAATACCATAAGTCGCCCCGCCATAACCAACTTCATTCAGGTACATTTGTAAAATTTCATCTTTGGAAAAACGGGTCTCAACCATCAGGGCCAAAACAATTTCCTTTATTTTTCTCATCATCGTCCTCTCTGAAGAAAGAAGGGCATTTTTAACTAGTTGCTGAGTAATAGTTGAGCCGCCCTCAACCCGGCCGTAAGCAATTAAGCGCCAAAGGGATCGGGCAATACCAGAAAAAGAAATACCTCGATGTTGGTAAAACCCCCCATCTTCAATGGCGATTGTGGCTTCTTGAACAACCTGGGGCACTTGGGCTAAAGGAATTAACGTCCTATTCTGGTGCCGAAAAATTTTATAAAGCAGATTGCCGTTGCGATCGTAAATCCTGGTTGTTTGTTTAATGTCTCTGGTTATTAACTTTTGGGGTTGGGGTAAATCTTTAAAAACCGACCAGCCAAAGTAGGCAACCACTAACAATAAAACTAAACAAGATAAAAATTTTGGTCGAAAATAAAAAGGCAAAGATCTTTTGATTTTAAGGCGCCCAAAAAGCGCTCGTTTTTTGGGTTTTAGGCGGAAAATTTTTCCAAGCGTTAGTTTTTTCCTTAATCTTACTACCCGCTCAGAAAAGGACGCCAAGAAGTCCCTGAGGTTAATTAATTCACCCCTAAGGCTCTGACGGCAAGCTTTAACGGCTAATTTTCCAAAAAAAAAGACCTTTAAGAAGATTCTTGCTAAGAATTTTATCAGAAGTAAAAATGGCCGGCCAAGGAAAACAAAAAAATTAATAAAAAAAGTTATCACTTGCTTCCCCACCAAATTTGCCATTAACCTATATTATATCAGCAGTCAAAGGCCAACAATCGCTTCTTAAAGCTAATTTTTTAACACCCCCTTGTGCTAGGGGGTGTTATAATATTTTTGTGATTACTCGGCAAGATTTACCCCAATTAAGACAAGACCTCGTCACCGGTGAATGGGTCGTTATTGCCAGCAATCGAGCCCAAAGACCAGACAGCTTTATTAAAAAAAATCTCTCCTCCTCTCCCCCGGCTAAAAACCAAAAAAACGACTTGGAAAAGGATTGTATTTTTTGTCAAATCCTAAAAAAAGAGACGCCGATATTGGCCTGGTCTAATAACCAAGAGTTGACTAGCGACCAATACGACGACTGGACCATTGCCGTCGTTGCCAATAAATATCCGGCCTTTATCCTGGCCGGAGAGGCCCGGCAAAAGAAAATCGGCCCCTACCAAACTATGGCCGCCACCGGTCACCACGAACTGGTTATTACCAAAAATCATTCTCTAACCATTGATCAACTGCCCCTTGCTTCGGTCCAAGAAGTTTTTACTGTTTTTCAACAGCGGTATCGCCTCTTGGCCCAACAGCCTCATAGTCAATATATCGCTATTTTTCATAATCAAGGACCGGAGGCTGGGGCTTCAGTTACTCATCCCCATTCACAAATTATTGCTATGCCAACCATTGATGCCAACATCGAAAGCAACCTCATGGGAACTAAACGTTTTTGGCAAAAACAAGGCCAGTGTCCACACTGCCTCATTATTGACGATAACCAAAAAAACCCAGACCGCGTTGTTTGGGAAAACAAACACTTTATCATCTTTACTCCTTTTGCTCCCAAAAGCGCCTTCACTTTACAAATTTATCCTAAAAAACACCAAGCTTATTTTGACCAAGCCAGCCGCCAACAGCTAAAAGGTTTGGCCCAAGCCTTTAAAATGGCCTTAAAAGCGTTAAGAAGGGGTTTAAACAATCCAGATTATAACTTTTTCCTTAATTCCGCTCCCTGTGACAACCAAAATCACGACTATTACCACTGGCATTGGCAAATTATGCCCAAAACTCAAATTTGGGCCGGTTTTGAATTAGGAGCCGGTATTGAAATTTCCACTATTTCCCCAGAAGATTCGGCAAAATACCTAAGAAAACAAATTAAGTAAAAATTGCTGAATGGTTGTATAGTTAAATTGTTTTCTTTCTCCGTCATTCTGTTTTTCTTTCCCCGTCATTCTGAGGATACTCCCGAAGAATCCCGTCGGGAATGATGAGATCCTTCGGCCTTTGGCCTCAGGATGAC
>CAZUWK010000019.1:0-1214 GCA_964624185.1 uncultured Gammaproteobacteria bacterium | reverse complement strand
GAGAGAAGTGGCTCAGGATGACAGAGAAAAAACCCATTCCGCTATACTCTATCTCTTATGCGCGATACATATTTACTAATTACCTGTTACAAGTTACTGATTACGGTTTACAAATTACTACTTACCAATTACCAACTTTAATTGTTTCCCAAACCATTCTGGTAATCTCTTCCAGGGTTTTTTGAGCTTGATCTTGGGGATCACCCTGGCTCATAATTACCAAAACAAAATCACCCCAATCGGTAAAAATAATCGCCGCATCGTGAAGAAGGTTTTCGTCTAAACCAATTTTGTGGGCAACGGTTAAATTATCTGGTAAAAAAGCCGGAATTTGATCATTAAAAATAGTGTTAATTAAAAAGCCGATAATCTCTTGGCTATGGGCGGCAGTTAAAGCTTGGCTCTGGTGAAGAGCAAGTAACAGTTGGCCCATATCCTCCGGGGTAGTTTGTTTCAGACGATAATTTGTTTTTGCCAAACCTAGTAAATCAATGGTTTTTTGAATTTTGTCCTCTCCTATGGCTTTGGCAATAACGTTAATGGCAGTGTTGTCTGATTGTTCAACAGCCAGCTTGGCCAAGGACCGATAAGTGTAGATTGTCCCTTCCGGCTGAAGATAAATACTGCCATTCCCGGGCAGTTTATCCTCCTCTTTTAGGCGATACTCGGCTGTTAGGTCAAACTGCTTTCTTTCTGCTTCCTGATAAGCGGCGATAATAACCGGCAGTTTCATCAGCGAGGCTCCCGGAAAGCTTTCCTGATAATTAACACCAAGGGAATTCTGACTATCAACTTCAGATAAATAAACTCCATAAAACCCATTTTGTTGATTAACCAAGCTTGTCAATTTTTCCTCTAGGTTTTTTTGCCAAGGAGTTGGGGCCATTGTCGGCTCAAGAGGAGCCGGGGGGGGTTCCCCCTGGTTACCATTAAGCTTAACCACCCTAGGAGTAGTTATTTTTTGCCAAAAAGCAGGTAAAAAACTTGATAAATAAAAAGCTAGGGTCAACCCGGTCGAGACAACAAGAAGAACCAAAACCACTCGACCAGATTGCGTCTCTTTTTCTGCCTCTTTTTTGGTTAACTTTTTTTTAAAAACCTTTTTTTTAAAAGACATCCCTTAATTAATTTCTAATTCCTAATTTCTAATTTCTAATGAAATTCCAAACTCCAATTTACAAGTTCTTATTTTATTTTTTAATCAAATTCTAAGC
>CAZUWK010000018.1:0-11434 GCA_964624185.1 uncultured Gammaproteobacteria bacterium | reverse complement strand
TTAACATTCATCGTGGTTTCAAAACGACCGACGGCAACAATCAGGTTTTCTTTTTTACCCGGGGAAAAGTCTTCTACCGCTACCGGCGGATACCAAACCGAAGAAGAGGTGCCATATTCGGCATCAATAATTTTCTTAGTAAAGCGGGAGTTGCAAATTACCCGATCAACCAATTTTAACTTCATTATATTAAACAATGATTTTCCGCCTAAATTATGAAAAGGGACCTGAAAATGAAGCCAGTTTTTTTTGGCCATCATGGTGGGAATACTACCATCGGAAACCCAAAATAACAGATCATAACGGCGATGATTAATATAGGCTCTTTTCTCTAGAAAGGCCCGATCGACAAGGCTGACTCCTTTTAAAGATAAATTAAATCTGTCTTTGGCCCGACTAAGAAGATCTTCATCTTCAAAGGTGACATCCACTAACCAGCCATTATCAAGAAGAACCTGAGCCAAAGTTAATAAGTATCTTTCCCCTCCTCCCAGGGTATCAGCGTAAGAAGTATAAAGAGCGGCTTTTTTCATTTGTTTTTGTTTTCAACTTGCTTTTCCCAAAGCCGAGCTTGAGTAATAAAAACCGAAAAGGTCTGATAAATAACCTGCACCATTCCCGCCGGACCATCCAAAAGGCCTTGGCTCTTTATGCCTCGACGCCAAAACTCACCCAACATTCTCTTGATCATTAAAAAAACACTAGTTTTTCTACCGGCGGCGAAAAGAAGGTTGGCTTCTTTTTCCGAATAGCGAATAGTTCGCTCCAGCATCTCCTCAATATTTTTAATAGCCAAGTGAACAAGGGGAGTATCAATATTAATAATTTCCCCCTCAACCTTGGGAAAGCTGTGAATTTCTTTAGGCCAATCAAGAAAGCTTTTTTTCTTGATAAAACGAACCTGATAATCAGGCCACCAGCCGCCTTTTTTTAACCAAAAACCAAAATTAATATTTTTTCTGGCAATTGCCATTGCCCCCACATTAGGGCCAGCTTTTTTAACTTCTTTTTTAAGAAAATCGGCTAATTCAGGAGTGATTCTCTCGTCGGCGTCTAAAATAAAGACCCAATCACCAGAGCATTTTCCGATACCAAAGTTTCTGGCCGGTTCAACATAACCCGTTTGAGGATGGGAATAAACCTTGTCGGCCATTTTTTTGCCAATTGCTAGGCTTTTATCTTCCGACTCCATGTCAACATAAACAATTTCATCGGCTAATAATTTGGCTGAAGCAAAGCAATCGGGAAGATCAGCCTCTTCATTTCTGGCAATGATGTTGACAGAGATAGTTATTTTATTAAGAGCCATTGGTCGTCTTGCTTAATTATTGAGTTAGACAATTCTAGGCTAGAATAATCATCTTCAATAAGGATAGCACAAGCTGTACCTAAAGTTGAAGAAATTTGCCGATCAAAAAGAGCTTGATGAAACTCTTGGGGATCATAGAAAAACTTGACCCGATCTTGATAATAAAAAACCACTGCAGGCGAGCCGCCATAAATAAAACTAGAACTTAGTTGTAACTCTTTGGGTAAAATGTCTTGCGCGGTTCTTTCATTTTGATCAACTAAAAATAATAGAGGTGATGAACAAATATCGGCGGCAGTCATAGCTAAATTAACTTTAGAGGAAGGCTGGGGAAAAGTGGCGGTTTTTTCTGCTTTAACTTGGGAAAAAAGAAAAAATAGCCCCCAACAAAAGGTTAAAAGAATAAAAAGTTTTTTACCGGGCAACAATTTGCTCCAAAAATAACCCCAAAAGAAGGCTAAAGCTGGATACAGAGGCAAAATATACCAGGAAAGTTTGGTTTGAGAAAAAGTAAAAAGAAGAAAAACTAGGGCTCCCCAGAAGAAAAAGAAAATAATATTCTGCTTACTTTTCCCCTGCCTTAATAAGGTTAAAAAGCCACTCAAACCGCCGGCAACTATTGGTAATAACCACCAACTAAACTCGCTAATTAAGAATTTAATATAATAAAGTTTTCCACCAAAATGGTATTCAATTGGCTGAGAAAGACGCCTAAAGACATGTTCATTAAAATAAACTTGCCAAAAATCTCCTCCGAAACGAAAAAGCATATAAATATGCCAAGGAGCGGCCACGAGAAAGACTAAAAGAGCGATTATTATCCAGACTTTAATATTACCCAATAAAACTTTTCTATTCGCCAAGAGCAAATAGCCAAACCAAATAGCCAAAGGGAGAAAACCCAATATCCCCTTACTCATAATAGCTAAACCAACCGCCAAGGAAGGTAATAAATAATCGATAATTTTTAAACTTTTCCGCTGGTCAAGCTTTTGCTCGATTCTAGTTAAGAAATAAAGAGCCATCAAGCTAAGGGCCAAAAGCAGGATATCGGTGTTTAAGCCTCGGGAACGAGCCAAAAAAAGTGGCGCTAAAAAGAAAAAAGTTAAAGATAAAAGAGCGGTTTTAGAATTACTCCTGATTTTAATTAATAAATAGGTAAAGACTAAGCAAATTAAACCTAAAATAGGCATCCAAAAACGAGCGACTAACTCGGTTTCACCACCAATATTAAAAGATAAGCTGGTCAACCAAAAAAGTAGGGGTGGCTTTTCAAACCACGGTTGGTCGTTCCATTTAAGATTTGGGGATAGGCCGCTTTCTCGAGCCACCTGAGCATAAATACCCTCATCCCAATCGTATAAAAAATCCCGACCCAGGTTCCAAAAACTAATCACGCCAAAAACAATTAAAAGAAAAACGAAGGCAATCTTAGACCAATTAATTTGGTTATTTTTCATTCTTTAATGGAATTTATGTCTTTATAACCAAATCGGCCAGTAAAAAAGTCAACAACGGCTGTTCGTCTAGTTTTATCTTGACCAAGAATAATTTTCCCCGCCTCCAATAATAAAGAGAGCTTAATTTTCCAAAAGGCATGTTGAGAAGCAAAAAGAAGTCGATTTCGAGTTAAATAATAGTTTTGTAATTTTGAGCCGGAACCTCCGGAAGAAGCGGCATTTTTATGATAAACAATTGCCTGAGGAATGAATAAGATTTTAAAACCGGCCTTAATCACTCGCAAAGAAAAATCCAAATCTTCCAAATACAAAAAAAAGCGTTGATCAAAAAATCCGACCTTTTCAAAAACTTCTCTTCTGGCTAAAAAGGCACAGCCGGTGGCAAAAAAAACTTTCTTTTCTTGATCAAACTGACCCCTATCAACTTCATCGACACCAATATGACGGCCTAAAACATTAACCCAGTCTACTTGACCCCCGGCATACCAAACTACCTTCCCTAAATCTTGCTTTTGATAACGATCTTGGTAAAATTCAAAACCGGGAGCATAATATATTTTCGGGGCTAAAATCCCAGCTTCCGGGTTCTTTTGAGCCGCTTCTATTAAAGAAATCAAACAGGCAGAATCAATTTCAGTATCATTGTTGAGAACAAAAATATAATCGGCGCCGTTTTTAAGAGCTTGTTTAATTCCCCGATTATTACCCTCGGCAAAACCTAAATTTTCCTTATTCTCGACCAAAACGAAAGAAACCCTTCGGCTTCTTTTCTGAAATCGGGCCCGATCAAGATGTTCTTTAAGTTCCTTAATCGTTTCTTCACTAGAGTGATTATCAACTAAAACAATTTCTAAAACAATTTCTTTGCCTCTTTTAGCAGCCAAAAGAGAGTTGAGACAATCTATTGTAATTTTAGGCTGATTCCAATTCAAAACAACTGCGCTTATTTTAATCATCGCCCTAATTTTCTTAAAATTTTGTGAAAGAGGATTTTAGCCTTGCTGGTTTCTTCGCTAACCAGCAGAGTTCGCCACCAAAAACGCCAATCCTTATTAATTTTCTTCAAAACCGCCTTCTCCGGCAAGGGTTCATTTTTAAAGCCAGAATTTTCCCAGACCTTAAGATAAATAACCAGGGTGTAGAAAGCCATCAGCGCCGATAGAACCAGACCATGAAAACCATCTTTCCAGCCTTTTTCGGCAAAAAAACGACGGAAAAATTCCTCGGTTGGCCGCAACAAAATATCTTGACCAACAAAGCAATAATTCGAAGAAATCAACTGTTCGGCTTCGGCATCGGTATAGCGATTAAGCCGGTCAATAAAACCAGAAACGGTTTGATAATTATAATGAATCAGGGGGTTTTTTAAATAGCCTACCCCACCCTTAAGGGTAATCCGCTCATGAATTATTTTAGAAAAAGCCCCATAATCCTTAACAAAAAACCGCAACTGATAATCAGGATACCAGCCGGTATAATTAATAGTTTTGCCAAAAATAATATTTTTCCTAGGTAAAAAGTAACCATTATAGGTTAAGTCTTTGGTGGCTTCTTGAAGCTCTTTTCCTAATCCGGCCGAAACCAGTTCATCGGCGTCTAAAGACAAAATCCAATCTCCTTTAGCCTTGGAAATAGCAAAATTTTTCTGAGAAGAATAATCGTCAAAGGGGCGATAATAAACTTTAGCTCCAAATTTCTTGGCCGCTGGAGCAACATTACCGGCTTTTTTATTATCTAAAACCACCACAATTTCGCTTGCCCAATCATTAACCGAATCCAAAACTTCATTAATTTTAGGTTCTTCTGCTCGAGAAATAATGACCACACTAATACCGCCAGCTGCCTTTTTCCGCCGCCAAGAAGAACCTTGAAAGTGATAGGAAAAGCTATTTAGGGTTCGTTTAAATTCAAAACCGGCTTTTTTGGCTTTGTCAATAAAGGCAATATCATTGGCAGGGGCATCACGACTACCGAACTCTCCTTCGGTTGGCCAACCGCCTAAAGTGTCAAAGTCGGCCCCATAAACTACCAAAGGAACAAAAAAGCCGTCATCAGCCAAACCAACCACCGAGGCTTCTTTGACAAACTCTAAAAATTTTTTCTCTTCGAATTCTTGGGGATTGTGGCCGAAATCTTTCTTAATATTGGTCGGCCAAACCGGAATTAACCCCGGCTCCACCATTTGGCCGGTTAATAACCGCTTCTTTCTCTTGGCCTGCCACAGGGCTTGGTCCCAACCAGGGGCAAAATATTGGTCATCAGTGGCAAAAACCAGCCAATCCCTGGTCGCTCTACTGGCTCCCAAATTCCAATTTTTATAAGGACCAAGGTTCTGACTATTAATTATTGGTTTAATTCCAACTTTTTCCAAGACCGCCAAAACCGGCTCACTAACTCCACCACCCTTAAGCTGATCAACAACAACAATTATTTGGTTATCAAGAAGACTATTTTTTTTTAAAGAAGTTAGGGCTAAAAACAATTCCTGATCAGCATTGTAGGTAGGAATAATAATAGAAAAACCCGGTTTTTGATTAGCCATGAAAAATTATTTTTTAGTTTTTTTTGCCAAGATTCTTTCCGGCAAAAAACTTTTTACCAAATTAATTTCTTCTTTTATTTTACCCCTTAAAAGGAGGAAAAGAAAAACAGCATAAATCAAGGCGCCAATAAAAACCCCAAGAATTAACTGGGGAATATTACCAACCAAATTAGTCATCGGGTAATAAAGAGCGGCGGCCATTAATATTGAGGCCAATAAGGGCTTCCCTAGAGTTTTAACTAGAGAAAAGGAAACGCCAATTTTTTTCAAGTTCCTGATGACCAAAAAGATGCTGGTTAAACCAACCGCCACTCCTGCCCAAGCAATGCCCTGAAAGCCGATTTTGGCAATCAAGGGTATTCCTATTCCCCAAGTAAGGACAGTGTAAATGATCATTAGTTTCAAAACCACCTTTGACTCTCCTAAGGCAAACAAAACATTGGTGGCAGTGGTGGTAAAAACTACCGGAATCGCGCCAATTAAAAATGGATACAGAGCCGGCAAGGCCGGTAGCCACTTATCGGATTTGGCCGCATAAACCAGGGTTAAAACCGGCCGAGCCGAAACCAGCAAGCCCAAAACCAAAGGCAAATAAAGATAGGCCATCATTCTAACTCCTTTTTCTAGCCAGCGACCGACCTTTTCCTTATCGTCTTGAATTTTGGCGAAGGTGGGAAAAACGATTCGATTAACAATGTTGGTTATTTCCATTGGCTTGGCGGCAATGCTTTGAGCTAAATTAACAAAACCGACCGCCGCCGGACCATAGAAAAAAGCAATTACCGTCGGAGTCAAATTGTCCTTTAGTAGGGCTAGAAGAGAATTGGCCTGATAAGGAACGCCAAAATGAAGTAGTTCTTTAAGAGATGAACGACTAATTTTTAAGCTGATTGGCCAACCGGCAATTTTATTTAAAATAACGGCGCCAATGGCCGTCCTTAACAATAAACCGGTGGTCAAGCTCCAAACACCAAATCCGGAATAGGCCAAAGGAATAGCCGCTAAATAATAGGTAAGGGTTTCGGCAACTTCAGGAATTATTAGTTTTTGGTAAAGTAGCTCTCTTTGCAAAAGCGCGGAAGGAATTGTCTTAAAAGAAGTTAAAAATAAACAAAAAGCGGTGGTCCGTAATAACCAAATTTGTGAAACAGAAAGATTATAAACGCGTACCAAGGCCGGAGACAAAATCCAAACCAAAATATTAATAACGATTACCAAAAGAATTTGAATGGTGAAAACCGTGGCCATGTCGCTTTTTTTGAGCTTTTCTTTCTTTTGGATTAGGGAAGCCCCCAAGCCAATATCAGAGAAAAAACCAAATAAAGTAAAAACAATAAAATTGATAATGCCAAAAATACCAAACTCCGTTTCCGTTAACAGTCTGGCTAAAAAAATTATCCCCAGGGCATCGATTGCCTTAATAACAGCCCTTTGAACAACCAGGGTCATCGTTCCCTTAATCGCCCTATCTTTAACTTGGTTTGGCAAATCTTTAACAATCATCGATTTTTAAGAGAGACAATTTTAAAAAAATCTTTTTCTCCCGGCGGATTAATACCCTGATAATAAACCGATAGGGGTTGATATTGGCAAAAATAAATCGGACCCCAAGAATTAAAAAGGGCAATATTGGCTTCACGAGCCAAAAAACCGGGACTATCGATAAAATAAAGACCCGACTCCTGACAAAGATTATCTTGGTTAAAAAGATAAAAATATTCTTGGGCAATTTCTGAACGAGCCGGGGTCCAATGAAGTTTCTTATCGACAGAGACTGAAGCTAGGCTGTTAAGCAAAAAAATTGCTAACAGCAAAACCCATAGTTTCTGGGGCACTTTAGCCTTGGCAAAAAGCAATCCTCCCGTTAGTAAAGAGATAAAAAACACCAGGTCAAGATAGTGGGCATAGCGGTGATATGGAAAAAAGCTGACCGGCAAAAGACTAACAACAAAAAAAAGCCCCCACCAAAAAACCAAGCTAAATTTATTACCAGACCAAAAGTTCTTCTTCTTGTCTTTTAGCAAACGAGCCGCAATTAAGCAAACAACAAGGAGCTCTGCTAAAAAGACCCCCAAAAAGATTCTGCCCCAAGAACCGCTGTCTTTGACAAGGCTAACCAAGCTAATATCAAACCACCGCCCGGCATACCTGATAATGGTCTCCGGGGCTCCTGCCAACCAAACCAAATACCACCGCCAAGAGGAAAGCAGGGTTCTTAATGATAACGATAGCTGGTAATTATCACCCGGATAATGTCTAAAGGTAGCAAGACGAATCAAACCATAAATAATCAAAATCAAAATAAATGGCCACCAGAAAGACCAGCTCTTTTTAAAACGGTTAAAATAACCGGTGATAGTTTTTTCTGGTCTTATAATATAAGAAAAAATCAATAATAGGGCCGGGAAGACGATGGCTGTTTCTTTAGAAAGGAGGGCTAAAACAAAAAAAAGATAAAGCCAATATTTTTTTTTGAGAGTAAAAAACCAGAAGGCCAATAACTGCCAAAAAGTGGCTAAAATCTGCTGAAAAGCCGAAACATAGTAAATACTTAAGAAATGAAGTGGCGTCACCAAATAGGTTCCGGCCAAAACTAGGGCTAAAAACTCTTTTTTTAAAAACTTTTTTAATAATCTGAAAACTAGGTAGAAATTAGCCAAATGAAAACTTAAAGCCACCGTTCTTAAAACAATTGGAGCGGTTCTTTGGGAAAAAAGATGACCAATAAAGAAAAAGGCTTGGGTTCCCAAAGGGCGAAAATGAACATCTTCCTGAAGAAAGGGATTAAAAAACCCTAACCAGTCGCTAAGAGAATTGGCCCGAGACAGGCCCAAGTGATAAAAATCATCTTGAGAAAAAAAACTGGTAAAGCTGGTCCGATAGACCAACAAGAAAAAAATCAGAATAAAAATTAGGTAAAAGAGGGATCTTTTGTTTTCTAGTTTCATCTTTAAAAAACAACCACCACTATTAAGATCATCACTCCTAAAATAGTCAGAATATAGGCTACCCTTTCCCAAAGAGTAGTCACAAAGCTAAGACGATATTCTCCTGGCTCTTCGGCCTGAAATTGAATTCGACCGGTAATCGGTTCAGGGGTAATCGAAACCGGAGTCCCCTCTAAAGATAACTGCCAGCCCGGAAAATAAAATCGATTAACCGCTACCCGACCGGGGTCACTAAGGCGAAAAATAATTTTAAATGGGGTTTCGACGACAACCTGGGCCGTTTGTTGACCGGAAAAGGCTAAGGGCCAATCGGGTTTTTCCTCTGGCCAAACAGCAACATCAACTGGATAGTATTCGGCCACCGCTTGAGAAGATTGATAAATCGTCTCCCGATCAAGAAGCTTTTCTTTGGCCAAAGGAACCACTTCTTGAGGATGAAAATATTTAAAGTTAAAGAAGCTAAAAGCTAAAACGGCTAAAAGCGCTACTAAAATTGGCAACTTCCTAACCTGGTTAAAGAAAGAAAGTCGGCCAACCAAGACAACTCCGCCTGATAATAGAGCTAAAATCGGCGCCGATAAACCCAGAAAACGCCAGGGGAACTGAATTGTTGATAACAATGGTATTGCCCGCCAAAGAGGGGCCGACCAAGAAAGACTCAAAAACAAACTCCCAAGACAAAGCCCTAAAAATAGCAAGAAAAGACGACGATTTTTCTTCGTTAAGAAAGCTAGAATTAGGCCCAAAGAAGCCAATATGATATGGGCCTTCCCCAGCTTAAAAGACATGCCATCAGCTAACCCCGGCGCCGAGCCGGCAAAACCCCAAGGCCAATTCCAAAGCTGTTTTAAATAAACAAAATGATCCGAAAAATTGGTTTTGCTCGCCTGCGCTAGGACGCCAACATCTTTTAAGCCAAGCGTTAGAGGAAGCCAAAACCAAGCGGTAATTAACAAAACCAAAAGAGCCGAACTGGCAAGAATTAGAACTTTTCTTTTCCAGGGAAAGTCGGCAGTCAAAAAATAAATTAGCCAAAGGGGTAAAAAACAAGCCAAAATTATTAAGTAAAGATTGTGAGACAAGATTAGCCCCGCGCTGGTTAAAACAAAACCGATAAGGGTTTTTTTATTAAATTTTTTAGCCGATAACAAAATAAAAAAGTAAAGCCAAAGTGGCAACAAGTTAATTGCCAAAATTTCGGCAAAAGCGGCCCGAACATAAATATCTAAGGCTCTAAAGGGTAAAAAAACAAAAGCAACTGAAGAAACTATGCCTCCCCAAAAACCATAAAGTTTTTTACCTAAAAGAAACATCCCCCAGGAACCGGCTAGATTGGCTAAAAAAACTGTCAGGGTTACCGCTAAAGCATAATCGCCAATCACTTTAAAAACTAGCCAAGATAAAAAAGTAAACAACGGGGCATAATATTTAAAAATGGGGTAGCCATAACCATAAGCCATGTCGGGGGCAAGCCTGGGAGGAAATTGCCCCAAGGAGACGGTCTTATCAAACTGCTGAAGCCGCACCACCCAGGTAGAGTCATGGGCCAAAAAAAAAGTATCCGGTAAAAGAACCGGCCGCAATATCAGCCAATTTAAGAGTAAAAGAACGATCAGAAAAAGCCGGTTTTTATTTTTTACCAACCAATTCATAAAGCCGCAAAGAACCCTGATTATTAACTTTGGGAAATTCAGAATGCAAAAGAAAATTATCCTGACTAAAATCACCGGAAGTATTGTTAAAAACAAAGAAGGCTCTCTTCCCTTCCTCAACCGCCTCGGTTAACTCTTTAGGGGGTTGTTGGGGAAGTGGATAATAACCAAAGACATCCACTCTGGGATCAAAAGCAAAATAAATTTCCAAGCCCTGAGACAAAAGACCAAAATTTCCCTCCGTACCAACTACTGCCGGTTGGCTTTTGGCCGCCTCAGAAACGATTCGAACCGTTTCGGCAATTCCATAACCGGCCGTCCAGCCCTCAAGATAACCCCGATCGGTTCTGGTAAAAGGAAACTGCTCCGGCCAGAAAAGAAGCTGACCGCTTCTAAAAACCGGCAGGAAAAAAACCAATAATAACAGCAAACCGAAAAATCGACCAGACAACCTTGATTTCAATTTAGCCAAGAAAAAACCGGCCCACAATAAAGGCAGAAAAGCCAAAAAGGCCAAATAACGGGAATTATAAATTCGGGCAATTAGATTAATGGCTCCAAAGGGAAGAAAAAACCAGGCGGCCAAAAACAACCCCTGACGCCAATCTTTTTTTAGCCAAAGCAATAAACCAGACAGAGAGGCTAAAAAAACCGGCCAAGTTAAATAGGTCCAAAACCAACCGACAGAGACTTTTAGGTTTTGCCAAAAAATGGGCCACTCTTCTAAGGCTTTTAGGGGAGAAACAGCAAAATCCTGATTTTTTTGGGCAATCATATGCATCCAGGGCGAAAGACGCTGAATATTATAAATAAAATAGGCGATAACAGTTGACAATAAAAATAGACCTAAGAATCTAAACGCTTGACTAAATTCTCTTTTAGGAAGATTAATCGGCACAAAAATTAAACCAACCGGGAAAAGAATCAAGAAAAACCAAGCCTGGGATTTAACCAATAGCGCCAAACCCAACCAACCACCCGCCAAAAGAGCCACGTCTAATCGCCTGGTTTTGGCTAAAAGGTAGGAAAAAAATACAGATCCGGCGGCAAAAAGAGTTAACCAGCCTTCGGCCAAAGCCATACGGCTATGAAAAATAAGATAAGGACAAAAGACAGCCAAAAATACCACTAAAACCGGTAAGTTTTTCTTTTTAGGGCATAAAGCCCCGACCAAAATCGCTAAAACAAAAGGAAGCAGCAGGCCCGACATGACCGCTTGGGCCCGTCCAGCTACCAAGGGATCGGAAAATACTTTTAAAAAGGGAATGGTAATCCAGGTTTGAAAGGGTTGCTTGCCGTCGGTTAAAGAAATAAAGCGCATTGAGGCCTCCTTCCAAGCAATTTGCGACCAGCGAATATAAATCGCCTCATCACAAAAAATCGGTAAGCGGGTTAAATTAACTGTTCTGGTTAAAACTAATAAAACTAAAGCTAAGATCAGCCAAGCCCAGCGCTTTTCATCGATTAAAAAGCTTTTTAAGACCTTAAACCAAGACCCTTCTTTCCCCATACCCGAAATTATA
>CAZUWK010000017.1:0-12296 GCA_964624185.1 uncultured Gammaproteobacteria bacterium | reverse complement strand
TTTATTTCAAGATAGGGCCAAAACCACAGGCTTACAGCCTGTGGATGAAACCGATACTAATAGCTTAACCCGCCTGTGGCGGGTGAACAGGGCGAAGCGGAAAGAACCACGGGCTTTGCCTGCGTGAATCTATAAATAAGCTTGTATTTTTATTTTTTGGGTTAGAAATTGGTTGCTAGACGAGAAGTAAAATTAAAGCGGAGGAGAACAGTATGGGGATGGGGGTTGGTATTTTATCTTTTCTTTTTTCGGAAGTGTTTGAAAAGGATAATTACCAAGACTATTGGCGCCCAAATTGCTCCGTAAACACCCAACCAGATTAAGCTTTTAGCCAAACCTCTTAGAGTTAAAATTAGTGATCGAACCGCTTGTTTAAGGGTTACCAGGGGTCTAAAAGTTTCTGAGGGCTGGTAAGGAAGGGCTAACTCATCAGTTGAAAGATGGATGGTTATTAAAGAAAGCTGAGCGGTTTTTTCCAAGTATTCTTGTCTGCCGACGAGAGTGTCGATTTGATTTTGAAGACTAATAATTTCTCTTTGGGCCGATAGAATATCGTTAATTTCCGTTGCCTGATTCATAATTTCTTCTAGCCTTCCCTTGGTTTGTTCTAGGGTGGCTAATTTTTTACCGATATCTTCGTATTGGTCGGTAACATCGCTGGCGCTGACTTGTTCAGAAATAACCTTAACCGCTAGCCCCCTAAAATGGCCAATAACCTCCTCAACTTTTTCTGATGGTACTCTGAGGCTAAGATAGCCGTAAGGGGCCTCTTCAGGCTGGCTAAGCGAGCGAGAAACCATAAATCCTCCAACAGTTTCCGTCTTTTGAATAATTGCCTCGGCTGTTTGTCTAACATCATCAACTACTAAAGAAAGGTTGGTTTGGGTAACCACCATTCGATCGGAACTCTCCGAAGGGGGAGTTTCTTGGTTAGGAATGGGTGGGATGCCAATAGAGGAACGGGTTAATTTTGGCTCGGCCAAACCCAAAGATGATTCAAGGGCAACGCCAGGAGCAAAAGAAGAGTCATAATCGCCATAACCGGCACGGGGGGAAAATAATCCCATTTGGGTCAGTAAATAAAACACCACCAGTCCTAAGACCAGCAGTAAAAAAGAAGCCAGTTTGTTGTTTTTAACCCAATCGACAATTTTCATATTTTTCTGTTTAAAGATTATAGTCAAGTTTGCCGGTTGTCAACTTGGCCTTTAAACCGGAGGAATGCTATAATATTTTGGCATTGTTAACCAGGGGTGGCGGAGTGGTCAATCGCACCAGTCTGTAAAACTGGCGGGTTTCCCTACATAGGTTCGAATCCTATCCCCTGGACACAGTCCAGGGATAGATGAGAACCTATCAAAAATTCTGATATTCTAGACGAAAAGAGCCGATCGAGCTGTTATTACACCAATCGACAAGAGAAGAAAGAGACCCTTGTCGTCTTCGCCGTGTCCGCCAATAATCGCAGCGTGAGCCGTATACGAATAGTATTGAAAAGGCGAACGCCTTAGATATGGCGGAAATCCTATCCCCTGGACACAGTCCAGGGATAGATGAGAACCTATCAAAAATTCTGATATTCTAAGACTTCTTACACCTTTAAGGTGGAAACTGGAAGGTGCGGATATAAACAACTTCATGCCCTTTGTCGATTGTTATTTTTAGAGTTTCTGGGGTTATTTTGGTGGGACGGACGGGAGAGGGAAACAGGCTTTTTTAAAATCATCAAAAAGGACTGATGATAAGCTTGCTCCCTCTCTCCTTGAAGAGTGCTAGATTGCCAAGACCTCTTGACGGATTTCTTGGAGATACCCCAAGAGTGCCAATCTTTGGTCAGGAGGCAAGCCTTTCACCCTATTAATCTTTCTCTCTGTTTCTAGGCAAAGAGAAGTCAATCTTTTGATCCCATTCCGAGGATCTCGTCTACTAGTCCCCTTTCTTTTGGGAATGGAGATACTTCGGTTGATTCTTTCGGCCATTTGGGTGGTGCAGGAACAAACATGTTCCCATCTTCGATCACTTAATTTGGCCCTGGAAACACAGTCTAGAAAATTCCGGAGAATTTCTAAGGTTTCCTCTTGGGGAGAGACTTCATTGTCTTTCCCGTTGGACTGACATCTCGACCTGGCTCCTCGCAACATTATGATAGCCCTCCTTTGAGCTATACTAAATCGAACCCCAACGGTTCGATTACGACCACAACGTCAATGGGCGAACACAGCACTCTTTATGTTAAAGAACTAAAAGCCCTAAAACTAACGCTAGTTGTTAGTCTGCTTTTGTTTATCGCTAGTAAAATATAGTATCAAAAAAAAGGCTTTTTTTCAAGATTTTGGTACTTTTAGCCAGGGTCAACCTTAACAAGTGCCGAGATCTATTGGGGATATTTTAGCGATTTAATAGTTTTTGACTCCTTTCGAGGGCGCGGTTGATTAAGGCGGGGCTAATTTGGCCCGAGTTAATTAATGTTTCTAAATCTTCGAAGAGGTTTTTGTCTGGTTGGCTAATAATAAACAAATCGGCTCCGGCCTTTAACCCTAGAGCAATACTTTCAGCCTGGGAATATTTTTGGCTAATGGATTTCATTGCCAGATCATCAACTATAACTGGCCCTTGGTAATCTAATCTTTGTCTTAATAGGGCATTAATAAAAATAGGTGAAAGACTAGTCGGGTATTTAGGGTCAATTTGAGGATAGGCAAGGTGAGTAACCAAAACACCATCGGCCAAATTAACCAGTTTTTGGAAAGGAACAAGGTCTTTTTCTAGCGTGTCTTGGCTGATATTAATTTCCGGCAGAGTAAAGTGGGGGTCAAGGCTGGTGCGCCCCAAACCGCCTGGGAAGTGCTTAATAATTGTTTTGATACCGGCCTGATGGTAACCGTTAATCATGGCTTCACCAAAAGCGATCACTCGGTCAGGATCATCAGAAAAAGACCGTCCCTCTTCGGTAATATAACTGTTTTTTAAATAGCCAATATCTAAAACGGGAGCCAAATTAACGTCAACGCCGTTTCTTTTTAACATAATTCCCCTAACTTTGGCTAAACGGAAGGCCTCGTCTTTATCGCTAATTTGATTTTGGCCAGTATTAGGTGATTCTTGAAATCGGCTTACCCGGCCGCCTTCTTGATCAACAAAAACAGCCATTCTGCTATTAAAATTATTAATTTGGTTAGGGTTTAAAATTAATTGTCCGCCAAAACCGCCTTCGGGAGAAATAATTAATTTCTTTAGTTTTTCTAAAGAGTTTTCGTTTTTGGGATAAACTATTTTGCCAAAACCAGATAACTTTTCCTCTTCGGGAACCCGGTAAAGAATGTTGGTTTCCGAACCGTCGGGTTGGGCAAAGGTTTTCACAATTTGGCTTTTTTCTAGTGCTTGTTTAACAAATTGGTAGTTGTTTTTTTCTATTTCTCCTATCATCCCCGGTGTGGTTAGCAAATAGTCTATTTTTTGCCACTGACCCTCTAATTTGCCCTCTTTTATCTGAGGGTCTTTTTCTACTTTGGAAAACCACTCGGTCCGGCCAAATTTTGGCTGGCTGGGGTTAATTTTCAGATCGGTGTAAAAAAGAGGATCGGTGACAATAATAGCGTTGGTATCAACATTTTCTCTTATAAATTCTAGGCTATTAAGATGAACTTCGTTTTTGTGGGCCAAATAAACCTGTGGATTTTGGCAGACTACCAGTAGAATAATAACCCCGCTGGCAAGCAGAACCGTTTTGGCTTTGGGTTGGTAATTAAACTTGTCATGGAGTATTTTTAGGCTAAGGGCAATACTTAGACACCAGAGAAGAATTTGAGGAACTAAATAAAAACCCAAAACCACCCCGCCTCGCAACAAATACCAGGAAAAAACAAGATTCATGACCAGAAAGGAAAAAGACAGCCAGTTTTTAAGATTAAGCAAAAGCACGAATGTCGCCCATAAGCCAAGAATTGGCAAGATCTTATCAATTTCTAGCCAGTCGATAATCGTCCTTCTGATATCGCTTTCCGGGTTTAGGAGATTACCCCCCTTTCGGCCGCTTTGGAAAATAACACCCTCAACCCAGGAAACATGCTGTCTTTGGCCAGGCAGCCAGGAGGCAGGCAATAACTCCAATTTCAGATAAGCCAGGAGTGGAAAAAGAAGAGCGATAAAACCTAAAGAAAGCAACCAAGTTAAAATTAAGAAGGGACGAGTTGGGCCAGATGATTTTTTATAAACTAGAACAAAAAGACCAGGAACTAGAAGAAGAATGGTTTCTTTCGATAAGAAGGCCAGTCCGATAGTCAGACCAGAGAGTAAAAAAATAAGTAGGTTTTTTTTAGAGATTAAGAGCAGGTATAAGCTAATTAAAAAATAAAGAATGGCCAGATTGTCTAAAAGCAATTGTCTTTGGTAGGTTATCGATAAAGGCGAGAAGATAAATATCAGAACGGGAAGAATGGCCAGAACCTTATTTTTAGTAATCTTAAGAGCGATCTTGGTAAATAAAAAAGTCGAAATAGCCGCCACCAGAACCATAAAGATTCTTCCGGAATTAACAGAGAAACCAAAAGTGAATGGTCCTCCGGTTAGTTTTTGCCAGAAGCCAATTTGCAGCCAACCAAATGGAGAATGGTCGTACCAATAGGCGTAAGGTGAGATTTGGCCGAAATTAATCAGCCACCAACCCTGCGAGACGTAAATACCCTCATCGCCCAAGAATTCCGGATAACCAAAAATATTAACTAAACGAACCAGGGCGGAAAGCAGTCCCAGCAATAAGGGCAGGGTATTTTTTTTCCAAAATAGTTTTTTAACCAAATTGGCAATTTTCATATTTTTTTCAGGCTATGGCTTTGCGGTGGGCATTAATGTGTTCAGTTTTTTCCCAAAAACCAATACCGGTTAAGTGTCTTTTAATGGCTCTTAAGGTTGACCAGGAAATAACAAATTGATAGGGAAAGAAAAAAATTAAAAATTTTAAATAAACCAGGGGAGAAAATTTTATCTGGTATTTTCGGTTTAATTCATAGAGGCCAATTAAGGAAATACTAAGCTGGGTTAAGAAAAAATAGCTAGGCAGGTATGAAAAAAGAGCCAACCCTAAGGGAATTTTGGTGAAAAAAGCCAAAAAGGGAGTAATCAAAAGCCAAAAAGAATTGAAAATTTGCATGAGGGGATAGGTCATCTGGTATAGAATAATGGCTTTTTGACGGTTGTTTTTTAGGTTTTTCCAATTACCTTTTAAGAGAACCTGAAAAAAGCCTTGGTGCCAGCGGGTGCGCTGGCGGATGAAACCGGGTAAATCGGGTGGAGTTTCTTCTCTGGTAGCCATTTGCTCATCATAAATAACAGCGGTTTTTTTACCCAAAGATGATAGGCGGACGCCGATTTCGGCATCTTCAGTTAAGCAGTCTTCGTCCCAACCGGCCGCCGCTTCGACAATATCTTTTTTGAAGAAGACAGTATTGCCCCCTAGAGGGTTGGCTCCCCAGGAAGAGAAAAAGGGCAAGACCGATTTGAACCAAAAGTAGTATTCTAAACAATTGTGAGGTGAGTACCAGTGGGAATCAACGTTAACCAGTTGGACTCCCGACTGGACAATGTCAACTTTTTTTTCTCGGAAAGTGGTATTAACGGCGTTTAAGATGTTTGGATGGGGTTCATCTTCAGCGTCAAAAATACCAATAATGTCTCCTCGAGCATATTCTAAGGCGGCGTTTAGCCCTTGAGGTTTAGAATTGGGAAAATTTTCCCAAACCAACAGGTTAAAAGTAGGCGGAAGATGGTTTAGAGATTCTAAAATTTTACCGACGGTTTTGGTGTCATCATCGCGGGCGGTAATTAAGATTTCGTACTTATCACGAGGATAATTAATTTTTTTCATCGCCGAAAGAGTTTGAGTAATGACTTTTTCTTCGTTTCTAACGGGCAAGATTAGGGAAAAAGATAGTTGGTTTTGGGAAAAAGTTTGGGGTGGAGAAACTTTTTTTAGATTTTCCGGTTTCAGCCAAGAGGAAAGCATAGAATAAGTGGCAAAAGAACCCTGACAAAATAAGAAAGTGGTAGCTAAAAATAGAAATCCGGGGAAAAGACCGTAAGTATTAGTCAGGCAAAAGGAAAGACCAAAGAAAAAGACAATTAGGATGGTTAAAATAATTTTTTTCATAAAGCACAGTATTTTTATTTTAAAATAAATGAAACCATAGCGGAATCAATTTTCAAATTATTAAATTTTCATTGTAAATTAGTAAATTCTATATTGTTTTAAGATAGGGCTAAGACCACGGGCAAAGCCTGTGGGAATATATAAATTAAAGAATAGAACGGGAAGGGGGGGGCGGAAAGCAAGGTTTTCAAGAAAGAAAATCATCGAGAATGATGAAGTCTTTTTTGAGAAGCCAAGGCTTTTCACCTGATCCCCCTTCTTCGGGCCGAAAGAAAAACAGCTAGTCTTGTCGTTGAAGAAGAATGGGAAGTTCCCACCCTTCTTCGAGTTGGTCATCGTCATGCTCATAGAGCACGGCGATGATGTTGTTGGTGGGCGGAGGACCATCCTTGTTAAGGCAGAAAAACCAGCCACGCTTGGCTTGGTCGTTCCACCAATCCCTGGGGCGGCCTCCGTACTCGTTTTGGAGAGAAAAGAACCTTGATCCCGGTCCAGGGTTGCAGATTAAGAGATGGTCTCTCGTTGCCCCCTTTTCCCAGGAAACTCCGTCGGCTTCTTGCCAGGTCTGGTCACGCTCCAAAACGGCGCACCAACCTTCGGCTAGAAGTAGCGCTGAAGCGTTACTCCAGACACCCTCGGGGGCGTCTTTTTCTAGGTCGAGGTAGACGGTTTTGCAGCCAGAGCATTCGGTCTCAACCGGAACCTCGATGATTTTTTCGACGACTTTCTCGGTCTCAACCGGAACCTCGACCCTCTTCTCGACCTCGATGATCCTTGGCCAGAAATGGCGAACACCCAGAACGACGATGACCCCAAGCAACGCTCCTAAAACCAAAACCCACAAGGGAACCCTCTTATCCATGTTTCTCCTTTCATGATTCTTTCGGCCCCAGGAAAAGTGAAATTTTTTCACTCCTCTTCGGGACGAAAGAACTTTTAAGGAAAACGACTTTTCTTTCGGCTTATCAAAGTACGGTTAAAAACAAAAATCTCTTAAGCTAGAAAGAGGTTGTTTTTTAACTTAAGCCTATTTTATCAAGGAAGCTCCTAATAATCAACATTATGGGTTATGTTGATTTAATCTATTAAATCAATTTATTTTTTACTAAACTATTCCAGATAAATATTGTCAACCCAGAAGGATGAAGGTTGTCCAGAGGAGTCTTTAATATTTAAACCAGTAATTTTTTCGTCCCTATTAATTAGTGCTGAGAGAGAAACAGAAACCTGGTGCCAATTTCCGGAAGAATTTTCAATAAAAGAATTTAGGCTTACTTCATTAGACTGAACACCATCATCTTTTACTAGACTAATTCGATAAAGGCTGGGGTAATTAGTTCTGATGTTAAACTTAAGCCAAGAAATATTTTTGGTTTCGATTGGCAGATATGAGGCAAGGTAAAGAGCTCCCCAGCCTTTATTAATATTAACCTTAATTGATTTTTGTCCAGATAGAAATTGCTCCTGATTAACCAAGTCTATTTCGGCATCCCAGGACAGATCGCGGAAATTATTTTCTAAATAGTCAGAATAGATGACTATTTTTTTATCAACATATTTTAAAACTAACTCATCTTGGCCAATTGCTAGCGGTAGCTCTAGAGCCTTTTTAACAATTTGCCCATAGGTTGATGGTTGGTAAGTTTCATAGTCGGCTAGAAGACAGGGGCAACCAACGGAATGAAAATTCCAGGCGGTCCAACCCAGGGAGAGCCGATCGGCAAGTTTAAGCAGTTCTCCAACGGAGTCTTGGCTCATTGGTGGGTAGCCATCGGCGCCAAATTCACCTAAAAAAACCGGGTAAAAGCGAGCAATTTGACCAAAAATTGCCTCAAATTCGCCGGCCTTATTATAAGGATTAGTCCGATAGACAATGTTTTCATAGGGTAGGGGATTATCTAGATATGAATTAATTTCTCGGCCCCAGCCAACTCCGGTAACCATAATTAAGCTTTTAGGGTGAACCTGGCGGATAGCCTCGATTAATTTTTGATTGGCTTCCCAAACCTGGACTCTGTTAACATCATGGGGTTCGGCTAAAATATCATAAATAATCGTCGGATCGTCTTGGTAGCGGCGGGCAATCTCCTGCCAGAAAATAATTGTTTGGTCGTTAGGTAGGGATTCATTTTTGCCAATCCAGGGGTTAAGAATAACGTAAACATTATGCTCCCTAGCCGGGCTAATGATGGTCTTTTCCATTAGGGCAAAAAAACTTTCCGGATCGTTAAAATAATCGTCTTGGTAAACCCTGGTCCGAACAACGTTAATGCCCCAATCGTTAACCGCGGTCCTAACTGCCTCTGGGAACCAGTCATGATAGCCCCAGGAAACACTGGACAAATTGATGCCTCGTAAAATAACCGGAGTATTTTTTTCGTCGACAATAAACCGGCCCGAAGTTGATAACCAGGAGAGCTGGCTTGTCTCCTCTTGAAGGGAGGGGGCTTTTTTTAGAAAAAGTCTTGTTGGCCAAGAGAAACCAGACCAATTATTTTTTATTATTAAGGCGGTGATTATTAATAGCGGCAAGAAGTAGATTATTAGCCAGCCAATTTTGTTCAATCCAAACAGACTCGGCCGTTTTTTCAGTTTAGTGGTTAGTTTTGTAAAAACCATAAAAAAGTTAATAAGAACTTACCTTTCCTTTGATATTATAACAAAAAGAGGCTGGATTTTCTGGTTTTATTAATCTGTACAATATATTGAAGTAGGTCGTTATTTTTTTCTGCCGAAGTGTTGGCGGGAAACTTTGATAACCTTGTCTTTACCCTGATTGGCGCAGTTTGGTAATGGCAGGGTATAGGCTAAGAATGGCACCGAGGTTCGACCGTTAATGGCCAGCTTGGTTAAGATTTGGAATTGATCCAGAGAAATAAGGTCGTTTTCGTCATAATTATCGGCTACCTCTCGGGCTAAAACTTGAGCATCTTGGTTGCCAATAATAAAAGAAGCCAAAGAACCAATGTTTCCAAAAATTGCGCTTTGAACAGACTCGTCAAGTTGGGCCATATATTGGTTGGCCAAGGTTAAACAAAGTCGATATTTTCTAGCCTCAGATAAGATTTTGATGAATGAGGTGGTGGCAAAGTTTTGAAACTCATCAACAAAAAGGTAAAAATCTCGCCGCGATTCTTCGGGGATATTAACCCGGTTCATAGCGGCCAGCTGAATTTGAGTAACCAACATGGCTCCCAACAGGGCCGAGTTATCTTCACCAAGCTTTCCGGCCGATAGGTCGGCTAGTAAAATTTTTCCTTCGTTCATAATCTTTTCTAGGTTAACCTTAGATTGAGGCCAGCGGATAATTTCTCGAATTGAAGGAGAGGAAACAAACTGGCCTACCTTATTGAGGATGGGAGAAATTGCTTCTTGCTGAAGACGGTCGGGCATTTTTTCGTATTCGTTTTGCCAAAAAGAAACCAAGGATGGATTATCAAGCTTTTTAACAATACTGTTGCGATAGTCTTTTTTAGTTAAAATGTCGATGACGTTAACCAGGGTGGTATCGGGAACTTCGACCAAGGTTAGAAGAGTGTTTCTAAAAATGTGTTCTAGTCTTGGCCCCCAAGAGTAACTATAAAGTTTATAAAAGATCGCCAAAATTGACGAAGCCACTAACTCTTTTTGCTCTTTATTAGTGACCTCCAGGGGATTAAGAGGATAGGTGTACTCTTTGTCAGCCGGGTTAAAGTAGCAAACATCATTGATCCGGTGGGAAGGAATATAATTAAGCAGAATTTCGATTAAATCACCGTGGGGATCAATAACGGCCACTCCCTCCCCTTTTCTAATATCGGAAATAGCCATATTGGCAATTAGGGTAGACTTACCAGTGCCGGTTTTACCAATGGTGTAAAAATGGAGTCTGCGATCGGCTTTTTTGATGCCAAAGTTGGCCATTTGGTTTTTATATTCGGTTCGGGCGAAAAAACAAGTGTCTTTTTTTTCCGACTCAGTTAGATTTTGGGCGACAGGAAGATCGTCGGGAGCTTCGGTGGTAATGGTTCTTCCCCAGGCAATGTTAGGCAGAGTGACTTTTTCTCCCGGCAAATGCCAAAGGGTGGCAGTTTCGGCTAAGTTTAAAATTATTTTTCGGTTTGGCCGGTGGCTGATGATAGCAGAATGAGTTTTTTTCTTGTTTAAGATATTAGTTTTTTTACCTGTTAGACTGTTGCTTTTAGGGTTGGTGAAAACCCCAAAACTGCCCAATAGTTCGTTTAGGGTGGTATTGTTGGAAGCCAAGAGGTTAACAGAAACAGACAATAACCCTTTAGCAACTTTTTTTTCAAACAGGGCCTGATCAGGATGGGCGTGATAATTACCGTCTTCATCTTTGACGCCGGTTAAGATTTTATTATTAATTTTTTTAGTCGCCCCCTTGGCCTGATCGGCAATGATTAATTGATAAACCGCCCAATCATTGGGGTTTTTAATTTTGGCTAAGGTAGCCAAAATTGATGACAAGGCGTCAGTATCAGTAAAATCTTCGGCAGTTTTTAGTGGATAGTAGTAGGAATTGGTCAGGCCTAATTGGCAAGAAACGGCCCGGTTAAGATTAGGGAGATTTAAAATGGGGTTTTTATTAAGAGAAATTAAGCAATCGGGGTATTGGGCCAAAATTTGGCTTTGGGTGAAATTAATTTTTTCCTGAGGGACGCCAAAGAAAAAGTTGATTTTTTGATTTTGAGAGATGATGTTGAGGCTTAGTGGGGCTTGAGAACGAGAAAATAACCTCCCGCTTTTAGTTTTGGTTAAATTAGCCAATAACGACTCCATTTGCTCGGTGGTGTAGGTGTTGCTTTTGGGGACTTTAATTTCCAAAAAAGACAATTGGTTATTGGTCATATTGTTTTTATTGATTAATTTTTTTAGCCAAAGCGAGAAAATCTTTCTTATTAATAGGGGGGCGTTTTTGATAGCGAGGGATAATATGAAAGTGGATATGATCAATAGTTTGGCCGGCAATGGCGCCATTATTTTGGCAAATATTCAGCCCGTCTGGCGATAAAGCCTTATTGATAAGGTTGGCGACTATTTGGACGGTGCTAGCAAGAGCGCAAAGCCAGTCGTTTGGGATGTCAAAAATAGTGGCAAAGTGGCTTTTGGGGATGACTAGAGTGTGGCCGGCGCTTTTAGGTTGATTGTCCAAAAAGGCGATGGTCTTATCGTCCTGGTAAATAATTTGGGCCGGGATTTTTTGATTGGCAATCTGACAAAAGAGACAATCTTTCATTAGTGGATCCCCTCCTCGAAGATGTCTTGGAAGCTTTTTTTAACATCTTGGACTAGACAGCCTAGCTTGACAGCCGATTTTTTTTCATCGGGAGTCATTTTTGACCAATTGTTGCCAATGGCCTCCAGAAACATTTCTTCTATTTCCTCTTGAATATCAAGCAAGCTTTCCTTGGTGTTTTCCTCTTCTATTAAGCTTTGAATTTTTTCTAATTGGTTGCTTTGACCGGCCGAAGAACTGCTGTTTGGAGAAGAAGTTTTGTCAGAAGCAATTTTTTGAGCTAACTTAGATTTATTCATGTCCTTATACAAAATATTGTATCAAGTTAAGTCTAAATGAACAATAAGAAAAAGATTTTTCCTGTCGATATCTTGGTAAAAATTATCCTTACTCGACAAACCGTGAATACATTTCGTAATACTCGCCTTTGAGCTTAATTAATTCTTGGTGAGAACCAGATTCAATTATGGATTTATCACGGATAACCAAAATATGATCAGCCTTGAAAATGGTGCTAAGACGATGGGCGACAATGAAGCTGGTTACTCCTTTCGTGGATTTTTCTATGGCTTTTTGTATCATTTTTTCTGATTTGGTATCTATTTTAGAAGTCGCTTCGTCTAAGATGAGAATTTTTGGTTTTCTCAAGACAATCCTAGCTAGAGCAACAATTTGCCTTTGGCCAGCGCTTAGATTTTGACCGTCGGCTTTTAGTTGAGTATCAAGACCATGGGGCAAAGATTTAATGAATCGAGGAGAAGCTAAGGTATTAAAAGTTTCGATAGCTTCTTTTGGGGAAATCCGAGGATTATTGTAGCGAAGGTTGTTAATAATGGTATCTTCGAAAAGAAAAGTATCCTGAGTCAAATAGCCAATTTGAGAACGCAGTTTATCTAATTGCCAATTTTTAACATT
>CAZUWK010000016.1:0-13064 GCA_964624185.1 uncultured Gammaproteobacteria bacterium | reverse complement strand
AGCGCCAAGTCAGACTTGGCTACTCCAAGAGGGCTGAAGTAGCCAAGTCTGACTTGGCGCCTAAATTCCCAAACACCTCACGATGAGCCTTTTTGGCCACTTTAGCCGAGCAATTATAATAAAAAGCCCTGAGAGTATATTTATAGACTTTTTCTTCTCGATAAAAGTCTAAAACCACCAATTGCCATAAAATATCCGGATCAAATTTGGCCTGATATTCTTCGATTAATTTTTTGGGGTCTTGTTCTTTGGTGAAAATAAGATTGGCGTCCAGGTCAATTATTTGGCCACTTAGTTCTTGGGCGGCCTGGTCAACCCTTTGGGGTGGTTTGGCAAGGGTAATTTTAGGAATCTGGTCTAGGGATTTGGCTAGTTTGGTTAAATTAATTTCCGTCATCGCCCCTTTGCCGGTTTTAATAATATCTTTTTTAGAGATTTTCAAGCCGAAATTTCGATAAAAACGATCAAGGTTTTTAATCAATTTTTTGGCGCTTTGATCAAAAATACCCAATGACCAGCGTTCCCGATATTGGCCTTTGTTTTGGTAAAAAATTTTACCAATTTCAAAAAAGCGCCGTTGGGGAATTTTCAGCTTTTGGTATTGCCGGTTTTGAAATTTTAGGCAAGAACAAATCGAGGCTCGCATTAAGGGGTAATGATCGTTAATATTATTTTGAGTATAAACAGGTCCTGCCTTCTCCGGCAAAAAGGAAGCTTTTAAAAACTGGCTCTTTTTGATGAGCGGCCAAGAGCGAACCTCGTCATAGCCAAAGTTCACTAGAATGTTTTGGACCGCTTCAATTAAATGAAGTATCTTGGGGGTAATGTCGGGTAAGATTTCGGCTGAAACAGGTTGGTTAGTGGGGATGTTCTGATAGCCCCAAAACCGAATTATCTCCTCGGCTAAGTCTTCCTCCAGCTCTAAGTCTGGCCGGAGTGAGGGGGGAACAACCAACCAATCATTTTCCTCTTTTTGGTTAACCAGGCAACCTAAGGCCTTTAGGGTTTTTAGACTAAAGCCTTCATCAATATTGACTCCGGCGATGGTCGCCGGGCTTTTAGGATTAAAACTAATTGTGGGGGGGGATAATTTTTTTTCTTTAGGATAGTAGTTAAAGATGGAACTGGCTATTTGTCCTTGGCAGTACTCTAAAATTAAACTAATTAGGTGGTTGAAAGCCGTTGGCACTAGTTCCGGGTCAAGTTGTTTTTCTAACCTGATACTGGCCTCGGTAACTACTTTCAAGTTTTTAGAATCTTGCCTGACCCGGGTCGGGTTATAAATGGCCATTTCGACAATGGCCTCTTTGGTGTTAAGGTCAACGCCGGAGTTTTGGCCGCCGACAATTCCGGCTAAACTTAAAACTTCTTTGCCGTTGCTGATTTGCAGAGTTCCCTTCTCTAGGGTAATTTTGGTGCCGTCAAAACTGGTAAAGTGGCCAAACCCGCCTCGGTTAGTTTCCCAAACCAAATTATCAGTTGATTTTTGGGCGTCAAAGGCGTGGTTGGGAATGCCCCAGAAAAGCATAATGTAGTTGGTTAGGTCGACTAGAGTATTAATAGAATTAATATCGTGAAGGGCTAAAATTGTTTTTAGCCATTTTGGCGAAGGTTGATTATTAAGGTGGCTAATTTTTACCGCCATGACTCTTGTTACCGGCTCTTGGGCTGCGATTTTGATCGGCAAGGCCTTTTGGCCGGTAATATTAGGTAGGTTAATTTTTGGTTTGGCAAGAGCCAAATCGTAAAGTACGGCCAAATCTTTAGCCACCCCCCAATAACCCAAACAATCGGCCCGGTTTTGTCTAACCTCCAGGCTGATAATAACCCTGTTCCCCTTCTCCTCTAGGCCATCAACGAAATGGCCAATTAGAGTTAGGTCTTGGACTAGTTTTTTAACCGGTTGGTTAAGACCGGGAAGCAGTTTTTTTATTTCCGAATAAATAATTTTCATGGTTGATTAGGTTTATAGGCTAGGTTGCCGCCTAGTAAGGTTCTAATATCACCGATATTGTATTTGGCCATCACCCAGCGATCCAGCCCCAGGCCAAAAGCAAAACCGCGCCAGGTTTTTGGGTCAATGCCGGCCATTGATAAAACCCGGGGGTGAATAATGCCGGCCCCGCCCATTTCGATCCAGCCCACTCCTTTGCACAAGGGGCAACCCTTCCCTTGGCAGGCAAAACAGGCAATATCTAAGCCAAGGCCCGGTTCGACTTCCGGGTAATACTTACAGCGGTAGCGAACGACTACTTCGTTACCATAAAGCTTTTTGAACAGGGCATTTAGGGTACCAATTAAGTCTTTTAGGGTAATATTTTTGTCAACGGCCACGGCCTGGTAGTGGTGAAAGATAAAGTGGTTGCTTTTATTAACCTTTTCGTTGCGATAAACCCGGGCGGCAAAAGCGGCCTTAAAAGGGGGGGTTTCTTTTTCTAACAACCTGGTTTCGATGGCTGAGGCTTGGGTGCGAAGCAATATTTCCGGCTCCCTAATATAGATAGTGTCTTGCATGTCCCGAGCCGGGTGATCGGCGGGGACATTTAGGCGTTGGAAGCAGTATTCGTCGGTTTCGATTTCCGGGCCTTCATAAGTTGAAAACCCCAAATTTTTAAAAAAGGTGTTGATTTCCTCAGCCGTATTGGTGATGGGGTGCAGGTGGCCTAATTTAGGCAAAGCGTAATAAAATTTAACTGGTTTTTTCGAAGTTTTTTTCGGCTTGTCTAGTTGTTTTTCTTGCTGATTAATTAAAACCTCTATTTTATTTTTGACTAAGTTTAGCTTTTGACCGGCGTCTTTTTTTTCTTCAAGGGGTAAGTCTTTTATGGTTTTGAACAGGCGGTTAACAAGACCATTGCGGCCCAAGAATTTTATTCTGGCCTTTTCCAAGTCGGAAGCAGTTTTGACGGCGCTAATTTCTTTCTTGGCGGCAGTGAGTGTTTTTTCGAGGTTCATGGCAATCTCAAAGGCTTTTTAACAAAAGCCAGGAGAAAAAGACATTTTTTATAATTAGGCGGAAGCAGGCTTATTAGCTTCTTCAACAATTTTATTAAAAACGTCCGGGTTGTTAACGGCCAGATTAGCCAACACTTTGCGGTTTAGGCCGATGTGGGCTTTTTTAAGCTGATTGATAAAGGAAGAATAATTTAGGTCGTGTTTGGTCAAGCCGGCGTTAATCCGACTGATCCAAAGGGTCTTAAAGTTTCTTTTTTTCTGTTTTCGGCCCACAAAAGCATATTGGCCGGCATGAAGCTGGGCTTCGTTGGCCGCCTTATAAAGCTTGCTTTTGGTTAGGCGGTAACCCTTAGTGCTTTTTAAGGTTTTTTTGTGCTTTGCTCTTCTGGTGGTGCCGGTTTTAACTCTCATTTTATTTTATTATATTAAATAATTAAACAAGGCGAAACAAAAAACTACGATTGTAAAAATCGGATATTTTTTTATTTACCTAAAACTTTTTTAATCTTTTTGGCCATGGTACCGGTTAGTTCTTTTTTCTTTTTGTATTTGCCTTTTTGGGTTTTACTTTTGGTCTTTTTTAGGTGGCGGCCAAAGGCCGATTGGTGCAAAACCTTGCCTTTTTTGGTGACCTGGAATCTTTTAGCTAGTGACTTTTTAGTTTTTTGTTTTGACACGAAATAAGTTTAAAAAAATAATAATTGTTTGATTGCTACATTGCTATATTGTTTTTTAGGGTTGGTTTTGCCCCCAAATTAACCAACAATTTAGCAATTCAACAATGTAACAATGGCTTTTATTAGAAATTTAAAAATTGATTTAAAGCTTAAAACTTAAAATTGTCTATAGGCCTAGGTTCGAAAAACTTTCTATTTATTAATCGGCGTTAAGGTAAAACTAAGGCTTCTTCCGGCCATTTTTGGCTCTTTAATTGGTGAGCCGAAAGAGGCGGTTTTGGCAATGATTTGGTTAGCCAAATCAAAACCGGCCTTCTGATTAGTCATTTCTCGGCCGCGAAAGTTAACCGTTATTTGAACCCGATTGCCTTCTTTTAAAAATTCTTCGGCTTTTTTAAGACGAAACTGCAGATCATTATCAGAAATAAATGGTCGAACCCGCAATTCTTTGGTTTCTTGTTTTTGGCCCAGTTTTTTGCTTTTTTTGGCCCTTTTATTCTCTAAATATTGGAATTTTTTAAAATCGATGATTTTGGCAACCGGCGGTTTGGCGTTAGGGGCAATTTCGACCAAGTCTTTGCCTTCTTCTTTGGCCAGCTCTAAGGCTTGGTCACGGCTTAAAACGTCAATTTGCTTGCCCTCTTCATCAATAACTCGCAGTTTGTCCGCCCTAATATATTGATTGATTTGATAAAATTTAGCTGAACTCAAATTGTTGTTAACTTTTCAAACTTTACGCCTTAGTGTAACATGGCCAGGCTTGGTTGGCAACATTTCTAATCTTAAAAGTTAAGATTCTTGGTTAATCTGTTCTAAAAATTTTTTTAAGGCCATCTCTCCCAAGACCTCTTCTCCCCTTTTTCTGACATTAACGGTTTTTCCCTTTTCCTCTTTGGCGCCGATAATTAGCATATAGGGGATTTTTTGTTCTTCGGCTTGGCGGATTTTCTTTGAGGCCGTTTCATTGCTCTGGTTAATTTCAATTCTAATATTATGGGTCTTTATGATAGTATTTTTAATATTTTGAGCATAGTTTATTTGCTGATCGGTGATGGGAATAATGGCCACCTGAGTTGGTGATAGCCAAAAAGGGAAATTGCCGCCGTTTCCCTCGATTAAAATGCCTAAAAAGCGCTCCAGCGAGCCATAAATAACCCGGTGGATCATCACCGGCCGAACCTTTTTTCCCGCCTCGTTGATATAGTAAAGATCAAAGTTTTCCGGTTGGGCAAAATCAAGTTGGATAGTAGAACATTGCCAGGTTCGGCCCAAGCTGTCTTTAAGGTGAAAGTCGATTTTTGGTCCGTAAAAAGCCCCGTCACCCTTGTTGACTTTGTATTCCACTCCGCTTTCTTGTAGGGTTTCCTCCATCACTTTTTCGGCTTCTTGCCAAATCTCATCCGAACCAATGGAGTTTTTGGGTCGAGTGGACAGCTCCAAATGATCTAATTCTAGCTCGAATTTTTGATAAAATCTGAAGCAAAGGTCCATAACTCCTCTTATTTCCTCTTTTACCTGTTCTTTGGTGCAAAAAATATGGGCATCATCTTGGGTAAATTCTCGAGTTCGGATAATGCCGTGAAGTTCCCCGGAGGTCTCAAAGCGGTGAACCACACCCAGCTCGCCCATTCTCAGGGGTAGTTCTCGGTAAGAATGGGGCGAGTTTTGGTAGATTAAAATTCCGCCGTCACAGTTCATTGGTTTAATACTCATGTTCCAGTCTTTACTGTCGGGAGTGGCGACCCGGTACATTTTGTCGGCAAAGGATTGTAAATGACCGCTGGTTTGCCAGACAGAATTTTTTAAAATTTCCGGGGTGCGGACTTCTTGATAGCCGGCCGCCTCATGTTCTTGGCGCCAATAGTCAATTAGCTTTCTCATTAGCAAATAACCCTTGGGGTGCCAAAAAACATCGCCCGGGGCCGCCTCGGAGTGAAAAGAGAATAAATCTAATTTTTTGCCAATTAGGCGATGATCGCGCTTTTTGGCCTCTTCAATTTGGGATAAATATTGATCCAAATCTTTTTGGTTGGCAAAGCAGGTGCCGTAAATTCTAGTTAATTGGGGGTTTTTTTCGTCTCCTTGCCAGTAAGCCCCGGCCAAAGAAAGCAACTTAAAAGGGCCGATTTTTCCTGTCGAGGCCAGATGAGGGCCGGAACAAAGATCAATAAAATCGCCAGAAGTGTAAATAGAAACTGTTTTATGGCCTTCTTTGACTAAGCTGGCGATTAGTTCTTGCTTGTAGGGTTGTTTGGCAAAAAGTTTTTTTGCTTCCGAAGAGGTGATTTCTCTTTTTTCGAAAGGAAGGTTGGCCCTGATAATTCGGGTCATTTCGGCCTCAATTTTTCCCAAATCAGTTTCCGAAAAAGGCTTGCTAAAATCAAAATCATAATAAAAGCCGTTATCGATCGCCGGGCCAATGGCAAACTTTGTTTTTGGGTAGAGTTTTTGGACAGCGGCGGCCAAGACATGAGCGCAAGAATGCCGCATAATGGAAAGGCGATCAAGTTCTAAGGGAGAAGGATTCATGTTAATTAATTTTGGCAAGGATTTTAAAAATTTATTGTTATATTGTTGAATTGTTGAATTGTTAGCGCGCAGTAAACTGCGTTACTCCATTTTCCGGAGTAGCGAGCTTTCCGCCAGAGGCGGACAGGTAGCCCGCGCCTCCTCCTCTTTTCCGTCATCCTGAGGGAGCCTCAGGCGACCGAAGGATCCCGTCTTCAAAACGAGATTCTTCGTCCGTCAATTGACGGACTCAGAATGACGAAAGTCAGAATCTAAACCCAGATTCCGGGTCAAGTCCGGAATGACGGGAAAAGAGAAACTCCTTCAAAATGACTAAAAAAGATCTTTCCCTCTTTGTCTTCTCGGCGAAAGCTGGGAGATCTGTACCAGCCATTTAGCAATTTTTATTTTTCAACTTAAAAGCTTTAAGTTTAGGTTTTGACATTTGAGCTTTGAGTTTTGAGTTCAACTTAGTGCACGCGCCTGGACTCGAACCAGGGACCTTCCGCATGTCAAGCGGATACTCTAACCAACTGAGCCACGCGTGCGAATTTAGTCTTTAGTCGTTGGCTAAGCCTAGTTTCTTTATTATACTACAGCCTTTTTTTATTCTCTTTGTCATGGGGGCAAACGGGTTAACTAATTTATTAAGAGGTGGAGGTCTGAAGCTATCCGACCCCAGGGGTCTGTTAGATTCAGACCTGGAAATTCAAGGCTGGCTGGTGGTTGTTTTTTGGCCCTTTTTGGTTTTTACCCTGTTTGGGTGGCGGGAGTACGGTCAGAAGAGAGCAAAAATTTAGAACCGGATTTTTTAACTTGGCCCCAAAAGTAGTTTCGCTTGCTGGTTTTCTTTTGGAAAGCGGCCAGCCAGGTATTCCCCTCCTCGACCCTTTCTTTTAAGTCTTTCAAGAAGGCCAGCAATAACTCCAAGAAGTTAAGCTGATATTGGCTCTCTTGAGGAATATTTTCTTGGGCCTTTGTTTCTATCACCTCAACTTGGTGGTTTATTTGATTCATGCTATTGGCAATAGCCTTAATTTGTTCTTTAATTTGATTTATTTTGGCGCTAGTTTCTTGATTATCTTTTAACTTTAATGAGGTTTCATTAAGATTAACTCTTCTTTGAAAATCGATTTTTTGTTGATAGCGAGCCAACTGTTCGTATTCTGTTGTTCCTGGGGTTCTTTGTTCTTCCGGCTTTATCGTTTGTCCTGGGTGAATTTCTCCCGGGTGGGCACTTTGCTTAGCCGTTATTTGGTTTAAAAACTCTTGGGGGAATTGCTTGGCGAGCTCGTCTTTTAAATTTAGGCCAGACTGATCCCGTTCAGAAGAAGATTTTTTCTGAGACTGGCTATTGTTACCGGCAACGACCTTTTTGGTCACCATAGGTAAAAAGAGAAAATATGGGCAAGTCTTAGGAGTATTTTACTATAAGTTTTGCAAGAACTCAAGGGTCTTTTGGCGCCTGATCATTGAGGAGAGCATGTAGCGCTGGTTATTAAGTTCTTCTTTTTCTTTAGGATTAGTAATTTTATTTAAAGCCTCATCAATATCTTGATCAGAAACGGTAATTTTTTCTTCATCGGCGATTTTATTTAAAGCCAGTTCTAATCGCCAATTTTTTTCACTTTCCTGTTGGTATTCCTTTTTGATGTCTTCAGCAGTTTTACCCAAAGAGGCAAGATATTGGTCTATCGACAGGCCCATTTTTTCGGTTTTATCAATGAGGTTGGCTAGTTTTTGATTAACTTCATTGTCAATTAATATTTTAGGCAAAACAACCTTAACAGTTTTGGCTAAGGTGTCAATTATGGTTTGGAATTTTTTAGTTTTTTGCAAGTCTTCGTTTTCTTTTGTTTCCGGCTGGCCTTTTTCCGGGGTCCAAATCGCTTCTTTGGCCGTGATTTTTCCAATCTCTTCCTGATAGTTGTTAAGATCAATTTCTGGTAATTCACAGGTGGTAAATTTAACTTGCCAGTCTTTTCCTTCTTGGGCTGAAACTAATTCGGCTCGGGGAGAGATGATCGGTTTTAGTTGTTGGTCCTCAACTGCTTTTTGGTAGGTTTGGGGCAGAATATTATTAATGACTTGCTGGTAAATTTCGTTTTGACCAATGACCTTTTCGACTTTTTCTTTAGGGGCCTTACCTTTTCTAAAACCCTTAATCTCGGTTTTTTTCTGCAGGTCAGACAAGACTCGATCATATTCTTCTTTTATTTTGGTTTGGTCAATTACCACCTCGATTTCGATGGTGTTATCGGGCAGGCGATTTAGCTTAATCCGGGGTGGGGTTTTGGTTTGGGGAGCAGTTTTGGTTGGTTTAGCCATAATGTTGAGGTCGTCTAATTTGTGGTCGATTTACTTGCGGCCGCCTTGTTGGCATAGACTCGGGCCGCTTAAAGGTTGGCCTTTGAGGCGGGTGATATTCCTCTGCTCCAGGACCTTTTTTATTAGGTTTTTTGTTTGTTTGGTTTTTTTGATTTGTTTTTTTCATATCGAAACTTATTCTATCATGATAGTAAAAAACCGGCAAGAAAAAAAAGGAAGAATCGATATTCTAACATCTTTGTTTTCGGAAAGTGTGCCTATGCAAGGCCAGGCCTTGCATAGGCACAAATAGATATGAACTAGAGATTATCGAGGCCTACTTGACAAGTGCGTTTGGCTTTAATATCCTTTTACTAGTATTTAGGGAGTTTTTTCGGGCCAGATGAAAAAGTATCAAGGCTTTGGTTTAAGATTGTTTTTTTTGCCAGCACTGGTAATTATTTTGCCAGCCTCTTTGGTTTTAGCATTTGGACTTCTTGGTGCTAACCAAGAAAGCTATCAACAGTTTTTGGCCAAAACAAAAATTGATTATCAGTCTCGTTTGGCCAACACTCCGGTTCGTCTTTATCAGGCTCTTCCCAACAGCACCGGCTCTGTCTCCTTTGAAATAGGTGTGGCTGATGCTCGGCCGGTAATTATCAGACAATATTTGGAAAAATATCGTTCTCCTTTGGTTGACCAGGCCGATCATTTTTTTCAAGTGTCCCAAAAATATAACCTAGATTATCGTCTTTTGGTCGCCATTGCCCAACAGGAGTCTAATTTGGGCAAAAAAGTTCCTGAAAACACCCATAACGCTTGGGGCTGGGGAATTCATTCTCGAGGAACCCTGGGTTTCTCCTCTTGGGAAGAAGGAATAGAAACTGTCGCCCAAGGCTTAAGAGAGGACTATTTGAATAAGGGTTTTGTTGATGTTGAGCAAATTGCCGCCCGTTACGCTCCCCCTTCAAAAGAGTCTTGGGCTTTTGGGGTGAATCAGTTTATGGAAGAAATGGAGTAAGGGGGTAATTGCTATATGGTTACATTGTTGAATTGTTGTTTGGGAAAACATTGTTTCTTGAAAAACAATTTAATAATTCAGCAATTTAACAGTTGACTGGTGGGCATTTTAAAAAGATCAAAACCTTCTCTTGCCTCAGTTATTTTTTGTCAATTGATTTGTTTTTCTTGGCGAGGATGAAAATTGAAGGGCCGAAGCCGATTTTGCCTAAAAACGACTGTAGAGCCTTTTCTCCCCGAAGAAGAACTCCGGTTGGAATGAGCTTTTTTAATATTGGGAAACGAAAATTAGAAACCGACAACTGGGTAACAATTTCAAAACCTGATTGCTCCAAATCCTGCTTAACTTTTTGGGGATGATGGTTAAGAAACAGGATTGTTTTTTGGTTAATGTTGGCCGGTGATCGTCGATCAATTGAGGTCAGATCTTTTGAAAAAGACCAATCTCCCCGAAATAAGGCCTTAAGGCGAGCTTTAAAATTGGTCTTGTTAGCAAACTCTAAAATTAAAAAACCGTCATTTTTTAAGTGGCGATTAATATTTTTCAAAAAAGCAGGCAAGTCTTGAATGTGGTGGGCCACTCGAACTGTTAAGACAACGTCAAACTTAGTTTTTATCTGGAAGCTCTCTCCCCTACCCGGCTTGAATTTAAGGTTCTGATAATTTAATTTCCTCTTGGCTTGGTTAATTAGCTTTTGCGAGGGCTCAACTAAAACACATGAGGTAAATTTATTAGCATAAATTGGGGCAAGGCGGCCAAAACCAGCCCCAAGATCAAGAATTGCTTGACGGTTTTTTTGAGGAACCATGCTAAATAGTTTTTCTAAGGCGATAAGCTCGGCTTCGTGTTCATATTCTCTTCCTCGCCAATACCGTTGGTAATTATAGTGGTCGTAAAAAGCCATGTTTTTAAAACAAGAAGAAGATTAAGGGTTATTTTTTAGTTTTCTCTTCTTTTTTGAGGCAATCTAAGCAAGTGGTCGCTTCCGGATAAATCATTAGTCGGTCAGTGTCAATTAGTTTGCCGCACTTTTCGCAGGAACCATAATGGCCAATTTTTACTTGAGTTAGGGCTTTGCGAACTTGAATTAACCTCTTTTGGAGCTGGCCCTGAATGGCTTTATTTTTCATGTGGCCAAATTGCTCTTCGGCGTCGGTGTCTGGTGAAGCGTTGTTTGAGGCCCGGTTGGGGTCGGCAAAGGGATCTTCTTCTTTTAAGTTTTTGATTTTTGTTAAGATTTTCTCTTCTTCTTTCGCAAAAAATTTCCCGATTGGCGCCAGTAAATAAGCAGGAAAAGTCAGTTTTTCTTGCTTATTATTTTTTTTAATCGGTTTTTTTTTGTTTTTAGTCATTGTTATTTTTGAGTAGGCCTTAGGTTGATGATTTGTTGATTAATTTTTTTAGCCAAAGGCGTTTCCGATCTTAGTAAAAGAATGGTTAAAGACCAAAAAAATAGTCCTAAACTTAAAAGCGTTTCTAAGTATAAACCAGAGGATAGTAAAAAAGCAAGTAAAGAAAAACCAGCCCCTAAAACAATATTGGTAGACAAAAAGACAAAACCAATCTTGCCTGAGGGGTACCAGGTTAATGATCGGTAAGATTTTAGAAGCCAAAAAGAGAGGGCAATTAACAGCAGTGTTAGACCTAGGCTGGCCAAATAAAAAAGCTCTTGAGTAACCAGGGTTTGACCCAAGAAAAATCCGCCGGTAAAAATTAGCAGGGGTCGAGTGGCGGCGTCAGTTAGTCGCCAAATTTCAAACTGTTGTCTTCTAGACCAGAGCCAGGAAGAGACTATTATTCCTAAAATGCCGCCGGCAAAGGATAGGCCGGGATAGCGCCAAGGAAGAAAGATTTTGAGAAAGGGACCAAATTGTCTAAGGTTGCCCAGGTAAAAAAATAATCGCGCTCCAGTTAGCCAGCCCAAAAAAACATTGATTAGAAAACTAACTATTTTTTCATCGTTGGCAAACTCTTCTCTGGTTTGGCGAAAGAATAAAAATGACGCCCAAATAAAGGCTAAAAATATCGTTAAGCCAAAAACAGTAATACTACCCATGACCCAGGGAAGGTTGATTAAATTAATTACCATTTGTTTTTTTAAGCGTTTTTCTCCAAAGGATAAAAACTGATTTGTTTTTGAACAAAGCGGAGGTTCATGGCGCCAATAGGGCCATTGCGATGCTTAGCCAGTTCCAAAACGACACTTTCTCGATCATCGTCGTCTTCTCGGAACAAGAACATAACAACGTCAGAATCTTGTTCGATGGAACCGCTCTCGCGAAGGTCGGCCAGTCTTGGTCGTTGTCCGCCCCGGACCTCAACCGCCCGAGACAGCTGAGATAGAGATAAAACCGGTATTTTTAATTCTCTGGCTAAATTTTTTAGGCCTTGAGAAATTTCCGATACTTCCTGGACTCGATTTTCGATATTGCGGCCATGAATTAATTGTAAATAATCAACAATTAATAATTTTAAACCTTTTTCCATTTGCAATCTTCGGGCTTTAGTGCGCATTTCTAGGATCGAAATTCCCGGGGTGTCGTCGATATATAGGGGGGCTTCAGCCAGAGTTCCCATGGCATCGGATAATCGAGAAAAATCGTCTTCGTCCAGACGGCCGGTTTTTAATTTCCAGCTATCAATTTGGGCTTGGCGGACTAAGAGTCGGTCAACTAGTTCTTCTTGGCTCATTTCTAAGGAAAAAATTCCAACCGGAATTTTTTCTTCAACCGCCACATGGCGAGCAATGTTTAAACTGAGAGCGGTTTTTCCAATCCCGGGGCGAGCCGCTAAAATAATCAGATTGGAATTTTGCATACCAGCCAAAAGATTATCTAGCTGGGTGAATCCGGTGGGCAAGCCCCTTAAGCCACCGGATCTTTTATGTAATTCGTCTAAGCGATCAAAAGATTCGATTAAGGCATCTTTGACGGGAATAAAACTACGAGTAAGGCCAGATTGAGAAATAGCGAAAATCTCTTTTTCGGCCTCTTCTAAGACCTGGCTTGATTCTTTAGTTTCATCAAAAGCGAGAGCGGAAATTCGGCTGGAAGAAGAAATCAGCCGCCTTTTAATCCAGCTTCTTTTAATAATTTGGGCATATTCTTCAACGTTAACGGCGGTAGCCACCCGATTGGTCAAATCGGCTAAATATGAAGCGCCGCCAATTCGGGTAAAGTCTTTGGTTTTTTTTAATTCTGAAGTTAAGGTGACTAAATCAATTGGCCGGCGATTCTCGTAAAGGATAAGAGCCGCTTCATAAATACGGCCATTGTTTTCGTTGTAAAAATGGTCAGGCTTTAGTAGGGGGGCAATAACCGATATAGCATCTTTATCAATTAAGATAGAGCCCAAAACCGATTCTTCGGCTTCATCAGAGTGAGGTGGTATTTTTGCTGATTTAGTTGCCATTAATACTTATTAATTATAGCCCAAATTAATTATTAATTGCCACTTTTTGGCTCAATAAAATACCGGCAGGACCTAAAAAACTAGTAGTTTTGCGGTTGATGGTTTTTAGCTTTTTAAAAGTGAGTGTTCCTTTTTGATCAACAGTCAGCAATTTTTTATTTCAAGATAGGCAAAAAACCACAGTA
>CAZUWK010000015.1:0-13655 GCA_964624185.1 uncultured Gammaproteobacteria bacterium | reverse complement strand
AAAGGTGAAAGAAAGATTGTTAATAGCCTTTTGGATTTAAATAACCCTAAAAACAATATAGCAATGTAACAATTTAACAATTATTCTTTTTTCCTTGCATTTTATTTTGTCCTATGTTATATTAGGCTCATTGCTTCTTTGGGTAGTTTAATTTTTGGGTCATTTTGATTTTGACAATCATTATCAGCCGGGTTAACTTTTAAGTAAATATCCCTACCTGGTCAGGGGGATATTTTTTAATGGCCTTTTTTTGTCTTGAACCTGGCTGTTTTTTTGCCGGTAAAAATTTTTGACTTTTAATCAAAGAATGGAGGTTCACAAACAAAAAAATCAGGTTGTTTTAGGTAAGAAATATTCAAAATTACCCCCATTAGACCTTCTGGCGATTCAAAAAGAATCTTGGCAAAAGTTCTTAAAAAACGGTATTGGCGAAGGCTTAAAGGGGATTTCGCCGATTAAAGACCAGGCCGGACAGCGTTGGCAAATGAGTTTGGGTGATTATCATCTTTCACCTTCCAACACCACTCCTCAAGAGGCGATTCGCCGAGGCATTTCTTATACTGTTTCTATTGATTGCGATATCACTTTAACCAGTCTGCAGACTAATCGGACCTGGCAAAAACAGACCTTTCTTTTCGATTTGCCCCAAATGACCCAGCGGGGAACCTTTATTATTAATGGAGTTGAGCGTTGTATTGTTTCTCAGGTAACTCGAGCGCCAGGGGTTTATTTTACCCAAAGCCAAGACAAACGAACCGGTAAAACTCTTTATGAGGCTGAAATTAGACCGCTTTTCGGTTCTTGGCTAGAATTTATTAGCGGTAACAATAATGTTATTTCGGCTCGGATTGATCGGCGTCGGAAGTTCCCGGCCACGGTGATTTTAAAAGCCTTGGGAATGACCAATAAGGAAATTGCCAGCCAATTTGGTGAAATTATTAATCCTACTCTTGGTGTTGATACTACCGAAACCCGCCAAGAGGCTTTAATTGAGATCTATCAAAAAATGCGTCCCGGGGAGCCGGCCGTAATCGAAAACGCCGAAGAATTTTTTCAAAACGCCTTTTTTAACCCTCGTCGTTATAGCCTTAGCTCGGTCGGTCGTTATAAAATTAACAAGCGTCTTGGTTTAAAAATTAGCAATAATCCTGATGGTCTAGTTTTGAAAAAAGATGACCTTGTTGCCACTCTTGTTTATTTGACTGGTTTGCTTGAAGATAAAGGTAAAATTGACGACATTGACCATTTGGCTAATCGCCACCTTCGTTGTGTTGGTGAGTTAATTTCTCAGGTGCCTTTTAGGATTGGCCTATCTCGTTTCGAGCGGATGATTAGAGATCGGATGGTTTTGTTGTCTCGTGATCAGGATGTTAATCTTTCGGCCTTGATTAACAGCCAGCCCATTATTGCCGCCATTAACGAATTTTTCCGAACCAACAGGCTTTCCACTATTATTGACCAAACTAACCCTCTCTCGGAGCTAGATAATTTGCGCCGATTATCAGTGATGGGTCCGGGCGGTCTAACCAGAGAAAGAGCCCCCTTTTCGATTCGCGATGTTTCCGCTTCTCAATATGGTCGAATTTGTCCGGTTCGAAGCCCAGAGGGTCAAAACATTGGCCTGGTAACTTATTTGGCTCTTTACGCCAAGGTAAACGAACATGGCTTTTTGGAAACTCCTTATAAAAAAGTGATTAAGGAGACTAAGGATGGCAAAACCAGGGTAAGGGTGACTGATGAGGTTATTTATCTTCAGGCCGACGACGAAGAGGAATATCATATCACTGCCAACGATGTCAACCTCGATGATAAAGGCTATATTATCGACAAGTTAGTGCCGGCCAGGTTTCGGGGTGAATTTTTGGATGTTCCTGCCGATCAGGTTGACTTGATTGACGTTTGCCCGCGACAGATTGTTGGCGTCTCGGCTTCGTTAATTCCTTTTCTAGATCATGACGAGCCATCAAGAGCCCTGATGGGTTCTCACATGGAGTGCCAGGCGGTGCCCCTGATTAATCCCGATACTCCTCTGATTGGTACCGGCATGGAGAAAGCAATCCCTCAAGCCCTAGGGCGAACCATTACCGCTCGCCACAGCGGTAAGGTAACTTATGCCGATGGCCAAAGAGTGGTGGTTAAATTGGCTGACCCCGAAAGTGTTAAAGAAGAAGAGTTGGATAATGACAACATCCAAATAAACGGCGATGAGGAAATCTATTTAATTAATAAATTTGTTCGGACTTCCCCTTATGGGACTTGCTATTCCCAAAAACCGGCTGTTAGCACTGGTCAAAAGATCAAAAAGGGCGATTTGGTTGTTGACGGCCCATCTTGCGATCAGGGTGAGTTAGCCCTGGGGAAAAACCTAACCGTTGCCTATTGCTCTTTTGAGGGTTTGGGTTATGAAGACGCCATTGTTATTTCCGACCGGTTGGTTAAAGAAGACCTATTAACCTCGATTACTATTAACGAATATGTGGCTGAGGTGGCCGATACTAAACTTGGTCCGGAGGAATTAACTGCCGATATTCCCAATGTTTCTGAAGAAGAGTTGGCAAAACTCGGCGATGATGGTATTGTGGTGATTGGTTCTCACGTTGCCGCCAACGATATCCTGGTTGGTAAAATTGCTCCCAAAGGAGAAACAGAATTAACTGCCGAAGAAAGATTGCTTCGGGCTATTTTTGGCGAAAAAGCCCGGGAAGTTAGAGACACTTCTTTGAGAATGCCCCATGGCGTTGAGGGGGTGGTTGTTGAGGTTCAAATTCTTGACCGCGAAGAAGATGAGGAATTAGCTTCCGGTATTAGTAAAAAAGTGATTGTTCGAGTGGCCCAAATGAGAAAAATCAAGGTTGGCGATAAGCTTTCTGGCCGTCACGGCAATAAAGGAGTCATTTCTAAAATTATTTCTGAGGCCGATATGCCCTATTTGGCTGATGGCACTCCGGTGGATCTGATTATTTCCCCCTTGTCGGTTTTATCAAGAATGAATTTGGGTCAGCTTTTAGAGGCTCATTTGGGCTTGGCGGCTAAGAGTTTGGGCTATCGGGTGGCAATTCCGGTTTTTGAGAAATTTGACGAGAATTTTTTGGCGCAAGAGTTTAAAAAAGCCGGTCTCCCCGAAGATTATAAATTAACCCTCTTTGATGGTCGGACCGGGGAACCTTATAAAGAAAAAGTTGTCGTTGGCAATGCCCATATTTTGAAACTGGTTCATATGATAGAAGATAAAATTCATGCTCGTTCAATTGGGCCCTACTCTTTGGTTACTCAACAGCCGCTAGGAGGTAAGGCTCAAATGGGTGGTCAACGCTTTGGGGAAATGGAGGTTTGGGGGCTGGAAGCTCATCGGGCCGCTCATGCCCTGCAAGAAATGATCACTATTAAAAGTGATGATGTCGTTGGTCGAGCCAAAGCTTTTGAGGCGATTGTTAAGGGAACCCAAATTCCCCAATCGCGAATTCCGGAATCGTTTAAGGTTTTAATTTCGGAGTTAAAAAGCCTGGGGTTGGCAGTAACGCCGGAAGGGGTAGTGGAAGAAATTCCGCAAGAGGGTCCCGACCAAGAAGAAGTTCAAGAAGAGGCCGGTGAAGCTGTTTCTTTGCCCAAGACTCAAGCCGAAGAAAAAGAAATAGCCAAACAAGAAAAAAAATAAAAATTGCTAAATTGTCAAATTGTTTTTTTTAAGGGGGAGATCCTTCGGTCGCCTGAAGCGACCTCAGGATGACGATTTTTCTTTTTCGTCATTCTGATCCGCCAGTTGGCGGAGAAGAATCCCGTTTCGAGGAGGAGGCGCGAGCTGATCCCAGTACCATTCGGTACGGGACACGAGTTCGCTAGTTCGTTTTTTTCTGGAGTAGCGCGGTTTACCGCGCGCTAACAATTTAACAATTAAACAATATAACAATAAATTTTAACCATTAAATCATTAAAAATTAATTAGAAAATTTAAAATAATCGTTTAAAATTTGTAATTTACTATTTAGAATTTGTTTAGTATTTTGATATTATTGTTTAGAATTTAAATAAGAATGGTTGATAAACAATATTTTAACGATCAGATTGCCGACTTTGAGGCCTTAAAAATAAAATTAGCCTCACCTGAGGAGATTCGTTCTTGGTCTCATGGCGAAGTGACCAAATCAGAAACAATTAACTACCGAACTTTAAAACCGGAAAAAGACGGTCTTTTTTGCGAACGTATTTTTGGGCCGACCCGAGATTGGGAATGTTATTGTGGTAAATATAAACATCGCCGTTACGAAGGAGTAATTTGTGATAAATGCGGAGTTGAGGTTACTCGCTCCCGAGTTAGAAGAGAAAGAATGGGCCACATCAATTTGGCCGCTTCTTGCGCCCATGTTTGGTATTTTAAAGGCTCTGTTTCGCCGCTATCAATTCTCTTTGGTGTTTCCAACAAATACTTGCAAAGAGTAGTTTATTTTACCAACTATTTAATTATTGATGTTGATGAACAAAAAAGAAAAACCGTCTTATCTAATCTAGGTCGAGATTACAAAAACGAAATTGAGAAAACCAGGCTATCTCAGAAACAAAAAATTAAAGAAATAAAAATTGTTGCTCAAAAAGAAGAAGCGGAGGTTAAAAAGAAAGTTAAAGATAAAGAAGCCCAGGAGCTGGCTTTAGCGGAACTGACGATTCAAACCAAGAGAAAAATTCAACAAGTCCGAATAGAACAAGAAAAGCAGGAAAAAACCATCGACCGCCTGTATCAGTTCTTGGAAGGGAAGGTTAAATCAATGGCCTTTTTAGATTTTCTCTCTGAGGATGAATACTTTACTTTATCTGATCATCGAGCCGGCGATTTCTTTATTGCCCAAATGGGAGCCGAAGCGCTAGTTTCAGCGATTAAAAAGTTAGACCTAAAAAAGATTATCAGCCAACTTAGAAAAGAAACCGACCAAACCCGCAGTAAAACCAAACTAAAGAAGCTTTATCAGCGTATCACCCTAATTAACGATTTAATCGAAGCCGGAATCGATCCGATTTGGATGATTATTGATATTTTGCCGGTTTTGCCACCTGATTTGCGGCCTATGGTTCAGCTAACCGGAGGAAAGTTTGCCACTTCTGATTTAAATGATCTTTATCGGCGGGTAATTAACCGCAACAACCGGCTTAATAACCTCATTGATATTGGCGCCCCGGAAATTATTTTACGAAATGAGAAGAGAATGCTGCAAGAAGCAGTTGATAATTTAATTGACTCTTCTCAAATTCGTCGTCGTCAAACCTCTTCTTATCGGGAATTACGTTCGTTGTCGGAGATGCTTAAAGGTAAAAAGGGCCGTTTTAGACAAAACCTTTTAGGTAAACGGGTTGATTACTCCGGCCGTTCGGTTATTATTGTTGGGCCCAAATTAAAGTTAAACCAGTGCGGTTTGCCCAAAGAGATTGCTTTAGAAATGTTTAAACCCCATGTTTTACACGAAATGATTATTCAGGGGCTGGCGCCTAATATTCGCTCGGCTAAAATGGTCTTGGAGCAACGCCCGTCGGAGGTTTATGATGTTTTGGCTAAAGTGGTGGAAAACAAGGTGGTTTTATTAAACCGGGCTCCGACTCTTCATAAATTATCAATTCAAGCTTTTTACCCGGTTTTAGTTGATGGTCTGGCGATTCAACTTCACCCTTGTGTCTGTTCCGGTTTTAATGCCGATTTTGATGGCGACCAAATGGCGGTTCACTTACCTCTTTCCGAAGAAGCGCAAAAAGAAGCCGCCGAAAAGATGACCCCCAACAGCAACCTGCTTAAACCGGCTGATGGTTCGCCGGTTTCTATCCCCAGCCGGAAGGAAATGGCCTTGGGGATTTATTATTTAACCACCGTTGATTCTAGGATTAAGGCTTATCAGGGTGTTTTGGATCTTGAAGAGGCGCTTTGGGTCTACCAGCGAGGGGTTTTGGGTCTACGCCAGCCGGTGACGATTTGGCATCAAGGGAAGAAGGTTGACACCAGTGTCGGCCGGATTATTTTCAACCAGATTTTGCCCGAAAAAATTGGCTTTGTTAACGACAATGTCGATTCCGGGTTGTTAAAAGACATCTTTAATCAGCTTTTCGATGATGACAATCAAGAGCTGGTAGCGGAAATGATTGATCGGGTTAAAGATTTAGGTTTTTGGGCCGGGACAATCTCTGGTTTATCAGTAGGAGTTAGCGACAACTTGCTTTATAAAGATAAGGATAAAGTCATTGCTCGGGCAGAAAGAAGAGTTTTGGAGGTTAATCAGAGCTTTGAACAAGGGTTAATTACTCGTCAAGAAAAAGAGCGTCTAAGTCAACAGGTTTGGATTGAGACTACCGAGGAGTTGGCCGATAAAACTTGGGAATTGTTCGATGAATCTTCACCGGTCAAGTTAATAATTGACGCCAAAGTGTCTCGGGCTTCCCGTGACCAGGTTAAACAGCTATCGGCGATGCGGGGCCTATTGGTTGACCCAATGGGTAATATTGTGCCCATGCCGACTAAATCTAATTTCAGAGAAGGTTTATCGGTTTTTGAGTATATTACTTCGGCTCGCGGTTCCCGAAAAGGCTTAACTGATACGGCTTTAAAAACGGCCGATGCCGGCTATTTAACCAGAAGGCTAGTTGATGCCGCTCACGATATGTTGATTCGGGAAGATGACTGCGGTACCAAGAAGGGGATTATAATTGCCCGAAAAGGATCTCGGGCCGGTAAGTTTGAGGCCCGGATTTTGGGTCGGGTTTTAGCTAAAGCGGTCAAGAAAGCCGGCAAAACCCTAATCGCTCAAGGCGAAGTGATTGACGAGAAGTTGGTAGAATTAATCAAAAAAGAAAAAATTGATGCTGTTACCGTTCGTTCGCCGTTGACTTGCCAAACACCCTATGGCGTTTGTGTTAAGTGTTATGGTTGGGATTTTTCAACCAGAAAACTAGTCGAAGCCGGTACCCCGGTAGGGGTATTAGCCGCCCAATCAATTGGCGAGCCGGGGACTCAACTGACGATGAGGACTAAACATTCCGGTGGTGTTATTGGGGCCGACGTGACTCAGGGTTTGCCTCGGGTCGAGGAACTATTCGAAACCAGAACCCCAAAATCCATGTCGCCAATTGCCGAAATTGACGGTCGGGTGACCATTAAGGAAAAAGATGGTGGTCGGGTGGTAATTATTGCCAATGATGACGATGCCCGAGAATATTATGTTCCGGCCATATTGGAGTTGTTAGTTAAAAAAGGCGATAAGATTTTGGCCGGGACTCAATTGGCCGCCGGCGCCCTAAATATTGAAGATGTTTTACGGGTCCGTGGCCGGGAAGAAGCTCAAAAGTATTTATTGGCCGAGATCCAGGGGGTTTATGAGTCTCAGGGGATTGGTATTAACGATCGCCATTTTGAGGTGATAATTCGCAAAATGTCCAGCAAGGTCCATGTCTTATCGGCCGGAGACACCGATATGATTATTGATAGTGATGTTGATTGGGAGGTCTTTAGGGCTGAAAATAGAAAAGCAAGATCGGCCAACAAGCGGCCGGCCCGAGGCAAAAGAATTGTTTTGGGTATTAGTCGAACGGCCTTAACGACCAATTCTTGGCTGTCGGCCGCCTCATTCCAGACCACCACCAACGTGCTAACCCACTCTTCTCTTAAGGGTAAGATTGACCCATTAATTGGTTTAAAGGAAAATGTTATTATCGGCCGCTTAATTCCCACTACCCCCGAACGGGCTAAAGTTAACGAGGACTGGCTAGATTTTTGAGGTTAGGATGATATAATAATTGACAGTCCAAGGTTGACAATTCAAAGTTTGGAATAGCGGAGTTTCCGCCAGAGGCGGACAGGTAGCCCGCACCAATATTTTTAACTTTTAACTTATTAAGATGCCAACAATTTCTCAATTAACCAAAAAAAGTCGCCGATCAAAAGGCAAAACCATTAAGGCAACGGCCCTGCGTGGTTCTTTTAACGCGGCCAAAAGACAAATGGTTAAAACCGTTAACCCCCAAAAAAGAGGAGTGGTTTTGCAAACCAAAACCATGACGCCAAAACGGCCCAATTCAGCCTTGCGAAAAGTGGCTCGGGTTAGGCTTTCTAATGGCCAAGAAGTGACGGCCTATATCCCGGGTGAGGGGCATAATATTGTTGAACATGCTCGGGTGATGGTTCGCGGTGGTCGGGTTAAAGATTTACCGGGCATCAAATATCATATTGTTCGGGGCAAATATGATGTTGAAGGGGTAGCCGATCGGCAAACCTCTCGTAGCAAGTATGGCTCCAAGATGCCGCAACAAGACAAATCTTAAACTCTAAATCCTAAATTCTAAACAAATTTCAAATTTTAAAAAACCCAAAAATCAAACAGTTTAATATTTGTAATTTAGTATTTAGAATTTGTTTAGAATTTCGATATTAGTATTTAGAATTTGGTTTAAACATAGGTTAATTAGAACAATTTTTTTAAATATTTTTAATTTTTAATTATTAATTTTTAACTTATTAAGGTGCGTGGTAAAAAAGCTAAACTAAGAACGATTGAGGCTGACCCCAAGTTTGACAGCCTATTGGTGGCCAAGGTTATTAATCAGGTGATGATGTCGGGCAAAAAAACCGTGGCTCAAAAACATGTTTATCAGGCTCTGGAAGAGGCGGGCAAAAAAACCAAGAAAGAGCCTTTAGCCGCTTTGGAAGAGGCCATTGGCAACATTAAGCCGCAAATGGAAGTTCGGTCGCGGAGAATTGGCGGCGCCGCCTATCAAATTCCAGTTCCGGTATCAAGTCGTCGGCAAACATCTTTGGCTATTCGCTGGCTAATTGATGCGGCTCGAACCCGTCCCAACAAGGAGTATCATACTTTTGCCGAAAAATTGGCCGCCGAAATTATCGACGCGGTCAAGAACGAAGGATTGGCAATTAAAAAGAAGGAAGATACTCATCGTATGGCCGAAGCCAACAAGGCTTTCAGCCACTTCAGATGGTAAAATAACCACCAAACCCTAAGCACGAAATCCTAAATTATAAACAAACAACAATGATCAAATGCCAAACAGTTTAATATTTGTAATTTAGTATTTAGAATTTGTTTAGTGTTTCGAATTTAGTATTTAGAATTTAATAAGGTATGGCTCAAATTACCAAAACCGAAGACCGAAACGTAAGTCTTGACCGGATCAGAAATATCGGCATTATTGCCCATATTGACGCCGGCAAAACCACCACCACCGAGCGGATTCTTTACTACACCGGCAAGACTTATAAAATCGGTGATATTGATGAGGGCGATACCCAGATGGACTGGATGGATCAGGAAAAAGAACGCGGTATTACCATCCAATCGGCGGCAACAACCACTTTTTGGAAAGATCACCGGATCAACATTATCGATACTCCGGGCCATGTTGATTTCACCGCTGAAGTCGAGCGTTCGTTGCGGGTTTTAGATGGGGCGGTAATGGTTTTTGATGCCGAGGAAGGGGTTCAGGCCCAATCAGAAACGGTTTGGCGTCAGGCCGATCGCTATCAGGTACCCCGAATTTGCTTTTTGAATAAAATGGATAAACTGGGGGCCGACTTTGAGGGGTCGGTGGCCATGATTGAAGAAAGACTGGCGGTAAAGCTAGCCATTATTGCTCTTCCCATCGGCAAGGAGCAAACCTATAGGGGCATTGTTCATGTTTTGGACCAAAAGGCTTATGTTTGGGAAGATGATGAGCTGGGAGCCGAAGTTAAAGAAGTCCCGGTGCCGGAAGATTTAGTTGAAAAGTTGGCAAAAACCAGGGCCAGTTTGGTGGAGCTTATCGCTGGGGAAGATGAGGTTTTGATGGAAAAATATTTGGCCGATCAAGAAATTAGCACTGAAGAGCTAATGGCCGGTATCCGTCGGGCCACTATCGCCAATCGGGTGGTGCCTCTATATTGCGGTACTTCTTTGCGAAACAAGGGTGTCCAGCCGGTTATTGACGGTGTGGTGGACTTTTTGCCCTCTCCCCTGGACGTACCGCCGGTTACCGGTAAAGACCCGGCCACCGATGAAGAAATTACTCGCAAGCCGGACAATAAAGAACCGCTTTGCGCTCTGGCTTTTAAAATTCAAACCGACCCCCATGTTGGTAAATTAACTTATTTGCGGATTTATTCCGGCATCCTTGCCTCCGGTTCCTCAGTTTATAATGCCAACACCAGAAACAGCGAACGGATTGGTCGATTATTACTAATGCATGCTAATAAAAGAGAGGAAATCGATCAGGCCTATACCGGGGAAATTGTGGCAGTAATCGGCCTTGATAATGTTAAAACCGGCGATGCTCTTTGCCCCAAAGATAAACCGATTTTGTTGGAGGCCATTTCTTTCCCCGAGCCGGTGATTTCTTTGGCGATTGAGCCGGAAGCCCAGGCCGATCAGGAAAAATTGGCCAAAAGCCTAGGCCGATTATCCGATGAAGATCCGACTTTTAGGGTAAAAACTAACCAGGAAACCGGCCAAACTCTAATTTCCGGCATGGGGGAGTTGCATTTGGAAATTTTAGTGGAGCGCTTGCGTCGGGAATTTGGCCTTAAGGTTCGAACCGGTAGTCCCCAAATTGCCTATCGGGAAACGGTTAGTAAAATTACTGAGGCAGAGGGAAAATATATCCGCCAAAGTGGCGGCCGAGGCCAATATGGTCATTGTTTATTGCGAGTTGAGCCCAAAGGCCGGGGTGAGGGCTTTGAATTTGTTTCCGAAATTAAGGGCGGTCGAATTCCGCAAGAATTTATCCCCGCCATCGAAAAAGGCGTAATTGAAGCTATGGACAAGGGTGTGGTGGCCGGCTATCCTTTAGTAGATATGAAAGTAGCTGTTTTTGATGGTTCGTTTCACGATGTTGACTCCTCCGAAATGGCTTTTAAAATTGCCGGTTCAATCGCTCTTCAAGCCGCGGTTAAACGAGCCGACCCTAAAGTTTTGGAGCCGATTATGAAATTAGAAGCAACCGTCCCGGAAGAGTTTATGGGCCAGGTAATTGGCGATATTTCTTCTCGTCGGGGCCAGATTGGCGGCAGTAAGGTGCGGGGCAATACCAGGATAATTACCGCCGAGGCGCCTTTGGCCGAACTGTCCGGTTATGCCACCTCCATTCGCAATATCACCGGTGGCCGGGCCTCTTTCTACATGGAGCCATCCCACTACCAAGAATTACCAAGAAACATTCAAGAAGAGTTAGTGGCCAAGACGAGAGGAGAAGAGAAAGAATAATTGTTCTAATTAACCTAATTACTCCCTCCGGGTCGTTGACCCGATGGGTCAGAGACTAATTATTCTAAGGAATCACCAAGCACCAAACCCCAAAATTTAAAAAAGTTCGGAGTAGCGAACTTACAGTTCGTGCTAATTGGGATTTGGAAATTCATTAGGTCAATTAGAAATTTACAAGGTATTTCCCTCTTGCAAAAACAAAAAGAGTTTGATATATTAAGAACCAGCTTCAAAAAATGAAGTAGCGAACTCGTGTCCCGTACCGAATGGTACTGGGATCAGTTCGCGCCAGCAATATAACAATATAACAATTATTATTTTTTTAATTTTTATCACATGGCTGAAAAATTCGAACGAACCAAACCACATTTAAACATTGGCACCATTGGTCACGTTGATCATGGTAAAACCACTTTAACCGCCGCTATTACCAAGGTTTTATCGGCTCAACCCGGTAACCCTACCGAATCTTTTGATTTCAACCAAATCGATAAAGCCCCCGAGGAACAAGAGCGGGGCATCACCATCGACATTACCCACATCGAATACGAAACCGAGAAACGACACTATGCCCACATTGATTGTCCGGGCCACGCCGATTTTGTTAAAAATATGATCACCGGCGCCGCCCAAATGGATGGGGCGATTTTAGTTGTTTCGGCCGCCGATGGGCCCATGCCTCAAACCAGAGAGCATATTTTGCTGGCTCGTCAGGTTAATGTTCCTTCAATAGTTGTTTTCTTAAATAAAATTGACTTGGTCGACGATGAAGAATTGGTTGATTTAGTCGAAGTTGAGATTCGAGAATTGTTGACAAAATATAAATTTGATGGTGAAAAAACCCCCATTATTCGCGGTTCGGCCCTAAAAGCTTTGGAAACCGAGGGTAAAGATGAAAAATGGGCCAAGCCAATCTTGGAACTAATGGCCGCCGTTGATGCCCACATTCCCGAACCCAAAAGAGATATCGATAAGCCATTTTCTATGGCCGTGGAAGATGTTTTTTCCATTAAGGGCCGCGGCACGGTCGTTACCGGTCGAGTTGAAAGAGGGGTTTTGAAAGTTAATGAGGAAGTGGAAGTTGTTGGCCTAAGGGATACTAAAAAAACTGTTGTTACCGGGATTGAAATGTTTAGAAAAAGCCTGGATGAGGCCCGAGCCGGTGATAATGTCGGGATTTTATTGCGAGGGATGGAAAAAGACGATGTCGAGCGGGGCCAAGTTATTGCCAAGCCCGGCACCATCACCCCCCATACTGAGTTTGAAGCCGAAATTTATATTCTAACTAAAGAAGAAGGCGGCCGTCACACGCCGTTCTTTACTGGCTATCGGCCTCAATTTTACCTTGGCACTACCGATGTTACCGGTGAGGTCACTTTGCCTGAAGGCACTGAAATGGTCATGCCGGGGGATAATGTTAACGTTAAAGCGAAATTAATTACTCCTATTGCCGCTGAGGAAGGCCTTCGATTTGCTCTCCGCGAGGGCGGTAAGACCGTCGGCGCCGGAGTAATTACGAAAGTGATTAAGTAAATTGTTCTAATTAACCTAATTACTCTAATTATTTTAAGGAATCACCAACCCCCAAGCCCCAAAATTTAAAAAAGTTTGGAGTAGCGGGCTTACAGCCCGCGCTAATTGGGATTTGGAAATTCATTAAGTCAATTAGAAATTAGAATAATTAGAAATTTAGCTTTAGCTCTTTTATATGGCTGATTTGCGAGTTAGGGTTCGCCTAAAAGCTTACGATCATCGGGTTATTGACGAAGCGGCGGCAAAAATTGTCGAAACCGCTCTCTTAACTGGTGCCAAAGTGGCTGGGCCGATTCCCTTGCCAACGCAAAGAAAGCTATATTCTCTTCTTACTTCCCCCAACACCGATAAGAACGCCCAAACCCACTACGAAATGCTAACTCACAAAAGGCTAATTGATATTTTGGAGCCGACCAACAAAACCATTGATTCTCTCCAGCACCTCGATCTCCCCGCCGGGGTGGATATTGAAGTGAAGATGTAATCCGCGGACAAACGCGGACAAAAAGCGGATTTACGCTGATTTTTTTGGGGCTTCTTCTTCCTTGTCATCCCGGGCTTGACCCGGGATCTGTTCTTCATCCAGATTCTGAGGGTACTCCCGAAGAATCCCGTCTCGAGAATGAGATCCTTCGGGCTTTGCCCTCAGGATGACGAGGGAAGGAGGCACTCTCAGGATGACGAGGGGGGAGGAAAGCCTCAGGATGATAAGGATTCGCTACTCCACTCTCCTGAAGTAGCGCAATTTACCGCGCGCTTTTCTTCCTGGCGCAGACTAAAGTCTGCTACTCCGTCTTTTTTGGACTAGCCAAGTCTGACTTGGCGCTGATTTACGCGCTCAAAAGCAGCCTTTTTAAAGGTTATTGACAAGGTTAAAGTAACATGTTACTCTCTTAGTAAGATGTT
>CAZUWK010000014.1:0-13701 GCA_964624185.1 uncultured Gammaproteobacteria bacterium | reverse complement strand
TCCTACTTGGTGTCCGGGTTGCGGAAATTTTGCGGTATTATCTGCGGTAAAAAAGTCGTTATTGGAATTAAAGATTGCTCCCAAAGATACGGTGGTGACTTATGATATTGGTTGTGGGGGAAACATGGTTAATAATTTGGCTGTTTGTGGTTTTGCCGCTCTTCATGGGCGATCAATTCCGGTTGCTGTTGGGGCAAAACTGGCTAATCCTGACTTAACCGTTATTGCCCAAGGCGGCGATGGGGGATTATTAAATGAAGGGGCAAATCATTTAATTCATGCCGCTCAAAGAAACGACAATATTACCGTTTTACTACATAATAATCAGATTTTTGCTTTAACAGCCGGTCAGGCCTCATCGGCAACTCCTAAAAAATCACTTACTAAATCAACCCCTCAAGGGGTGCCATATTCACCCTTAAACCCGCTATTGTTGGGGGCGGCCAGTGGAGCTGGGTTTTTAGCTCGAATTTATCCCTTCGATTTAGAAGAGTCAGTTAAAGTAATAAAACAGGCAATAGTCTATCGGGGGTTTTCTTTGATAGAAATTATGATGCCTTGTTTAATTTGGTCGGAAAAAGAGGCCATAGAGTCTTTAAAAACCAAGACTTTTTATCCTGATAGCCCTCCTAAAAATCGCAATCAGGTTTTAGGGTTTCTAGCCAAAGAAGAAAATCGCTTAGCCTTAGGGATTCTTTGGCAGGAGCAAATTCAAAATAATGATAACCTTTAGAAGAAAAAAACACTATTAAAAATCAAAGCTTCAGTTTTTTTCTTTTTATTTCAAGATAGGGCCAAAACCACGGCGGAATTAATTTTCGAATTTTCAACCGACCCCTCTTGGCCGTTGGCCCAAGGGCCGGAGGCTCCAATGGACCGGCGGCCGATGGGCCAGAGGCAATTTTCAATAAATTTTCAAATTATTAAATTTTCATTGTAAGTTAGAGTAAATTCTATCTTATTTTAAGATAGGGGCAAGATCACGGGCTTTGCCTGTGGGAATCTATTTTAGGGGGAAAAGCTTAACTGATAAAATTAATAACTGGTGGTATCGACTATGACAACCATAAAAAAAAGCAAAGCAACCGCCTTGGTGTTACTTTCCGGGGGCTTAGATAGTCTTTTAGCCGCCAAAATTATCCAAAATCAAGGAGTGTCCCTAGTTGGGATAACTTTTAAAAGTTATTTTTTTGATACTTCTTTACCGGCCCAAAAACAAGCCCGGGAACTTAACATTCCCTTGGTGGTTTCCGACATCAGTCAAGCCCAACTAGATAAGGTTTTAGCTCCCCAACACGGTTATGGAGTCGGACTTAACCCTTGCCTTGATTGCCACTTGTTAATGTTGAAAATAGCTCATCGGCAAATGGTTGATATTGGGGCAAGATTTTTGGTTACCGGTGATGTTTTGGGCCAGAGGCCCTTGTCTCAAAATCGGCAAGCCCTGAAGATAATTGATCAAGAATCTGGTCTGGAGGGCTTAGTTGTTAGGCCTTTATCGGCCAAATTGTTGCCGATAACCATTCCTGAAAAAAAAGGCTGGATTGATAGGGAAAAATTATTTAACATTAAAGGTCGATCTCGGAAAAGGCAATTAGCGTTGGCTCAAAAATGGGGACTAAAAAATTACACCACTCCGGCCGGAGGTTGTTTATTGACCGATAAAATTTTTTCTCAGCGACTGTCAAGGATTTTAGCCGCTTTTCCGAAAATGTTACCCGACATTTTAAAAATAACCAATCTTGGTCGGCATTTTTGGATTGATAAAGCTTTGATTGTTGTTGGCCGAAACCAGAAGGAAAACGATCAGCTAAAGAAATTAGCCCAAAAAAAGGATTGTCTGATTGAATTAAAAAATATTCCTGGGCCAACAACCTTAATTAAGGGAGAGGTTAACGACCAGGTAATAAAAGAGGCAAAAAAATTAACCAAACAATATGCGTCTAAGGCAAAAGAGAAGAGGGTGGAGTTTGTGGTTGAACAAGTAACAGGTAATTGGTAATTAGTAACAAGTAACTAGTAATCAGTAACAAAATAAGCCCAAAACTCAAAGTTCAAAAGATATCGCCATGGTTGAATGGTTGTATGGTTAAATGGTTTTTTTAAGGGATAATTACCAAAACATCCAGTCTTTTTTTAAAGAAACCGGCAATAACCATCCAGCCATCCAGCTATATAGCCATTTAAGTTAATTTTGAGCTTTTCTCTATACGCTAGACAGTTTTTACCGCTCCGTAACATTCTAACGAGTCCTCTAAGGCTTTCTTCTGATTGGGGGTAATTCCCGGATAAAGATCAATTTTTATCCAAGGCAAGCCGGTATCAGAAAAAACACAGCTAATCGCTTTGGCAATAGTTTTTCCTTGGTGTTGAATCTCCCATTGACCAGTTTGGTAATGAACTTTTTCCCCGTCTTGGCTAATGATAGTAGTTTCAAAAGTTTGTTTATCGTGCCAAAAACCATTACTGAAAGAATGGGAATCAATTAGCCAGGCTTCGGTTTTAAGAGGGGGAGTTTCTTGGATCGATTGAAACTCTTTATTAGTCATAAAAAAATTTAGCTATTTTTAGCCAGGAATTTTTTAATATCAACTGATAATTTTGGTTCTTTGAGAGCTAAAACCAGATTAACTTTTAACCAGCGGAGAGGATCGCCGGTGGTTAACCATTGGCCGGAGGTGATCGGTTCAGCGATAACGACATCCTCTTTGGCGAGGGTGTTATTGGCGTCAGCAAACCAAAGTTCGTTGTCTCGAGATAAACCTTGTTTTGCCAAAACCGGGAAAATTTTATTAGAAACGACAAAGCGGCCAAATTGGGCCACATTAGAGGGGGCTTGGTCGGGAGGTAATTTTTCTAAAACTTTAACCGCCCGGTTGGGATATCGGGGATCGTCAACATACTTTATACTGGCGTAACGATCAATTTCTTCCCAAGGCACCTCTTGGGCCCCTAAAACCACGGCCGGCTGGTATTTTTGATAAACGTTAATTAGGCAAGAAAGATACTGGCCTGGTTCCTCTTCAATAACTAAATCATCACCAAACATATAAACAAAGGGGTCGTTACCAACAAAATCTTTGACTGATAATATCGGCGAGGCATTACCATAAGGGAGCTTGGGGTCTTGAGGAGTAAAGTAAATCTTAGTCTGGCTCCAAATGTTTTTTAAGCTTTTCAGAAACGACTCTTTGCCATTTTCTTTTAAATAGGTTTCCAATTCTTTATCGGGGGTAAAATATTCGGCTAATCGATTGTCGCCGGAACGATGAACAATATTAATTTCGGAAATTCCAGCCCCGATCATTTCCTCGACCAAATATTGAATGTTAGGCTTATCAAGGATGGCAATTAGTTCTTTTGGGTAAGCCTTAGTAACGGGAAGAAATCGAGTGCCTCGACCGGCAGCGGCAATAACACCTTTAGTAACCTTGGCCATTAAAAATATCCTAACACGACTTTTAAAGAAAAACAAACAACCCCTAATTAATTTTCAATTTCTATTTTTTAATGATTTAATAAAATTCAAAGAATCCCTTTCACTCCGTCATTCTGAGGGTACTCCCGAAGAACCCCGTCGGGAGCAAGATCCTTCGCCCGCTTGAAGCGGCCTCAGGATGACGAGAGGAAAGGAGTTGGCCTCAGGATGACGAGAGGAAAGGAGTTGGCCTCAGGATGACGGTGAAAAACCCCGCTATACTTTATGCGCTATACGCATTTACTGTTTACCGATTACTAATTACAATTTAGTGTTACAATGTTTTTTATAGGAGGTGAGACAATATGGATTTTGATAAAAAATCTTTTGAAAGCGAAGTCTTAAAATCAGACCGACCGGTTTTAGTTGATTTTTGGGCTCCCTGGTGCGGGCCATGCCAGATGATGGGGCCGATTTTGGACCAATTAGAAAAAGATTTAGCCGAAAAAATAAAGGTAGCCAAGATTAATATTGACGAAAATCAAGATTTGGCTAGTCAATATGGAATTATGAGCATTCCAGCCCTATTTTTATTTAAAGACGGTAAGGTGGTTAAACAATGGCTGGGGTTGCAAAATGGCGATAATCTAAAAGAAGAAATTAATCAAGCCTTATTATTAGAATAATGAAGAAGAAGATACTCTCTTTATTGTTGTGTTTTAGCTTGTTTTTGAGCTTTGCTTCTTCTTCTTCGGCTCAGGACCAAACGTTAACGGAGGGGGAGATTATCGAAATTTTAGATCAGAAAGAAGATTTGGGCCAGTTTTATCAGGAAGTTTTGGTTTTGGTTAAGGATGGCCGTTTTGCTAATCAAAAAGTAACGGTTGAAACTGGGTATTATGATCCTTTAACCAGTAGACAATTTATGGTTGGCGACAAGATAATTTTAGCCTTATCAGCCGACATGGCCGGTAATAACATTTTTTATATTGCCGATTATGTCCGTCGGCCCAGCCTAATATTATTGGCGGCAATTTTTATTTTACTAGTCCTAGTGATTGGCGGGATTAAGGGTTTTTCTTCCTTAATTGGTCTGGCTTTATCTTTTTTAGTGGTTAGTTTTTTGATTTTGCCACCGATTAATCAAGGTAAAGATCCGGTTTTAGTTAGTATTTTAGCCTCAATTTTAATGGTGCCCTTATTGTTTTATTCAGCTCATGGTTTGGGGCGAAAGACAACCATTGCCGCTGTTTCAACAGTAATTGCTCTATCTTTAACCGGAATTTTGGCCAAGGTTTTTATTACCAGCGCCAATATTTCCGGACTGTCCTCAGAGGAGATCGGTTTTTTATCTCTTTCTCACCAGGGCTTAATTAATCCTCAAGGGTTAGTTTTAGCCGGCATTATTATTGGAACTTTGGGGGTGTTAGATGATGTTACCATTTCTCAAAGCGCGATAGTTGAGAAACTAAAAGAAGCTAATCCTAAAATTAAATCCCGAAAACTTTTTCAGGAGAGTTTATCGGTTGGTCGGGACCATATTGCTTCAATGGTTAATACTTTGGTTTTGGTTTATGCCGGCGCTTCTTTACCGTTGTTATTATTATTTATTAATAGTGCTCAAAAGCTGTCACTGGTGATTAACTATGAAATTATTGCCGAAGAAATAATTAGAATTTTAGTTGGTAGTATTGGTCTGATAGTGGCGGTGCCGATTACTACTTTTTTAGCCGTTTCTTTTGTAAAAAACAAAGATCGATGATAGAGGTTATTAAACGATCCGGGGAAAGGGAGCCCTTTTCTGAAGACAAAGTCCGGCGGTCTTTAGCCAAAGCCGGTGCCCCAAACACAATCGAAGAAAAGATTATTAAAAAGCTAAATAAAAAGCTTTATTCGGGAATAACCACAGAAGAAATTTATCGGTTAATTTTTGCTTGGTTAAAGCAAGAAAAAACATTTTTAGCTTCCAAATATAATCTTAAGCAGGCCATTATTGACTTGGGACCGACCGGTTATCCCTTTGAGGTTTTTTTAGCCAGACTGCTAGAGGCTTTTAGTTTTCAAACTGCCACTTCCCAAATCTTAACCGGCCAGTGTGTTAGTCATGAGGTTGATATTATCGCCAAAACAGGCTCTTTTGATTATTTAGCTCAATCTGGAAACCCGGCTTGTTATTTGATTGAGTGTAAGTTTCATGGCCGCCCCGGCATTAAGGTGGCTTTAAAAACGGCTCTTTATGTTTGGGGACGATTTCACGATTTAAAAGAAACAAATTTGGCTGTTTTTGGTTTTCAAGACCATTTTACTCAAGGGTTATTAGCAACCAACTCTCGGGTAACTTCCGAAGCAGCCAAATATTGCCAATGCGTTGGTTTGGGTGTTCTGTCTTGGGATTATCCTCAAGGTCGAGCCTTGCCGGACCTAGTTAATAAAAGCAATAAACATCCCCTAACTTGCCTGTCCGGCTTATCAGCTCGCGATAAGCAAATTTTGCTAAAAGAAGGTTTGGTTTTTTGTCAAGACCTACTGGATAATTCAGATTGGCACAAGCTAATCGGTCATAAAAGTAAAAAGATTATTACCCAGGCCGAAGAAATGGTTGGCTAAGAGTGAAGATGCTAAAATGAAATGATGAGAGAAAAAATAATTACCGTCTTAAAAGAAATTACCGATCCGGAAATAGATATTAGCGTTTGGGATTTGGGTTTGATTTACGATGTTTCTTTTAAAAATGGGGAAGCAGTAATTAAAATGACCCTAACCGCTCCGGGCTGTCCGTTTATGGCCCAACTAACCGATCAGGTTAAGGAAAGAATTGAAGCCCTAGCGGGGATAGAGAAAGTTAAGGTAGATTTAGTTTTCGACCCACCCTGGAATCCGGAAAAAATGACCGAGAAGGGAAGAAAGAAGCTGGGAATATAACCTTTTAATTATTCTAATTAACCTAAAGTTTAATAAATCCGAAACCCTAAATCCTAAACTCTAAACAAACAATAATGAATCAAATTTCAAACCACAAACAACATGAGTTGGCAAGAATATTCAAATCAGTGTTTAAAACATTGACAATAACTGTTTGGTATTTGTAATTTAATGTTTAGAATTTGTTTAGTATTTAGAGCTTAGTGTTTAGAATTTCATTAAAAATTAGAAACTAGAAACTTGAAATTTATTTGAAAATTGGTAATTGGTAATTGGAAATTAAATTAAGGGATGTTTACTGTTTTTATTAATTTTAAAACCTACTCTGAGGCAACGGGGGAGAAAGCAGTGAGCCTGGCTAAAGTTTGTGCTGAAGTTGCCAAGCAGGAAAGGGTAGAAATTATTCCCATCGTCCAGGCGGTAGATTTGTTTCGGGTCAGTCAAACTATTAAGGGGCCGGTTTGGGCTCAGCATGTTGATTGGCAAAAACCGGGTCAAGCCACCGGCTGGATTAATCTTGAGGCGGCAATTAAGGCGGGCGCTTCAGGAACCCTGCTTAATCATTCAGAGCATCGTCTTCCTCCGGGAACAATAAAACAAACCGTAAGAAGGACAAAAAACCTTAATAATAATTTTGGGGTAATGGTTTGTGCCGGAACTTTAGGCCAATTGAAAAAACTTATTTTTACCAAACCCGACTATTTGGCCTATGAGATAAAGGGGTTAATTGGTGGTCCAAATTCTATCACCAGATCGTCTCCCAAGTCAGTTCGTAAAGCGATTGTGATGGCTAAAGAGAAGCATATTCCCTTAGTTGTTGGCGCCGGAATTAACAGCGGCGAAGATGTTTTTCTGGCTAGAAAAATGGGCGCTCGGGGTGTTTTGGTTTCATCAGCAATAGTTTTGGCTGATAACCCGGAAGAGAAGTTAAGGGAGTTAGTATCTAGTATTTAGTATTTGGTATTTAGTAGGGGGCGCGGTTTTCGCGCCCGAATCTTGATTTAACTAAAACAAACTCTAAATCCTAATATCTAAATTCTAAACAAATTTTAAATTTTAAAATCCAAACAGCTTGATATTTGTAATTTAGTGTTTGGAATTTGTTTAGGGTTTCGGATTTAGCGCTTAGGATTTGGTTAAAAATTAATAATTGTTAAATTGCTAATATAGTTAGATTGTTTTTTTAGTTTGTTTTCATCTCAAGAGCAAAATAGCAATTTAGCAATGTAGCAATCTAACAATAAAATTTATTAGAAATTTTAATAAAATGGTTATTTATCTTGCCTCTGACCATCGCGGATTTTTCCTAAAAGAGAAGCTAAAGACTTGGCTAAAAGGCCAGGGCTATCAGATTGAGGATTTTGGTAATTTGGCTTTTGATAAAAATGACGATTACCCTGACTTTAGTCGAGAGCTGGCAGAAGAATTAAATCAAAACCCTGGTAACCGAGGTGTTGTTCTTTGCGGTTCTGGTATTGGGGTTGATATTGTCGCCAATCGATTTAGAAAAGTTCGCTGTGGTTTGGGGTTTGATGTAAAACAGGTAGCTCACGGACGGGCTTTCGATGATATTAATTGTTTGTCTTTGCCGGCTGATTTTGTTGATTTTGATCAGGCCAAGAAACTAATTAAGGTCTTTTTAGAAACAGGTTTTAACGGCGGGAAAAGACATAAAAGACGGCTAGAGAAAATAGAGAAGATTTAACATAATTAAATTATTCTAATTAGTCTAATTGCTCTAATTATTCTAAGGAATACCCAATGTTCCAAACTCCAATTTTTAAAATGTTTGGTATTTTTTTATGAAAACATTAAGCTCTTTATCTTCTTCAAGCTTTAACGGTTTACGGGTGTTGGTGCGGGCAGACTATAATGTTTCTTTAAAAAAGGGACAGAAAGGCTTAGTAGTTGATAATGATGAACGAATTAGACTGTCGTTTTCAACTTTGCAGTTTTTGCTTGAGGCCGGAGCCAGGGTGATTTTGTTGTCCCATCTGGGTCGGCCCAAGAAGGCTTTTGATTCTCAATTTTCCCTTTTGCCGGTAGCCCAAAAACTAAATGAACTTGCCTTTGGCCTAATTAGTTATAAGAAGAAAGTTCTTTTTTCTCCTAAAGCGATTGGCAGTTTGGCTGGAAACAAAGTAAAAAAATTAGAAAAAGGCCAAATGCTCCTATTAGAGAACCTACGCTTTTATCCTGGCGAGGAAGAAAATAGCCCAACCTTTAGCAAAAGACTGGCAAAATTAGGAAATTTTTATATTAATGATGCTTTTTCAGTCTCTCATCGAGAGCACGCCTCAGTGGTGGGTTTGCCTGGCCTTTTGCCTTCAGCGGCCGGTTTAGCTTTAGAAAAAGAGGTTAACAACTTAACCAGACTAACCAATAATCCGGATCGACCTTTAGTTTTAGTAGTGGGCGGAATTAAAGAGGATAAATTAGCCTTTGCTGGCCAAATGCTTGATTGGGCGGATCAAATTTTACTTGGAGGACTTTTGCCGGAAAAATTAGCCGCTTTCCCAAAAATATTGACAAGTAAGAAAGTTTTTCCTGGTCGGCTTGCGGCCAATAGGAAAGATCTGGACAAAAAGACCATAGCGGATTTTCAAGAAAGAATTGTTCAGGCAAAAACGGTGGTTTTAGTTGGTCCGGTGGGGAACACCGATCAAGGTTATTATCAGGGAACTAAAGCTCTTTTTGAAGCGGCGATTGCTTCGGGAGGTTTTGTTGTTGCCGGCGGCGGTGATACTCAAGCGGCATTGACGAGACTGGGGCTTGTTGATAGTATGGATTATATTGCTTCCGGTGGAGGGGCAATGCTGGACTTTTTGGCTAAAGGCACCTTGCCCGGAATAGAAGCCCTAAAATAATTTCCAATTTCCAAATTCTTAATTCTTATTGAATTTCTGGTTGACCTAATGTTTTAAACAAATTCTAAATCCTAATATCTAAATTCTAAACAAATTTAAATTCTAAAATCCAAACAGTTTAATATTTGTAATTTAGTGTTTGGAATTTGTTTAGGGTTTCGGATTTAGTGCTTAGAATTTGATTAAAAAATAAGAAATTGTAAATTGGGGTTTGAAACATTGGGTTTTCCTTAGAATAATTAGAGCAATTAGACTAATTAGAATAATTTAATTATGTTAAATCTTGCTATTACTGGTTTTGGCCGAATTGGCCGGATAACCTTAAGAACAATTAGGAAAAACTATACTAAGAAGGCCAGAGTGGTGGCCATTAATACTTCCGGATCGATGGACGTGGCTGGTTGGGCCCATCTTTTTAAATATGACAGTGTTTATGGGACTTGGCCGGAAGAAGTTTTGGTTTTGCCTCCCCGGCAGTCGGCCGAAATTGGCCGAATCAAAATTGGCGAAAGTCAATATCCGGTTCTAGCCCAGAGAGACCCCGGCAAAATCGCTTGGAAAGACCATAAGGTAGAGACTGTTTTAGAATGCACCGGAGCCTTTTTGGATAAAAAAGCCGAAAAACACTTCTTAGGGGGAGCCAAAAAAGTTGTTTTGTCGGCTCCGCCCAAAGATGACTCAATTCCTACTTTTGTTTTAGGGGTAAACGAGAAACAATACCGGCAGCAAAAGTTAATTTCTAACGCCTCTTGTACTACTAATTGCGTTGCCCCCATCGTTAAGATTATTGATCAGGAAATTGGTTTTCAAGAGGCTCTAATGACGACTATTCATGCTTATACTGCTAGCCAGCAAGTGGTTGACGGTTCCGACAAGGATTTAAGACGAGCTCGAGCGGCGGCGATAAACTTGGTGCCGACTGGGACTGGGGCGGCCAAATCAGTTGAGGCAGTTTATCCGGAAGTGGCTGGTCGGTTTGCCGCGACGGCAATTCGGGCGCCGATTGTTTGTGGTTCCTATTCGACTTTTATTTTCAAGACTAATCGGGCCACTTCGGTTGATGAGGTTAATCAGCTGTTAGAAAAAAAAGCCGCCAAACAGTTATCAGGCATCTTGGCGGTTTCTTATGACCCATTAGTTTCTTCTGATGTTGTTGGCACTTCAGTTTCGGCCGTGGTTGATGCCGCTTCAACAAAAGTGGTTAGCGATGACCTGCTCTATCTTTCAGCCTGGTATGATAATGAGTGGGCTTACTCCTGCCGCTTAGTAGAGTTGGCGATAAAAACTAGTCGCTGATTTTGGTTTTTTAGAAAAGTTGTTATGATTATTCCGACCATTTTAACGGCTGATTTAAATCAAGTTAAAAAAAAATTAACCCTCTTGAGGGGTCAGGTCGATCGAATTCAAATTGATATTGTTGATGGCAAATTTGCTAAAAACAAAACGACTATACCCAGCGATCTATTGGGTTTAACAGAAAAAGACGGTTTTAATCTCGATTTTCATTTAATGGTTGAGGACCCGGCAGCCTTTTTGGAGAATCAAGACTGGCCAGGGGAAACTAGTTTAATTACGGCTCAAATTGAGACCATGCCTTCTCAGGTTGAGTTTGTTCGTCAGGCCAAAGAAATGGGTTTTTTGGCTGGTCTGGCAGTTGATTTGAAAACAAAAATAACTAAACTTGACAAACAGGCTTTGGATATGGCCGATCAGGTTTTATTGTTAGGGGTGGAGGCGGGTTTTCCCGGCCAGAAAATCGACTCTCAAGTTTTAGTTAAAATAAGGAAACTATTGGTTTGGAGGAAAAAAGAACAGTGGCTATTTAAGATTGGCGTTGATGGTGGGGTGGATGAGAATAGCCTGGTTTTTTGTCGTAAAATGGGAGCAGAAGAATTTTATATTGGCAGCGCAATTTGGGAAAGCAAGGATCCGGTTGGAACATTAAATAAACTTAAAGCTTTAATATAGACCCTATAAGACTGGTATGACCAATAAATCTAAAAAAATAACCGTTTTTGGTTACTCAGAAGCAAAACCAGGAGATTCGCTTTATCAAGCCGCTTTTGAGACGAGTAAATTGTTGGCAGAAGCCGGTTTTACCATTGTTAATGGCGCCGGTCCGGGAGTAATGAGGGCCTCAACCGAAGGAGCTCATGCTGGTGGTGGCAAAGCAATTGGAGCCACTTTTGATTCTGAAGGAATGACTTTCTTTGAAGGTCAAGACCCGGAAAACAAGGTTGATGAAATTTTAGTTTTAAAAACCTATGTTGAACGGACAATGAAGCTGATCGAACTAGGAGAAGTTTATATTATTTTTAATGGCGGTACCGGCACTTTATCGGAGTTTGCTATGACTTGGGGTTTGGCTAGACTTTATTTTGGCAACCACAAGCCAATGGTTTTTTACGGTTCTTTTTGGCATGAAGTAATTGAGGTTTTAGCTAAAAACATGTTATTGCGGGAAAAAGAAAAGCAGGTTTACCGGATTGTTAATAGCCCTAATGAAGCTCTGTTGGTGGTAAAAGAGCTAGTTAAAGGTTGAAGCTAAAACAATCTTTCTTGACTAATAGCAAAAAAATTTTTGGGGTAAGAAAAGTCTAATTTGAGCCAAGATTCTGTTTTTCTGTTTCGATCGGGAATTTTTAAGCGCCCCTCCTTTAAGACTAAATCATAGATCTTTTTAGTTATTAGAACATCATTTTCGCAATATTCTTGCAGTTTTTTTAAGCTTTTTTGATCACCCTGGTAATAATATTTGACGGCGTTAAGACCAACATCAACCTTTTCTTGTTTTAGGTTAGTCAGGGCCAGGTTGTTGAGGCTAATTCTTTTGCCAAGAGTTAGCCTAATTTTTGCCAAGATATCAAAATGGGGTAGAGAAGATAGGGGGATTTTGGTGTAGGGCTGGAGAACCGGGATATCAAATTTAAGGGAGTTAAAACCAATAATCCGGTTGGCCCAAGATAAAATTGGCCACAGCTGATCTAAGTCTTTTTCCCAGAGACTAATCATACGACCGCTTTCTTCTTTTAGGTTTTGATTGAGGCTTCGCTGGTAAAAAGAGACAATTGAAACTCCTAAGTCACCGGGATTATGTCCGGCGATATCGTCGAAAAGTTTTTTAGTTTCTAGATCAAAAATAACTTCATTAATGGTCATAAAGAGCCAGAAATTTATTTCTATTTTAGCCTATTTTATGGTATATTAGGAACTAATGTCGAATCTTCCCGTTCCTAAACTAGAAGAAAAAGCAACAAGGCTTCGTCGACAGGTTGTCCAAATGATTCATCAGGCCGGTTCTGGACATTTGGGGGGGTCTTTATCCTCTTTAGATATTTTGGTGGCTCTTTTTTTTGGCGGCGTCATCCGTTATAACTGTCAGGACCATAACGATCCTCGTCGAGACCGTTTTATTTTATCAAACGGCCATGTTTGTCCGGCCTATTATGCGGTATTGGCCGAATGCGGCCTTCTGGATAAGAAAAAGCTTGGTTCTTTAAGGAGCTTAGGTTCTCCTCTTCAGGGTCATCCGGCTAAGACATTTTTACCGGTACTTGATTCTTCTAGCGGTTCTTTAGGTCAGGGTTTATCAGTGGCGATTGGTTTCGCCTTGTCGGCCATGATTAAGGGAGAACACCACAATATTTATTGTCTAACTTCGGATGGAGAACACAATGAAGGTTCGACCTGGGAGGCGGTTTTGACTGCCAGTCACCACAGTTTAGGCAATTTAATCAATATTATTGACCGCAATGGTATGCAAATTGGCGGAGAAACAGAGTCGGTGTTGGCTCTGGAACCTTTAGCAGAGAAGTATAAGGCTTTTGGTTGGGAAGTGTTTGTTATCAGCGGTCATGACTATAGCGAATTGCTCCATGCCCTTTGCCAAGCTAAAGATTCTCATCGAACCCCCAGTGTTATTATTGCTCAAACCATCTTAGGTCGAGGGGTTTCTTTTATGGAGAATAAAAAGCGTTTTCATTCCGGTGTTTTATCCGAAGAAGAATATCAACAAGCGATGAAAGAGCTGGAAGGAAAATAATATTGGTCCAATAGGTCCGATATTTAAAATTTCTAATTTCTAGTTTCTAATTTCTAATGAAATTCTAAACACTAAGCTCTAAATACTAAACAAATTCTAAACATTAAATTACAAATACCAAACAGTTATTGTCAATGTTTTAAACACTGATTTGAATATTCTTGCCAACTCATGTTGTTTGTGGTTTGAAATTTGATTCATTATTGTTTGTTTAGAGTTTAGGATTTAGGGTTTCGGATTTATTAAACTTTAGGTCAATTAGAATAATTTTAGTTTTGTTTCAAGATAGGGTCAAGATCACAGGCAAAGCCCGTGGGAGTATATAAGACCGATATTTGATTAAAACAATAATTGTTAAATGGTTATATTGTTAGATTGTTTTTTAGTTTGTTTTCATCTCAAGAGCAAAATAGCAATTTAGCAATGTAGCAATCTAACAATAAAATTTATTA
>CAZUWK010000013.1:0-14776 GCA_964624185.1 uncultured Gammaproteobacteria bacterium | reverse complement strand
CCGTGGTGTTATTACACCAATCAACAAGGCAAGAAAACGACCCTTGTCGTCTTCGCCGCGCCCACCAACAATCGCAACATGAGCCGTATACGAATAGTATTGAAAAGGCGAATGTCTAAGATCAGGTGGGATTCTCGCTGGGGCTACAAAAAAACTCCCCACAAGCAAACCGGATAGATCCGGAATCTCTCCCAAAGAAGGTTTTAAAAAAGAAAAAAGGCAGCAGGGAAAATTGAAAAACGGTTGAGGGGGGTCGCGTTAAAACGCGAAGTTTTGAACACGGCCCCCCTCCTGTTCTAGTCAATAATCTCCTCCAAGGAATCGCCAGAAAACCACAAGGTTCTCTGATTACCTAAAGCAGTAGTAAAAACTACCCTATAAGAAAGACCAGGCAATTCACCTCGGCCAACGCAGTGTGTTTCGTAGTCGCCGCCGGCGCTAATAACGCCTTCGGCTCCTTCCACCAGGGTAGCCTGGCAATATTGCTTGCGCTGACTGGCCGACCAGCTCTCGTGCCTGAAACTGCTGAGACAGAGAGGATTATAATAGCCCTTGCCATTAATAATCACCCTCGTTCCCTCCGGAAGAGGACGAGAAAACAATAAAAAAATGATTAAGACAACCACTATCAGACCAACGACTACCATGCTCCTCATGATTGCCCCCCTCTTTCTTCATTGCTCCTCCTAAAAAATCTTCCTGCTGCCTATTTATAAAAGTTCAAACAAAAAAACACCCCGACCGGCTTTCCGGTCAGTTTTTTTTGCTTAAAAAGACAGATCTTCTTAAAATAAGACCCATAATAATATTATACCCTCATCAATATCGATTATCAAGATATTTTTCACAAACCTTAACCAACTTGTGCCTCCAAGGATTCTCCTTTCCAAAACTAGGGGATTTTTTTGTAAAACGAGTTTAATTATTTTTTAGTGGTTCTTTGTTTTCTTCTAAAAACCAAGGCTTCTTTAAGAACCTGATCCAATTGATCGGCAAAAACAAACTTCATTTCTTTTTTAATTTTGGTCGGGATATCTTCCAAGTCTTTCTTGTTATTTTTAGGCAAAATTACCGTTTTCAAACCGGCTCGATGAGCGGCCAAAACCTTTTCCTTAACACCACCAATCTCCAGAACCCGGCCCCGGAGAGTAATTTCGCCAGTCATACCGACATCGTGTTTGAGAGGTTTGTCAGTCAGAGCTGAAATCACCGCTGAGGCAATAGCAACCCCAGCAGAAGGGCCATCTTTGGGAACAGCCCCCTCCGGAACATGAACATGAATATCAATTTTTTCAGCAAAATCTTTGTCTAACTTGTAGGTTTGCCAGTGGGAACGAACATAAGAAATAGCCGCCTGGCAAGATTCCTTCATCACTTCGCCTAGTTTTCCGGTTAATAAAATCTTACCCTTACCGGGCATTAAGGCCACTTCAATAAATAAAATCTCTCCACCGGCCTGAGTCCAGGCCAAACCAGTTGCCTTGCCGACTTCGTCTTGACTGTCGGCGGTGACTTTGGAAAATTGAGCCGGTCCAAACAAAGAGCGAACTTGAGCAACAGTAATTCTTTTGCTAACTTTTTTGCCTTCGGCAATTTTTCTGGCTAGCTTTCTGGCTAGGCGAGCCATTTCTCTTTGCAGTTGACGAACCCCCGCTTCTCGAGTATAACGATCGATTATTTCAATATAGGCCGCCGTAGTTGGCTCAAATTTATTTTTACCCAACCCCCGCCCCTGAGCCTCTTTTGACCAAAGATAGTCCTTGGCAATATGATATTTTTCTTCATCGGTATAACCAGGAAAACGAATTATTTCCATCCGATCACGAAGGGCGGGCGGAATTGTATCTAAAACATTGCCGGTAGTAATAAAGAAAACTTGGGACAAATCATAAGGCACCCCTAAATAATGATCAGAAAATTCTTTGTTTTGCTCCGGGTCCAAGGCCTCCAATAGGGCCGCTGAAGGATCACCACGAAAATCATTACCCACCTTATCAATTTCATCCAACATAAAAACCGGGTTAATGGTTCCGGCTTCTTTCATACCCTGAATTAGACGACCAGGGAGCGCGCCAACATAAGTGCGTCGATGGCCTCTAATTTCCGCCTCATCTCGAAGACCACCCAAGGAAACCCGGGTAAATTTTCTGCCCATAGCTCGAGCAATCGATTTGCCAACCGAGGTTTTGCCCACTCCTGGCGGACCGATAAAACAAAGAATGGTTGGCGAAGAAACGTTTTCCTTTTGCTTGTCCTGCAATTGAATTACTGCTAGGTGCTCCAAAATTCGTTCTTTAATCTTTTCCAAACCATAATGGTCCTGATCAAGAATTTTTTGGGCTTTTTTGATGTCAAGATTGCTTTTCGATTTTTTAGCCCAGGGGATATCGGTCAGCCACTCCAGGTAAGAATAAATATAACCGCTTTCCGGATTCATGGGCGACATCTTAGCTAATCGGGACAATTCGGATTTGGCTTTTTCGGCCACTTTTTTGGGCATTTTACTCCCAATAATTTTTTTTCTTAATTTTTCAATTTCCGGATCGGTAGCCTTAGCCCCCCCCATCTTGCCTAATTCCCGATCAATCATTTCTCGACGCTGTCTTAAAATTGCCTCTCTCATTGATTTGTCAAATTTGTCTTGAGCTTTGGAACTAATCTGCTGATCCAGTTCCAAAACTTTAATTTCCTGAGCTAAATATTCAATGGTTTTTTTGGCTCGCCTGGCTAAATCGTCAATCTCCAAAAGAGATTGTTTATCCTTGCCGGCAATTTCCAAAGTCATAGCCACTCGATTAACTAGCTCCTGAGGATTTTTCGAAGACAGATCACCCAAAACCTGAGGATCAATTATTTTTCCCAAGGCTATGGCTTTTCTTAATTGTTCAACAAGAAGCCCGGCCAAGGTATGAATGTCTTCACTTGAACTGATTTCTGCGTCTGGCAAAGGGGTAATTTTACCAATCAAAAAAGGTTTATCTTTTGATAAACTATCTAACCTGGCCCGATCCAGGCCCCGGACAATGACATAAATTGCCTTGCCGGAACGTAAAACGTTTTCTAATTCAACAATCGTACCCACCCGGTAAAGGTCGTTTTGGCTGGGGTTATTAATACGCGGGTTTTTCTGACAAACCAGGAAAACTTTTTCTTTTTCTTTGTGGGCCCAGCTAATGGCCTCAACCGATTGGGTCCGGCCAAAGGTTAGAGTCGCTTCACTACCAGGAAAAACTACCGTATCCCTAAGAGCCACCACGACCACTTCTTTTTCAGCTGGTTTTTTCCTTTCTGGCTTTAAAATTAAAGACACAATAAAAATTCTTCAAATTTTTTGAACTTCTAAATCCTAATTTCTAATTTCTAATTAAATTCCAATTTCCAAACCAAAAACAACCAAACAGCCAATGATTAAATGATGAAGTCTGTTTCGAAAATATGGCAAGGTAACATTATCGCCACTTTTCTTGTTAAGCTTGAGTCTTGTTATATCCTATGTGCTTCGGCTAATTATTTAGCAGTCTAACATAAAATCTGCTAATCGTCAATTGATTGATATTTTTGCTTAATCTCAACAACCTTATTTTCCATTTCTGATAATTGTTTTTTTAAAAATGCGGCCAACTCTAGACCTTTTTCTAATTTAACAATTCCCCCCTCTAAATCAACCGTCTCATTTTCAAATTCTTCAACGATTTTTTCTAGTTCCCCAAAGGCGGCCGATAAGCTTTTTTTATTTGTTTTAGCGTTCATTATTTATTTTTAACTTCGGAGACAAGTTGCCCTCGATAAAAACGAGTAGTAATTTTATCACCGATAGAAACTTTACTTGGACTCTTAATTATTTTAGCACGTTCATCCAGGGTTAGAGTAAAACCCCGCTTTAAAATCGCCCGGTGGTCATAGCTTAATAATAACTTTTCTAAGGAATGCCGCGCTTTTTGTCGGGTTTGAATTTGATGCAAAAAAGAATTAATGCCGCTGGCAAAACGGGCCAATAATATGGCTGATTCCTGAAATTGATTTTGATAATAAAAAGTTAGCCTGTTGGCAAGATTAGCTAAATTGTCTTTCTGAACCAAAATTTGACTCTGATAAGAATCAACTAGCCTCTGGGCTAGGTTGTCAATTGTCAATAGAACCTCTTTCTGATGTTGATTGATCATTTGGGCTGCCGCTGTTGGGGTGGATGACCGAAAATCAGCCACCAAATCGATTAGACAATCGTCGGCCTCATGGCCAATAGCCGCCAAAAGCGGCACTTTGGCCCCGTAAACTGCTTCCGCCACCACCCGACTATTAAAAGGTAACAGGTCTTCCAAGCTTCCCCCGCCTCGAGTTAAAACCAACAGGTCATACTTTGCGGTTCTTTGATTAAAGAAATCTAGGGCTTGAACAATTTGGTTAATCGCCTCATCACCCTGAACTAAAACCGGATAAAAATCAACTCTTATCCCCGATTGTTGATCGGCCAAAACACTAACAAAATCAGAGTAGGCTCGTGATCCAGGAGCAGTTATTAGGCCAACTCTTCTGATTATTTGCGGTAAGGGCCTTTTTCGGGTCGGATCAAAATAGCCCAAGGCCTCTAGGTCTTGCTTTAGTTTTTCATAGGCTTCTTTTAGGGCTCCCCTTCCGGCCGGAGCAATTGAACGAGCAAACAAGGAAAATCGACCGGTTTTTTGATAAATTTTTGGCCAACCATCAACCCGAATTCTCATCCCCTCTTGTAAAACTTGCCAATTGGGAATTCGACCCAAGGGGGAAAAGATGCTAACACTGGCCTGGTTATCTTTTAGAGTGGCAAAAAACCAACGGCCAGAATTAGTGTTAATTTGGGATAGTTCGCCTTCAACAATAACCTGAAGAGGAGAAATGATTTCGTCAATTAATTGATTAAACTGAGAAACCGACAGAACCTGACTTTTAAGATCGGGGTTCAACATAAAAAAAGTTATTTGCCTGCCTCTTGAGCTTTGCTAACATAAGTTTCGTCCTCGGTCCTAATAATAATAATATCGTCGGCCCTAATAAAAAGCGGAGTTTCGATTTGAACTCCCCCCTCAATAGTGACTTTTTTAGTCGCCGCTTGGGCAGTATTGCCGGCCACTGCTTCCGGAGCCTGGATAACTCGCCGCTTAACCTTGGCCGGCGGTAAAATTCCCACCGGTTCATCGGCAATAAATTGCAAACGATAATTTTCTCCCTCTTTCAAAAATTTGGCAAAATCGCCAATTTTTTTTATTAACAAGCTGACTTGATCATAGGTTCGAGGATGCATAAAAAAAGCCTCATCCCCAGCCCGATACATAAAACTCATAGTTTCTAAAGACAAATCCACGGTCTCAAATTTATCGGTGGGCCTAAAGGCTTCCTCTAGGGTGGCATCAGTTTGAAGATTTTTTATTTTAGTCCGATAAATCGCCCCACCTCGACCTAAGTGTTTCGCCCGAACCGATAAAACTACAAATGGATCGCCACGAAAAATAAAGGCTTCGCCAACTTTAAAATCGGCAATAGAAATTTTAGCCATATCGGGTTTAATAATAAACTAATCGACCATTTTAGGCAAGAAAAAAACTATCAAGAAGGTAAACCCTACAGGTCTGAACCTATCTGACCCCAGGGGTCTGGTAGGTTCAAACCTGTAGAAAAACTCTAAAAAATGCCCCTAGCTAATTAACCAAAACCCGCAAATGACCCTAAAACAAAAACAAGATTGTCTTTCTTACACCTCCCCCCTCTCCACCTGTAAGGTGGAAACAATGTCATCCTGGGGCTGTCTTCTTTTTCCCATCATCCTGGCCCTCTCTCTCCTCGTCATCCTGAGGACGAAGTCCGAAGGATCTCCTCCTTGTAACAAAACAATATCGCCAGGAAACAATTTAGCCATTAGCCTTGTCTTCACGATCCGGAATCGTGAAGGAATTAAGGATTTTTTTTACTTCTGCTAAACTAGTGGCCCTTACCAGTCGACTTCTTAACTTCTTGGCCCCGAAAAAACCGGCGGCATACCAAGCCAGGTGCTTGCGTAAAATGATAAAGTTTTCTTGACCAAAGCACTCGACAAAATAACGAGCGTGTTTCATCATTACCAAAAGTCTTTCTTCCTTGTTAGGCACCCTGTCGGCAAAAACCCAGGGGTTGCCTAAGGCGGCCCGACCAACTAAAACCCCGTCCAAATAATATTTTTGGCTAATTTTCTGGCCCTGCCTAAAAGAACTAACACCACCGTTGCCAATCAATATTTTTTTATTCTGGTGGGCAATCAGGGCGGCCTGACCCAAACTCTCCCAATCCACCGGCCCCGAATGAGCAGCCGACAATAGCCGACCATGAACAGTTAAGGCCTCAATCGGTAGTTCTAACAAAAAAGCCAGCCAATCTTCTACTAGAGGCCGGTTAACCCCGGGCCGGGTCTTTATCGATAAAGCCGGGGCTATTTTTTGATTTTTTTTGCTTCCCCGCTGATAATTTTTCTTTTGGACTGCTTTGGCGGCCGTTACTAACCCGGCATCAGCCACCTCGGTAATTTTTTTACCCTGTTGCCAATCGTCCAGGCCTTTTTTGGCGGCCAAAACCAATTCTTTGGCAAGGGGCCGATTATTAATTAACCTAGCCCCGCCACCCCGAGCAGTAACGCTTTTGACCGGACAACCCATATTAATATCAACCCCGTCAAATCCTAAGTAGGCGGCAATAAAAGCTAATTGATAAAAAAGATTCGGGTTGACTCCGGAAAGCTGGGCCACAATAGGTCTTTGGCGAGAAGAATACCAAAAGCGGTTAAAAATCTTTTCCGGACGAGCGGCGGCATATTCAACATTAACAAACTCGGTAAAAATCACCCCCGGCTGGCCGTATTGAGCGGTAATTTGACGCATTGGCTCATCAGTAATCCCATCCATAGGAGCCAGGCCAATAATCGGACTTGATAAATTTTCCCAAAAAGACATACTTTATAGGATATTTTAGCATTTAGCCAAGAGGGGGTAAAAAAGTCAGACCAAACGTTTCTGATTATCAGATATTTTTAAGTGTTTTTTGGCTCGGTCAGTTGCTACCCGACCTCGAGAGGTCCGTTTCAAAAAACCTAATTTCATCAAATAAGGTTCATAAACATCGACAATTGTTCCGGTATCTTCAACTAATCCAGCTCCTAAATTCTCAATGCCCACCGGCCCGCCCTGATAATTATTAATAATCAATTTTAACAATTTTCGATCAACTCCGGTTAAGCCAATTTGATCAATATCAAGATCGTCCAAAGCCTTTTGAGCCGTTTTTTTATCAATTTTGCCATTGCCTTTAACTTGAGCAAAGTCACGAACCCGCTTTAACAGTCGATTGGCAATCCGGGGCGTTCCTCGAGATCGGCGGGCAATTTCCAGCGCCCCCTCATAGTCAATGTTAATTGCTAAAACTAAAGCGGAATTAATAATAATTTCGACTAAATTTTCCGGCCGGTAAAAGTCTAGCTTATGAACCAAGCCAAATCGATCTCGCATCGGCGAGGAAATTAAACCAATACGCGTGGTTGCCCCAACCACAGTAAAACGCTTTAATTTCAATCTAATTGATCGGGCTGAAGGGCCTTTGCCGACAATGATATCTAAAGCATAATCTTCCATGGCCGGATAAAGAGTTTCCTCCACTATCTTGTTAAGCCGGTGAATCTCATCAATAAATAAAATATCGCCTTCTTTAAGATTAGTTAAAATGGCGGCCAAATCCCCCGCCCGAGACAGAGCCGGGCCAGAGATAATTTTAATGTCAGTGGCCATTTCCCGGGCCAAAATACAAGCCAGGGTAGTTTTGCCCAAACCCGGCGGCCCATAAAACAAAACATGTTCTAGAGGTTCTTTTCTTTGTTTGGCGGCCAAAATAAAAATTTTTAACTGCTCTTTTAGGGCTGTTTGACCAATAAAAGCGGCTAGAGTTTTGGGGCGCAGGCTATCAAGAAGCTCTTTCTCTGATTGATCTTGATGAGAATTTTTTTTAGTCATTACTGGATAAAAGCTTTAAGGCTTGGGCAATTTTTTCCTCTTCTTCTTGAGAGGGGTCAATTTTATTAACGATTAAACGGATTTCTTCTTTACTAAAACCAAGCTGAATAAGGGCCTGATAAACGGTTGGCTCCTTAATCTCGGCCTCCTTTTCTTCTCGAGCTCGATCCTGATCCAAAACCGATCTTAAATCAACAATTAATCTTTGGGCGGTTTTTTTGCCAATTCCTTTAATGGCCTGAAAAAAGGCCACATCAGCCTTGTCAATGGCGGCCTCGATTTCTTCCCCATCGTGATTATTAAAAATCGGCAAGGCTGTTCGCGGACCAATCCCGGAAACAGAAGTTAACATGGTAAAAATTCTTACTTGGTTTCGGGAAGAAAAACCATAAAGATCAATCGCCCTTTCGCCAACTACCAGGCTGGTATAAAGAGTCGCTTTTTCACCAATCTCCAGGCTGGTAATTAAATTAGCCGGAACCAAAACCCAATAACCAACTTGGCCGGCCAAAATTTCTACTCCTCGAAGATTTTTAAAATTAATTGTTCCCGTTAAAGAGCTAATCATATTAGTTGGTCTTTCTTCATTGTAAAAAGATGGGTTAGGGCGGCGGCAACAGCATCAGCGGCGTGATTGTTGGCCAGCTGATTGTTTTCTCCCAGTTCTTGCCTAACCATGCTCACCACCTGATTCTTATCGGCCCGGCCATAACCGGTAAGGGCAATTTTGATTTGCAAGGGAGTATATTCAAAAACTCTTGCTCCCGATTGATGGGCGGCGGCCTTAATCGCCCCCATCGCCTGGGCAACCAAAAAGGCCGTTTTAGTGTTTTTGGCAAAAAAAAGCGACTCAATTGCTAATTCCTCAACCTGATATTTTTGACAAAGATTAATAACCTGTTGGTAAAGTTGGCTCAGTCGATCGGCTAAATCATCCGTCTTTTTAGTTGTCAAACAACCGCAAACAGATAAAGTTTTATTATTGGGCAAAATTGCCCAACCGCAAGAAGCCAAACCCGGGTCAATCCCCAAAACCATAATAATTATTAGTATAGCAAATGCCGCCAAAAAGCTCTTCTTTTTGTCCACTCCCGGAGTGGCAGGCACGTCCACTCCGGGAGTGGACAAAGAAAACAAAAAAAATAATGGAAGAAAATTAGCGGGTAATAATTTCTACTCCGGTGATGGTGGCCGGATTAACCGGTGAAGAGGTTTCCCCATTCGGGCTGGGCCGAACCGGACTTGAGGCAATTTCATCAACTGTTTCTATTCCCTCAACAACCTGACCGAAAATAACATAATTAGGGGGCAAGTCATTATCCTGATGCATAATAAAAAATTGACTGCCGTTAGTGTTGGGGCCGGCATTGGCCATGGCCACCGTTCCTCGAAGGTATTGACCCTCAAATGGTTCATCGGCAAACTGGTAACCCGGGCTACCAGTACCATCCCCCTTGGGACAACCGCCCTGAATCATAAACCCTTCAATGACTCGATGAAAGATGATCCCCTCGTAAAAGCCTTCATTGGCCAAAAAGACAAAGTTGTTAACGGTTATGGGCGTTTCCTTTTCTAATAAATCGATGGTAATTATCCCGGCCGAAGTTGTCAAAATAGCCCGATAGTCCAAATCTGGATTAATAGTTTGATCGGGCGGTGTCGGCCAACTGGTTTGCTTTTGATTATTATTCATTTCTTGATCTACCGTCTCTTGCTCAGACACAATATCTGTCGACAAAGAAAGGTGGTCAGAATCTTGGCGATTTCCACCTTCGGTTAAAAAATCACTTTGGCCGGGAATTATTTCTCCCTGGGGCCGAAGAGCAAAACCAAGCCCCACTAAAACTAATAAAACAACCGACCCGACAACGAAATTTAACTTTTTCATAAAAAAATTATGAGTGTCTGACCAATTTCGCCTTACTGACAATCTCCATTAACCGCCCCTCATCAACCTCAATCACTTTTTCACCGGTCAGGTTTTGATATTCCTGAAGGTCTTCTGATAAAGAGTCTTGCAGTTGCCCTAGGGCCAAACGCATTTCTTTGATTCTCTCCTCCATTGAGGCCACGGCCGGATCTTTTAAAATTTGTTTCTTGGTGGCCAAAAGAATTCCCTTAGCCTCTTCGTGCTTGCCTTGATGATCCTGATAAACAGGGTCGTTTTCAAAAGCGTCCTTGAACATATCGCGTTGTTCTTTCAGTTTTTCCTTAGCCTCTTCAATTAAAATATGGGTTCGTCTGATTTTACCTTCTAGAGCCAGGGAAGTGATGTCATTTTGGGAATCGGCCATGGCTAAGACTATACAAAAAGACCCCCTGTCCCGTCAAGGGGAATTTTTCCCGACTCCTACTGGCAAGAACTAGAGAAGGCGGCTACTGGGTCCTTTTTGATTTTTGAATTCTTCTAAAAAATAAAGATCATAACCAAAATCATCAGTTCCAACCAGTTTCCCTTGACCGGAAATAACCGCCTCAAAGGGGGCGCAATGTGGACAGCCAAAATCACCTTGAGGACAAAGAAAACGATCCACTTGACGAGCCAAGCGAATTTTCTTACCAATCTTTATTAGCTTTTCTCTGGTTTTTTCCTGATTAGGCAAATCCACCGGCTGAGGGTAATTTTGACGATCTAAATACCAAAAAGAGGCTCGTCTTACCGGTCTTTCCTGACATTCTTGGGCAATTAGTTGATAAATTGGCAGTTGTAGAGAACCCTCTTCTTCGGTTCCTTTACCGGTCTTAAAGTCAATAATAGCAACTGCGTCCTCGTCCGGTAAATATTCCAACCAGTCAATTTTACCGCAAAGAATTAAATTGTCGGTCTTAGATAACCAAAAATGGGGCAAGTCTAAATTAATCTTTACCGCCAATTCTTTTAGGGGGCCCGGATATTCGGTTATTCTGGCAATCATCTCTCGGCCTCTCTGCTGATAACGGCTCTCCATTTTGGGGTTAGCAAATCCACCTCGAAGTCCGGAAAATTTCTGCCAAATCTTTTCAAAGCGAGTCATCAAGGGCTGATCAAAACGTTTTTCTTTGGGAAGAGCGGAAATCTCCTCAATCGTTTCGTGAACCGCTTGACCCAAACTCAGAGGAGCCGATACCAGCCTTATTTTGTGACCATTTTTGGGGTCCCGATAAACATGTTTTAAAAAATAAGCCCGAGGGCAATTACCAAAATCGCTAATTGACGAGTGCGACAGCCAAACAGCGCTATAACGATCAATCATAAGTTATGGTTAGTATACCTTATCGGTAAAACAGGCAAAAATTAGGGCAATAAGTTTTTACCAATTTGCCGTTTATTTTTTTTGAGGAAGAATTATTTGATGTTCTTTAAAACGATAGCGGTTAATTTGCTCAAGGCGTTTCTTAAAAAGAGCCTCCTTGGCCTTATCAACTCCTAAGCCGCTATTTTCTAACTCTTCCAACTCCATCACCGCCCGAGTAAAATCTCTCTCCGGATCAAACGACCGATAATATTCTTTATTCATGCTAGGGGAAAATCTTCTAATACTGAGTATACCACTAAACAATTTTTATTTCATGATAAAATATAGGTTATATGACCCGGGGTGGACCAGAAAGAATGCAACAAGCCAGCCGACATCTAAAAAACATAAAAGAAGCTATTGACCAAGGACAATCGGGAACAACAATCGCTCTTCCCTTAGAAGAGGCCGCTTTAACTTTAAGAATTCCTGCTCAAACCTTAGAAAACCTCAAAAAAAGAGATCAGGCTTTGGGAGTATCGGTTAAGGAAAACCAGGTCATTGTCAAACTCCAGGGGAACCCCCATCAACAAAGAGAGGCCTATTCCTTCCTTTACGGTCTAATCCAAAGCCTTAAAACTAGCCAAGCCGACAAATTTTTAAAAACCCAAAAAACCCCTTCTTCCCTAACGGAAGAAATTCCTTCCTTCGACGAAACATTAGCTATCGTCGAGGGGGGAAAATACGATTTAAGCGAAGAAGACTTGGTCGCTCTTCATTTGCAACTTCAGGCCAGATGGTCATCCCTTTCAGATAAAACCGATCTTTTCCCACCAGAAAAAGTTTTCGCTTAAAACACAATGAACAAAGAAAAATTACCTTCCAAGGATGAACCAGAATTTAATAGAGAAAGCCAAACCTATTTTGTTTTCAATCAAGAAGCCCTCTTAGTTCCTTCCAATCTAAAAGAAGGTTATCCTATCTTGGCCAATTACTTGACCAATCAAAGACTCTGGCATAACTGTTTGAAGCAATATCGAAAAAACCATGATCCGGCCCTTCTTATTGATCATTCCCAAAATACTGCTTTTACTTTTAATCCCTATAGTTGGCAAACAGAACTTGAATTTTCTCCGGATCAGATCCCGCCACCAGAAAGAACAAGTGAAATTTTATTGATTTCTTTGTGCCTCCAAGGATTCTCCTTTCCCAAGGCTTTAGAAAAATTTTGTGAAAAAATTTGTTACACACTCCAGGAAGTTTTTTATTTTACCTTCCAAAGCGCCGCCGGTAACTTAAAAAGTTCTGAATTTCTAAAAGCAAATCTTGAGGAGATAAATTGGGGAAATGGATCGGCAAGAAAGACCAGCAAGCATAAGCAGACTGCAAGGGTAAAAAGCCGCTGGTATGAGGCAATTCGCCACGACTAACTCCAGTTCTTATCACCAAATCGGGCAAGGCTTGACCGGCGGTGTCTAAATAATTAAATATTAGTTGAGGATTTTTAGTAATTTTTTCTAAAATATCCTCACTTTTATGCGTCACCATAATAATTTTGGCAATCGCCCGCCCTATCTCATCTAAGCCCCCATAGTCCATCGCTAAATTCAGCCGGTAGTCAGAAAAATTTTTTGTTTCTTCCTCTAAGCTCACCAAGGTTTCTTTTATTTTTGCCGGCAAGCGATCACGGCGGCCTATTTGAGTAAATTTTACCTTATTTTCCACTATCTCCCGCCACAACTGAGAATCGGCCAAAAATCGAGCCGCCAAGTCCATTACATATTTTACCTGCTTTTCCTCCCGCTCCCAATTTTCGGTTGACCAAACCCAAAAAGTAAGGGTTTTAATTCCCCAGTTTCGGCAAGTCCGTGCTACTCCTTGGATTGTCTCCACACCGGCGCGATGACCAAAATAAGGGTTCAACCCCTGCTGTTTAGCCGCCCGACGATTACCATCACAGATAATCGCTAAGTGCTTAATTTTTTCTTGGGGAACCTTAAAATCAGGCGCTTTTTCCCACTTAGATTTAATTCCCTCAAGCCACTGGTTAAGTTTTTTCTCTCCCGCCATTCTCAAATGATGTTTATCATTATAGTCCTTCTTCTCTTTTTTGGGCAATTACCGCTCAATACCTTCTTTCCAAAATAAAGTCAATACCGATTTTGATCTGGGAACGGGCCGGTTCTTTGGCCAAAAATCCTAAATTTCTTTCAAAAAAATCCCTTGCTTTTTGGGCCAGCTTCTTGGCTAACTCCTCCCCATAGGCAAGACTGCCATACTTTCTCATCATCTCAATAACCCCAAAAACCTCTTTCTTACTCTTCTCCTCCCTCTCCTTAGCTAAAATTTCCAACAGATTCTTTCTGTCTTCACCCTTGGCATTCCGCAAAAGATGGGCCAACATTATCGTCCGCTTGCCTTCATAGATATCATTGCCCTGCTGTTTTTTCAACCCGGAAAAATCAGAGGTTAAATCAAGCAGATCATCACGAATTTGGAAACAACGACCTAAATATTGGCCAAATTGATAAAGAAGATTTAGCTGACCCTCACTGGCGCCGGCTAAAATTGCCCCCAACCTCATCGGCCCGGCAATGGTGTAGTAGGAAGTTTTGCCGTCCAAAATAAAGAAAATGTCGCTATCGGTTAAATCAAGACGATTTTCTTGAGTCCACTTAATCTCCACTGTTTGGCCAAGAGCGGTTCGCCTAAGCATCTGATAAAATTCATCTTCCACCGCCAAAGCCTTCTTATAACCCACTAAGGGAAAATTATCGGCTAAAATTTTCCACATTAGAATATGCAGGGCGTCGCCGGCATTAATCGCCAGCTCCTTACCGTAGAGCTGATGAAGCGTCGGTTTACCCCGCCTTGATAACGAGTCATCCTCAATATCATCATGAATCAAAAGCCAATCTTCAGAAACCTGCATCGCCGCCGCTGTTTTTAAAGCTTTCTTTTGGGAAAAGCCCATTGCCTGGGTGGTTAATAAAAGTAGGGTGGGGCGCACATATTTTCCCTGCCGCCTTGGATAATCGCTAACAATTTGCCGATGAAAAGAAACTAAAGGAAAACGCCTCTTAGCCACCCGGCAATAGTCGGGATAAAAAGAAAAAGACTGTAAATATTCCTCAATTTCCCTAAAAACAAGCCGCTTTTTCTGATTTAAAATCAATAAAAAATCACTCATCGGTTAATAATTTTCTTTCGCTTTTTCCCAAAAACTTTGTATTGATTAATTTTTACTCAATCCCCAAATCTAACCCATCGTTTTAATAACGAGGAACTAAGCGAAAGTGCAGATGAAAAATTGATTGCAGTATGTCTTTTCCACTAGCGTTAAGGATGTTTACCCCGGTGGCGTTATTTTCTCTTACCAGTTTCTTTGATAAATCTTTTATTACCTTGGCAAGGTGAGCAAATAGCTTTTCACCAACATCAAAAATGTTTTCGAAATGTAATTTGGGAATTAGAAGGGTGTGGCCTCTTGACGCCCCTTCTTTAGGAACAAGCGCTAAAACAAAATTGTCCTCAAAAACTATTTTTGCAGGAGTCTGT
>CAZUWK010000012.1:12286-14839 GCA_964624185.1 uncultured Gammaproteobacteria bacterium | reverse complement strand
TCGTCAACCAAACCTGTTTCTGGCCAACGAACGGCCACATCCGGAATAAGTAGCTCCTGACCAACTAATAAAAAGTCGGCATTCCTTAAGCTGTTTGTTTGGGCAATGTCAACCCAGTTATAGCCAGAACCATAATATTCTTGGGCAATGCGCCAAAGATTCTCGCCTTGACTAACCTTGTGAGTGGTTGGTAAAACAGAAGAAATTGCTTCTTCTTGCTCTTCCTGAGTAGCCTCTTCTCCGTTTTTTCCGTTAAGAAAAGAAATTTCGTCTCGTGACTGAAAAAAGTTAAAGAGTAAAACTCCGGCAACAACAACAACCAAAACACCTAAAACAGCGCTAATGGTTCTTTCTGAAAGCTTAATTTTCTTGAGGAAATTTTTTAAAGTCATTCCTGCCTTGTTTTCACCTCCTTAATTTATAATTTAGGTTTTTGGGCAGGATTTTTGGCGGGGCCGACGAGACTCGAACTCGCGACCTTCTGCGTGACAGGCAGACGCTCTAACCAACTGAGCTACGGCCCCATCGACCAATTAACCTATATTGTAACCGCTCCGCCCCCTCTCGTCAACGAAACGGTTAAAGTCTGATTTTACTAGTGTTATACTTAAATTAACTCTTATGTCCCAACCAACTAATCAAGAAATTGCCCAAATTCTCCGTCAAGTTGCCGCTAGCCTAGAGATAAAAAACGAAGATCACTTTCGAATTAGCGCTTTTCAAAGAGCCGCCGATAATGTTGAAAAACACCCCGTTCCTCTGGTTGGGCTTTGGCAAGAAAAAAAGTTGACAGCTGTTCCAGGAATTGGTCAAAGCATTGCTCAAAGCCTGAACCAAATATTTACCGCCGGCCAGTCCCAAGATTTTAAAAACATTACCGCCTCCATTCCCAAGCCTGTCTTTACTTTAATGACTATTCCCGGCATTGGCCCCAAAACTGCCTATCAGCTAACGAAAACCCTAAAAATCAAATCGGCCGATAACGCCGTTACCCAACTAAAACAGGCCGCTCAAAATGGCCAAATTAAAAATATTTCCGGGTTTGGTGTCAAAAAAGAGCAACAAATCCTAGCCAACATTAACCGCTGGCAAGACCAGCAAAAAAACAATTCCCGATTGCTTCTTTACGAGGCAGACCAGATTGCCCAAAAAATAATCACCTATTTAAAAAAATCTGAAGCTGTTTTAGCCGCTTACCCCTTGGGAAGCTTGCGTCGAAAAGCCGACACCGTTGGTGACATTGATATCGCCGTTACCAGCAAAAGCCCTAAAGAGGCAATTAGTTATTTTGTTAATTTCCCCGATAGCAAAAAAATTCTCACTCAAGGAGAAAAGGCCTCAGCCAGTATTTTACTAACCAGCAAAAAGCGAGTCGACCTAAGAGTAGTGGCCCCTAAACACGCCGGTTCCATGATGCAACACTTTACCGGTTCCAAAGATCACAACATCGCCCTAAGAGAGCTGGCCCTAACAAAAGGTCTAAGCCTATCCGAATATGGCATTAAAAATCTAACCACAAAACGGCTAGTCTCTTTCTCAAAAGAAAAACCATTTTATCGTTTCCTGGGCTTATCATGGATACCGCCGGAAATAAGAGAAAACAACGGAGAAATCGAGGCGGCCAAACGGCAATTCCAAGGCAAGCCAAACGGCCTGCCGATATTAATAAAAACAGGGGACATCAAAGGCGACCTCCATATTCATTCTAATTTTACCATCGAATCATCTCATGATTCGGGTACTGCTTCTGCCAAAAAAATCATTTCCTGGGCCCAAAAAAACCAATATCAGTATTTGGCTTTTACCGAACACAACCCTAGCCAAAGCGGCCACACCAAAAAAGAAATAATTAGTCTTTTAAAAAGAAAGAAAAGGTGGATTGAACAAATAAATTACTCTTCTAATAAGTTATCAAAAAAAAGACTACAAAATTTACCCTTTATTTTTAATGGCCTAGAAGTTGATATTAGACCCGATGGCAGTCTGGCCATACCCGAAGAGGCTTTTGCCTATCTTGACTTTGCTATTGTCGGTATTCACAGTCGGTTTAATCTTGACAAAGAGGCTATGACCAAAAGAATAATTAAGGGTCTGTCTTACCCCAAAGTAAAAATATTGGCTCATCCAACCTGCCGCCTAATTAACAAAAGACCCCAAATAGAAGCCGACTGGGATAAAATTTTTTCCTTTTGCCAAAAAAATAAAAAAATTCTCGAGATTAATGCCGCCCCAAGACGACTTGACTTACCCGATTTCCTAATTCGACAGGCAATTAAGAAAAAAATAAAGCTGGTTATTAGTACCGACAGCCACGACCTTAACCGATTAACCCTTATGCCCTATGGAGTTTTTACCGCTCGTCGGGGCTGGGCTCAAAAAAGCGATGTTATTAACACTCTTCCTCTAGACAAAATTAAAAAAATTTTGCTATTATGAAAAAGGAAACTTAAAAAAATGGAGGTGATAAACAAATGATTTTAGTAATAGTTTTATTAGGTGCGGCTGTCTATATCGCTACAACTTACAACTTTTTTGTTGTTACCAAAACTCGAA
>CAZUWK010000012.1:7593-12186 GCA_964624185.1 uncultured Gammaproteobacteria bacterium | reverse complement strand
GCGGCTGTCTATATCGCTACAACTTACAACTTTTTTGTTGTTACCAAAACTCGAATCGAGGCCCAAATGGAAGAGCTAGGCAATCAGTTAAAAAGACGGGCTGAATTCCTGCCTCAAGTGGCTGATATTATCGCCATCAACACCGATCAGGAAAAAGAAGTTTATAAGATGATTACCGAGGCCCGCAAAAATGTTAATCGGGCCAGAGAAGACCATAACCCGGAAGAATTAATCAGGGCCGCCTCTGAGGTAGAGCAGGCCATTGGCTCAATTCAAGTTCTAGTTGAAAGTAACCCGGAACTTAAAACTGCCGAAGTGGTTATCGAAGCTCAGAACAACTTACGCGACACTCAAGATAAAGTAATGTATGCTAAAAGAACCCTGATCGATCTGGTTCAAAACTTTAACGCTCGGGTGCTTGGTTTTCCCAGCAATTTAGTGGCCAAAATGTTCGGTTTTCAAACCCAGAAAGGTCTGGAACTGGCCGACACTAAAGAAGCCGTTTCGGTCAGTCAAGAAGATATGGTTAATCCTAAAATTAAAAGAGGTTAATTAGCAATCAATAACATATCTTGCTAAAAAGTTTTGGATTAGTTATAATTATCGGCAATGGCTAATGTCTATCAGCAAGTTGACCAGAATCGAACCAAGTCCTTCTTGGTAATGGCCGGCTTTTTTATTTTTGTTATTTTGGCCGGCTGGTTAATTTCCCAAGTTCTGGATTGGGGGATTATAGGTTTGCTTTTGGCTTTTATTTTCGCCTCAGGATCGACTCTGGTCAGCTATTATAAGGGCGATAAAATTGCTCTTGCTCTAGCCAGGGCCAAACCAGCTAAAAAAAGAGCAGAGCCCAAACTTTATAGCGCAGTCGAGAACTTGGCTCGAGCCGCTCAAATCCCAACCCCTAAGATTTATGTTGCTCCCGACCCGGCCATGAACGCTTTTGCCACCGGGAGAAACCCCGAAAATAGCAGTATTTGCGTTACTCAGGGCCTATTAAACAATCTTAACCAAACCGAACTGGAAGGTGTTATTGGCCACGAAATTGCTCATATTAAAAATTTAGATACTCGCCTTTTTGCCATTGTGGCGATTTTAATTGGCATGATTGCCATGCTGTCTCGCTCTGCTCTCTATTCCCAACCAAATCAAGACCGCAATCAAGACAAGGGAATATTGTTTATCTTCGGTATGGTGGCCGTTATTTTATCTCCCCTGATCAGCCAATTAATTCAACTATCTATTTCCCGAAACCGGGAGTTTTTGGCTGATGCTAGTTCCGCCCTTTTAACCAGACAACCATCCGGTTTAATTAGCGCTTTAAAGAAACTGGCCCAAAACCATCAACCGCTTCAATCGGCTAATAACGCCACCGCTCATTTTTATATTGTCAACCCCTTCTTTTCTCGAGGCAAGCTATCGGGCTTGGCAAAGCTTTTTAATACTCACCCGCCCATTGAAGACCGAATTGCCGAATTGGAAAAAATGAGGTAAAAAAATACCAATATGGTTTTTGATCCAGAAAAATTAACCATCAAGGCTCAACAAACTTTATCAGAGGCTCAAAACCTGGCTCAAGAAAACCACCACCCAAGCCTTGACCCTCTCCATATTTTAGCCGCTCTTTTGGCCGATAACGAAGGCGTCACTGTCGCGACCCTGGCCCAAAACAAAATCGACACCAACAAACTAAATAATTCGATTCAGAAGGCTCTTCGATCTCTTCCTCAGGTTGGCGCCGAAAGCGAGCAAGTTTATGCTTCGCCCCAAACCGCCAAGGTTCTTAACCAAGCAGAAAAAGAAATGGCTTCTTTTGGAGATGATTATATTTCTTCAGAACATCTTTTTCTGGCCCTGTTAACCGTTGATAGCCAGGCCAAAGAGTTGCTTATCGGGCAGGGGGTGCAAAAAAGCCAAATCGTTAAGGCCTTTACCGACCAGCGCCAAGGACAAAGGGCCGATTCACAAAACGCCGAAGGCAAATATCAGGCCTTAGAAAAATTTACTATTAATCTCACTAAATTGGCCCAAGAGGGCAATCTTGATCCGGTAATTGGTCGAGATCAAGAAATCAGGCGGATTATGGAAATTTTATCGCGCCGGCGGAAGAACAATCCGGTTCTTTTGGGTGACCCGGGAGTGGGTAAAACTGCTATTGTCGAGGGTTTGGCCCAAAGAATTATTGCCAACGATGTTCCTGAATCACTAAAAAACAAAGAAATTATCGCTCTTGATTTAGCGGCGATGTTGGCCGGGGCTAAATTCAGAGGCGAATTTGAAGAACGGCTTAAGGCCGTCATCTCCTCAATCGAAAAAGCCGGCGGCCGTTATATTCTCTTTATTGATGAACTTCATACTCTGGTTGGCGCCGGCGGCGCCGAAGGGGCAGTGGATGCTTCTAATATGTTAAAACCGGCTCTAGCCCGAGGAACGCTTCATGCTATTGGCGCCACTACTATCAACGAATACCGCCAACACATCGAAAAAGATGCCGCCCTAGAGCGACGCTTTCAGCCTATTACCATCGATGAACCATCCGACGAAGATGCCCTGGCAATCTTGCGAGGCCTAAAAGAGAAATACCAGCTTCATCATGGAGTAAGAATTTCTGATGAAGCCCTAATCGCCGCTATCAACTTATCCAATCGCTATATCTCCAGCCGCTTCTTGCCCGATAAAGCTATTGATTTAATTGATGAAGCCGCCGCCGCCCTAGCCATCGAAATTCAAAGCGTGCCTAAAAAAATTGATGATTTAAGACGCACGCTAAGGCAGGCCCAAATTGAACTGGCGGCAGTAAAAAAAGACAAAAATAAAGACCGGGCTCAAGAACTAGAAAAGGCTATTGCCGATACTCAAGAAGAATTAAGAGGCTTAGAGACCAAATGGAGCCAGCAAAAAGAAATTTTAGAAACCATCAAAACCAACCGCCAAAAAATAGAACAGCTTGCAATCGAAGAGGAAAGAGCCGAACAGGCAGTCGACCTAGAAAAAGCGGCCCAAATTAAATATGGTCAAATTCCCCAGGCCAAACAAGAATTGGACCGGGCTTTAGCTACCTGGGACAAAATTCCTGAGGAGGAAAAGCTAATTAAGCAACAAGTTGACGAAGAACAAATTGCTCAGGTTGTTTCCCGCTGGAGTGGTATTCCGGTAACTCGCTTAGTCGAATCTGAGGCTCAAAAATTAGCCAAACTGGAAGAGGAGATCCACAAAAGGTTTATCAACCAAGACGAGGCGGTCGTGGAAGTGGCCAATGCGATTAGAAGAAATCGGGCCGGAATTGGTGACCAGAATCGTCCTATCGGCACCTTTCTATTTTTGGGTCCTACCGGAGTGGGCAAAACTGAACTGGCTAAAACCCTAGCCTATGTTTTATTCAACGACGAATCAGCCATGATTAGAATTGATATGTCAGAATATCAAGAAAGACATACCGTAGCTCGATTAATCGGCTCTCCTCCCGGCTACATCGGCCACGAAGAGGGCGGCCAATTAACTGAGGCAGTTCGCCGAAAACCCTATAGTGTTATCCTTTTTGATGAAATCGAAAAGGCTCATCCTGATGTTTTTAATCTTTTCTTACAAATTTTTGATGACGGTCGACTAACCGACTCCCAAGGGCGAACGGTTAATTTTCAAAACACCATTATCATCATGACTTCCAATCTAGGCAGTGACATTATTCAAAAAGAAGACAACAAACAAATTTTAGCCGATAAAATCACCCAGCTGGTCGAAGCAACCTTTAAACCTGAATTTATCAATCGGCTCGACCAAATTGTTCTCTTTGAAAAACTAACCAAGGCTCAAGTTAGCCAAATTGTTGATCTTCAACTAGAACAAATCAAAAAAAACTTGGCCAAAAACCGGAAACTAACTCTTGAAGTTAACCCAGAAGCCAAAAAACTAATTGCCAATCTTGGTTATGACCCCCAATACGGGGCCCGACCACTAAAGCGACTAATTCAAAACAACATCCTTGATAAAATTGCCCTCTTGATCGTTGACGGCAAAATTAAAGACGGCCAAACAATAACAGTCAGCGTTACCAAAAAGAACACCTTTCAGGTTACTCCACTCAAATCTTAACCTTGATAGATCCCGGATCTGTCAAAACTGAACCCGGCCTCAAACATTTTTTCCCAACAGTTTTTGTTTTAAAGAAATGTTAAAATTAATAACATGAGTCAAAAAAGAAAAACTGTTTCTGTTGATCACTTGGAAAAATTAGCTAACCTCAAAATCAGAGCCAAAGAAAAGGCCGCTATTGGCCCCCAGCTAGAAGAAACCATTAAATATTTTGCTGTCCTCGACCGGATGAGCAACCTAGAAAAAGAGACGCCCACCTTTCAGGTTACCGATAACACTAATATTGTTGCCGAGGATAAGGCTCAACCCGGCTTGCCAAGAGAAAAAATTTTACCAGGCCAAAAAAAGTTTTTCACCGTCAATAATGATTAAGTTTAACGAAAAAGGCCAAACCCTGCTTTCTTGGCGCCGGCAATTAATTAAAAAACAGGTTTCTTCCTTAGAAATTTGCTCCGCCTATCTTAAAAAGATCGAACAGAAAAATGATCCTCTTAATGTTTA